>JAFTSS010000008.1 GCA_017467185.1 Paludibacteraceae bacterium | reverse complement strand
TGTGAGATAAAAATTATATCTAACTTACATTAACTAATATTTATTAAAAAAGTAGTTAGACAGAATGACATAATGCCAAATTATTATTTTTTTGACATATGCTTCGCTGAAACTAAAGTTTCATCTTAGCGAAAAAAGACAGATTTTAAGTTACATTTTTTAATATGTCTTTGGAGTCGAGATTTTGCAAAGCAAAAGCAAGACCATTATGAAATAGGAAATTATGTTTTTATGTCATTCTGTCTAAGAATAATAAAATCCATTAAAACTGCGTCAGTTCGATATAAGAATCCGCATGACATCAGTGTAATATGTAGGGCATTTTTTGCGTAGCAAAAGAGCGAATTTGGCAAAAATCCTCCCCAATGTATGGGCGCATGGCTCGTGCGTCAGTTTAATAAAAAGCCTCCTCACTGTAGGGACGCACGGCTCGTGCGTCCGCTTAATAAGTTTTTGATACGGAGGTGTGTGTAATAAAATATTTTTTAATAGCGATTATTTCGTGTGAGATAAAAATTATATCTAACTTACATTAACTAATATTTATTAAAAAAGTAGTTAGACAGAATGACATAATGCCAAATTATTATTTTTTTGACATACGCTTCGCTGAAACTAAAGTTTCATCTTAGCCCCACAAAGACAGATTTTAAGTTACATTTTTTAATATGTCTTTGGAGTCGAGATTTTGCAAAGCAAAAGCAAGATCATTATGAAATAGAAAATTATGTTTTTATGTCATTCTGTCTAAGAATAATAAAATCCATTAAAACTGCGTCAGTTCGATATAAGAATCACATCTGTGTAATCTGAAAATTATATCGAATTCATGTTAATTCACGAATAATTTGCGGAAATTTGCGAAAATTTACGTCAAAAAAACTAATAACTCACAAATAACATAAATATTATTTGTGAAATTTGTAATCGAAAATCGACATAAATTTGACATGTATTGAATAACGGTTGAGATAAAATTTATTTTTTGCTCAACCTTTTTTTATTTATCTCCTAATATGTTAAAAATTAGTTAAATAATGTTAATGGGGGGGGGGGGTAAATCCAATTTTTATTGCTATATTTGCATGCTAAATATATTCTGTTTGTTATTTATCTAAAACCTAATTTTTATTATGAAATCATCTTTTTATGGAAAGACTTTTTTTAGACAAGTTTTTCTGAGGAGTGTGGTGTTGATTTGTTATGTCTTGTTAGCTTGTGCGATGGGTGTTTCGGCACAAGCGTTTGAAAGAACACGATTTGCAAATGTGCAACAAGGAGTTACATTGAGGTCGGGAATGGTAGAGCCATTTTCGTCTCAAATGCCTGTTGATGTGTATCAATCACGTCATCTTCATCGTTCTAATGTGAAGGTGGGTTATCAATACCGCAATAATGTGTCGCAACCAGAGATGCGTAGGGTTGAGATTGTGTCGGGAGCACAAAGATACCACCAAGATAGTCGCATGGTATTGAGTGGAGCACAAAATAATGGTTATTATACACGAACTCCGCAACGAATGGAAACAACGGAAACTAAAGTTGCGTACAATTCGTTTCCTACAATCAATAGTCGAGGCGAGGTCGTTAGTACAGAAAGCGAAGAGACTATAGTTGAGACTGGCATGGCACAGGCTTTGCCTGGTAATTGGGCAGAACCAGGACCTATTGGCGATTTTGTGTTGCCAATGTTGTTGCTTGTAGGAGTTTATGTTTTAGTTCGTATTAAAGGTTTTAATCGTTAATTCAGAAGGAGGAGATTGTTATGAAAAATATGATACAAAAAATAGTTTTGATGACAGTGATGTTTTTATTGTCGGTGTTGGCGTATGCTCAACCTGAAAATAATAGTGTCTTTAGATTGCAATCTAAAAATTCTGCTGGTGAAGATGTGTTTGCTGTAGTAGTTGGCGATAAAATAGAAGCATTAACAGCGGAAGAAGATGGTTATGTTTTGAAAAATTCGTTGTGGTTAGTTAGCGTGTCGGGAGAGAATTTTACTCTTCAAAATATGGCTACAGGAAAATTTTTGAATGTTAGTTCTAGGAAAGGGTTAGATAATTCAGCTCATGGTAAGATTTATTCTTTAAGTACTGATAATACTGGGTTATCTTTTATTCAAGATGATAATGGATATGGTTATCTTTTATCTGCAGAAAATACCTATTTATATATTCAATATGACCCAAAATATAATGAGTGGCGTTATTATTCTAAAGAGTCAATGGGATCGCATGATCCTAAGTTAGAGTCTCAAGGTACGGATGGAACTGCATGGAATGATTCTAGTTATCCTCCTAGTAGCGAGGAGACTTCTTTAGAAATTCCAGGTTCTGTTGTTGACGAAATGCTTGGTAGTAATGGAGAGGTTAATGTTGAAAATTTGTGGGAGTTTATTTCAGATACAACAAGAAATCAGATATTGGAGTTTTTAGATGCTCCTTCGATACCTATTGTTGTTGGTGTTAAAGCTACTTATCCATTAGGTGATTTTTGGAAAGCATCAACGATAAAACTTGAGGTCAATAGTGAGGATTGGACACCAATTTCGTTTCCTATAGATGTTCGGTGTATTACTTCAGATTTATCTGGTGTGGGTTATCAAGAGTATGACACTAAAGCGAGAGCGGAAAAAAGATATAATGATACTTGGGTGACTGGCTATATTACAAATGAACAGGTTTTTGAAAAGGGTAAAGCATATCACTTTGCAACAGATAGTAGAACTGTGACTCTTGAATTTGAATCAGTTGCGACAAGTAAGCTTATTAAAATAACCGATAAATATCAAAAAGTATTAGAATCAATAGGGGATGATGAATTGAATGCTAATTGGTATTATATTGGTAATGCGTTATTTGTTGAAGCAAGTATGGTGGGATTTAATAAGATTTCGAGATATAATAAATCAATCGGGAAATGGGAAGAAGAAGATATTAGTGGTGATTTTGGCCCTTTTGCAACTTTTTTTGTTCAATATGCTGGTGATTATAGTGTAGTAGCATCAGCAGCATCAACTCAATCATCAGCACCAAGATTGGTAAGAGAGAAATCAGCGACTGAAAAATATTATTTAAGAATAGAAGGGGAAGGGGATGATGACCAAACAGGTATTTTCTTCGAAGAAGAGGCGTCGGCTGAAGGTTATGTAATAGGTGAGGATTTCTTGAGTTTTGCTACAAAAGGTCGTTCGTTTACCGAGATTTATACTTACGAAGAAGATATAGAGTTTGCTTTCAATACTCGTCCGATGGAGAATACTTTTGTGAAAGTTGGCTTGTATGTTGGCAAGGCAGGACGTTATACAATTTCGTTGGACAATGTGTCGGGAAATGCAGAATCGATGATATTGTATGATACCTACGAACAAGACTTTGCACGCTTACATCTTGGCGAGACTTATACGTTCGATAGTGAAAAGGGTAGTTTCGATGACCGTTTTGCAGTAGCGGTAACTTACGCACCAAGCACAACGACAGACAATATTTCGTTGTCAGCAATGAATATGGTTGTAGTAAATAACGAAATTCAGGGTCTTGAAGTTGGTGTTGATTATGCGATTTACGATTCTACAGGACGCATGGTTTATTCATCTAAAGCAGATGCAGAAACAGTAGTATTGCCTGATTTGAATACAGGAGTTTATATCGTTAGAACTGCAACTGGTTGGGTTAAATTTGTAGTTAAATAACGGCAGAAAGACATAAAAAAAGGACGCACAATGTTGTGCGTCCATTTTTTTTGTATTAGTTTTAGAATGGTAGGTCATCGCCTGGATCGCTAGGGAGTGCGTTGTCAAATGGTGATGCTTGAGATTGTTGCATTGCTGGCGCTTGTGGCATTGATTGTCCAAAAGGGTCAGCAGCAAAAGGTGGTTCTTGCATCATTGGTTCGTTATTAGTTGGTATTGCTGCTGGGCGAGTTACGCGGAATGCATTGATAGATGTAAACCAGCGACCTTGCCATTCGCGTGCATCAATGTCGAATTCTATGATGATATCTTCGCCCATTTGGATGTGAGCTTCATTAATGCGATCAGCACCGAAAAGGTTAAAGCATATTTTTTTAGGGTATTGACCTGGAGTTTCGATAACGTATTCTTGAGACATCCATTCGCGACCTGCTTTGCTAACACCGCTACGTGCTTCTAAGATTGCGATTACTTTTCCTTGAGCTTCCATTTTTTTAGATTTTTAGTAAGCGAGTAGCGAGTAGTGAGACTCGAATGTCGCTATTTAGTTATACATTATTATGCAAAAAAGAGACGCAAAATATTGCGTCTCTACTTGTGTCGGGATACCAGGATTCGAACCTGGGACCCCCTGCTCCCAAAGCAGGTGCGCTAACCGGACTGCGCTACATCCCGTTTTATTGATGCACAATGCATAATGCATGATGCACAATTATTTGCCATTCGGCATAATTTTTTATTTTTTGTCGGGATACCAGGATTCGAACCTGGGACCCCCTGCTCCCAAAGCAGGTGCGCTAACCGGACTGCGCTACATCCCGAAAAAAGTTTAGTGTTTAGAGTGTAGAGATTAGAGATAAATCTCCTTTCCTCAAAAGCGATGCAAAGTTACAACTTTTTTGTGGATTGACCAAATGTTTTAGTGATTTTTTTGTGTTTTATTTGTTTTGTGTTGATTGTTAGGTATTTGTGTATAAGGTGTAGTGGACATAGCATGCCATGTCCCTACTTTTTTTTAATGATTTCGAGGGCTTGATTGACTTTTTGTTCGATAGTTTGGTCGGCATTTATCCAATTTATTGTGTAACATCGGCGTTCCATGCCACGAAACCAGGTCATTTGGCGTTTGGCAAATTGGTGGATTGCGGTCTCTAATGCTTTGAACATTTCGTCGAATGTGAGTTCGCCGATTAGGTGTTGAGTTAGGAATTTATATTCCAATCCGTAATATATAAGGTCGTCGGGGTGGATGCCACTATTGAGCAAGCCTTGCACTTCGTCGAGCATACCTTCATCAAGGCGAGTTTTTAGGCGACGAGTGATTTTCTCTCGGCGAAGGTCGCGGTCGATATCAACACCTATTATTATCGGATTTAGAGTTGGGTAGTCGGTTTCAGTAGATTCGTGAGAGGCGTAATAGTCGGCAATTTCGATGGCGCGGATGGCGCGTTTTACAGTGTCAACATCGGTTTGATTGTGGCGGTGATAGTTAGGGTATGTATCAAGAATAAAGCTTAGTTCATCAAGCGTTTTTCCTTCGAGAGATTGGCGTAGGGGTTCATTGACTGGAACTTCGAGTAGGCGGTAGCCTCCGAGTACGGCTTCGATGTAAAGTCCTGTACCTCCGCAAAGTATGGGTTGAGTACCACGAGTTGTAATATCGTCGTAGGCTTTTAGAAAATCGCGTTGATATTCGTAGAGGTTGTATTTGTAGCCAGCGGGATGAATGTCAATAAGGTGATATGGAATTTGATGTCCGTCGATGGTATATTCGCAGAGGTCTTTGCCTGTTCCTAGGTCCATGCCACGATAGATTTGGCGAGAGTCGGCACTTATAATCTCGCCGTTTAATTGTAGGGCGAGATGAGTGGCAAGTGTAGTTTTGCCACTGGCGGTAGGGCCGAGAATAGTTATTAATGGGGAATGAGGAATGAGGAGTTTGGAGTTGTTAACCCCCTCCGCTCCGCTCGTCCCCTTAAGACAGGGGGACAATATTTGAGAGTTGTTCATATTTTTCTTGTTTTGTAGTGCAAAGGTATAAAAAAAAGTTGAAATGTGAAAGTTGAAATGTGAAAGTTCGGTTGGAATGATGATTTTTTTTTGAGATGAAAAAGTGTTGTTGTGTTGTGAATTTGCAAAAATAAATGTAACTTTGCATCTTTAATAAATTAAGATGTTATGATTTTATTTGTATTACCGCCGTTGACTCAGTTGAATACTCCGTATCCGTCGATTACGCATTTGACGGGATATTTGCGCAGTAGGGGTATTGAAGCGGAGCAGATGGATTTGGGTATTGAGTTGATAAATAGATTGTTTACTCGAGTGGAATTGGGTCGAGTGTTTGATTTGGTGGAGGCGAGGGTTGAGGCTCGAGAGTTGAAGTTGAACAAGACGTTGCGTATAATAGTGTCGAATAGGCATTTTTATGAGCGTAATGTGGAGGCTGTGATGAAGTTTTTGTCGGGGCGAGATTTGCAGTTGGCTAATAGGTTTTCGGATGTGAGATTTTGGGAAGATATGCACCGTTTGCCTGATGAAGAAGAGTTGGAGTGGGCGTTTGGTACGTCGGGTAAGGTGGATAGAGCAAAGTATTTGTGTAGTTTGTTTTTGAAAAATATAGTGGATGTTGTGCAGTTGGTGGATGAGCATTTTCAGTTGATACGTTATGCTGAGAAGTTGTGTACTTATTTGACCACGTTTGAGCCGATAGAGGAAGAGTTGGAAAAAATGTCTCTCACAGAAAAATTGTCTCTCACGGAAAGCACGGAACTCACAGAAAAAGCCTCGCTACGCTTGGCTTTGGGAAATGGTAATATGATAGAGGAGTTGATGTTGGAGATTTTTGAGACGAAAATGCAGGAAGTTAAGCCTGATTGGGTGGGGATTTCGGTGCCGTTTCCGGGTAATTTGTTGGCTGGATTGAAATGTGCTAAATATGTAAAGGCTAAGTATGAGGGTGTTAAGATTGTGATGGGTGGTGGATATGTGAATACAGAATTGCGTCAGATGACTGATACTGGGATATTTAAGTATGTGGATTATATTACGTTTGATGATGGAGAGTTGCCTATTAGGAGATTGATAGAGGGAGGTGAGTTGTTGAGAACGGCATATTTGAAGGATGGTAAGGTAGAGTTTGCGCAGATGGATGTGCAAGAGAATGAGAAATTTGGAGATTTGCCGGCGCCGACGATGAGAGGTTTGGATTTGGGGAAATATATTGATTTTGTGGATACTACGAATCCGATGCATAGGTTGTGGAGCGATGGTAGGTGGAATAAGATGATGTTGGCGCATGGGTGCTATTGGGCGAAATGTGCGTTTTGTGATACGTGTTTGGACTATATCGGTAGGTTTGAGGCGTGCGATGTGAAGATAATAGTTGATAGGATGGAGACGATGATTGCGGAGACTGGTAATACGGGATTTCATTTTGTGGATGAGGCGGCTCCGCCGGCGTTGTTGCGTAAGTTGGCAGAGGAGATATTAGAACGGAAATTAGTTGTAACGTATTGGACCAATGTGCGTTTTGATAAGACTTATACTGCAGAGTTGTGTTATTTGTTGGCACGGTCGGGTTGTATAGCTGTGTCGGGAGGATTGGAGGTGGCATCGCCACGAGTGTTGAAATTGATAAATAAAGGGGTTACGATAGAGAGTGCGACGGAGTGTATGCGTAATTTGTCGGCAAATGGAATAATGGTGCATACCTATTTGATGTATGGATTCCCAACACAGACCGAGAAAGAGTTGTATGACTCGTTGGGTAGGGTGCGTGATTTGTTTGCTGAAGGGTTGATACAGAGTGCGTTTTGGCATAGGTATGCGATGACATGTCATAGTCCGTCGGGACGGAATCCGGAGTCGGTTGGGGCGAGACATGTTTTGTTACACACGGAAGATTTGTCTCTCACGGAATTCACGGAATTCACGGAAAAAGCCATGGCTTCGCCGGCTTTAAATCCGTTTGCGAATAATGAGATACCTTTTGAGGTTGATAATGAGCCAGATTGGGATAGATTTACTGAGGGGTTGAATGTGGCGACGTATAATTATATGCGTCAGACGGGATTTGATGTGCCGTTGAAGAGGTGGTTTAAATAGGGAATAGGGAACAAGGAATAGGGAATAAGGAATAGGGAATAAGGAATAAGGAATAGGGAATAAGGAATAAGGAATAAGGAATAAGGAATAGGGAACATGGAATAGGGAACAAGGAGTAAGGAATAGGGAGCAGGGAATAGGGAACAAGGAATAAGGAATAGGGAACAAGGAATAGGGAATAGGGAATAAGGAATAAGGAGTAGGGAATGGGGAATTATGTATTGAGTATTGTATATTTGAGTATTTTTTTATTATGTCGAATTTAAGGTTTAGGGTTGTGGAAGAGGCTTTTAAGAAGAAAGCTGTACCTGTGGATGTGCCGAATGTGCGTCCGAATGAATATTTTGCAAAGTATGTTTTTACACGTGAGAAGATGTATAAATATCTTCCAATTGATGTTTATAATAAGTTGGTAGATGTCATTGATAATGGAGCTCCGCTTGATCGTGCAATAGCTGATGAGGTGGCTAATGGTATGCGACGTTGGGCATCGGAGTTGGGTGTTACGCATTATTCTCACTGGTTTCAGCCATTGACAGATGGTACAGCCGAGAAGCATGATGCCTTTGTAGAGCATGATGGTAAGGGTGGAATAATGGAGGAGTTTTCGGGGAAATTGCTTGTGCAACAAGAGCCTGATGCGTCGAGTTTTCCGAATGGAGGTATAAGAAATACGTTTGAAGCTCGTGGTTATAGTGCTTGGGACCCGTCGTCGCCAGTGTTTGTGGTTGGAGATACATTGTGTATTCCTACTGTGTTTATTGCTTATACGGGGGAGTCGTTGGATTATAAAGCTCCGCTTTTGAAGTCGTTGAGCGCAGTGAGTAGAGCTGCGGTGGATGTGTGTAGATATTTTAATATAGATGCAAAAAAGGTGGTGGCGTATTTGGGTGTTGAGCAAGAGTATTTTCTTGTGGATGAGGGACTTTATGCTGCTAGACCGGATTTGTTGTTGACAGGTAGGACATTGATGGGGCATGAGGCGAGTAAGAATCAGCAGTTGGAAGACCATTATTTAGGTGCTATACCAGAGAGGGTGGCGGCATTTATGAAAGAGTTGGAGATGAGAGCATTGGAATTTGGAATACCAGTAAAGACATTGCATAATGAAGTGGCACCTAATCAGTTTGAGTTGGCACCGATATATGAAGAGTGTAATTTGGCTGTTGACCATAATATGTTGTTGATGTCGTTGATGAAGACAGTGGCGAGGAAGCATGGATTTAGAGTGTTGTTGCACGAGAAACCATTTAAGGGAGTGAATGGAAGTGGAAAGCACAACAATTGGTCGTTGGGTACGGATACGGGTGTGATGTTGATGTCGCCAGGTAAGACGGCAGAAGAAAATTTGAGGTTTATAACATTTATAGTCAATACGTTGATGGCAGTATGGAAATATGATGGGTTGTTGAAGGCGTCGATTATGAGTGCTACGAATGCACATAGATTGGGTGGTCATGAGGCTCCTCCAGTGATAATTTCGTCGTTTTTAGGAGCTCAATTGACTCAGGTGCTTGATGCGTTTGAAGAGAGTGAGAGTGATGAGATATTGTTGTTGAAAGGTAAGAAAGGGATGAAATTAGATATTCCGCAAATACCAGAATTGTTTATAGATAATACAGACAGAAATAGGACATCGCCATTTGCGTTTACGGGAAATAGGTTTGAGTTTAGGGCTGTGGGAGCGGAGGCGAATTGTGCAAGTGCGATGATAGCATTGAACTCGGCAGTTGCAAGTCAATTAGTTGAATTTAAGCGAGATGTTGATGTGTTGATAGGAGAAGGAGAGCAGAAAATGTCTGCTATAGTGAAGGTTATACGTCGTTATATTAAAGAGTGTAAGGCTATAAGATTTGACGGAAATGGTTATAGCGAAGAGTGGAAAGCAGAGGCAGAGCGTAGGGGGTTGGATTGTGAGTCGTCGTGTCCTTTGATATTTGATAACTATTTGAAAGATAGTGTTGTTGGGATGTTTGAATCTGTGGGTGTAATGACAAGAGCAGAGTTGGAGGCTAGGAATGAGGTGAAATGGGAAATGTACACCAAAAAGATACAGATAGAAGCGAGGGTGTTGGGTGATTTAGCGATGAACCATATTATACCTGTGGTGACAGAGTATCAGACACGATTGGTGGATAATGTAATAAAGATTAGGCAGTTGTTTGTAGGAGAAAAGGGTGATATGATGACAGCAGAGAATGTGAAGTTGGTAGAAGAGATTTCGGAGCGCATGAAGTTTATTTCGGAGCGGGTTAGTGCATTGGTAGAGGCTCGGAAAGAGGCAAATAGGATTGATTCTGAGAGAGAAAAGGCTGTGGCATATCATGATAGAATAGCTCCGATGTTGGAGGAAATACGTTATCAGATAGATAAGTTGGAGTTGATTGTTGATAATGAAATGTGGCCATTGCCGAAATATAGGGAGTTGTTGTTTATGAGGTAAACGGTCAACGGTCAATGGTCAATGGTCAACGGACGATGGTTTATAGAAAAGGACTCACTTTTGGGGTGAGTCCTTTTTTTTATTTCTTTTTGAGTTGTTTGATGTAGTGGGCGAGTGCAGCGAAGTAGGGTGATGTGTGTGGTTGGGTGTGTTTTTGCTTTTTGGATTTTTAGACCATTGGGATTTTTGTTTGAAAATGGCAATAAAATAAGTGTTTTTGCGTTAGGAAATATGGATGATTTGAATTTTGTGGTTTGGATTTTTTTTTGTAATTTTGTAGATTGTGTGTGGTGGATTGTGAACAGTGGGTAATTGTTTGAATAATAGTAATTTATAGTTTATTATGATTGAATATATTAAGGGTGAAATTACGGATTTGACTCCGACTTATTGTGTTTTGGAGACAAATGGCATTGGTTATATGTTGAATGTGTCGCTTGTTACGTATCAAGAGTTGCAAGGGCAAACGTCTGCGAGATTGTATGTTTATGAAAATATACGAGAGGATGCGCATGTGTTGTATGGTTTTTTGACTAAGGCAGAGAGAGAGTTGTTTTTGTTGTTAATCTCGGTGAGCGGTGTAGGTGCTGCTACGGCGAGAATGATTTTGTCGAGTTTTACGGTAGCTGAATTGCAAGAGATAATAGCTACGGGTAATGTGAATGCGATTAAGTCGGTGAAGGGTATTGGTTTGAAATCGGCACAGAGAATTATTGTTGATTTGAAAGACAAGATTGGCACAATGCACAATGCACAATGCATAATTTGGGTGTTAGTGTTAATAATGAAAATATGGAAGAGGCTGTGGCGGCGTTGGTAGCGTTGGGATTCCAGAAGGCTGCATCGGTGAAGGTGGTGGAGAAATTGATGAAAGAGGATGCGACGATGGCGGTGGGTAAGATTGTTAAGAGGGCGCTTTCTATGATGTAATGAGGAATGAGGAGTTAGGAATGAGGAATTAGGAGTAGGTTTTTAATTATTAATTTTTAGTTATTCATTAAATATTAGATATCGTGAATTATTTTCAGAAGATAGTTGTTTTGTTGTTCTGCTTCGGGTTGGTGCTTGGGGTGGTTGAGCCATTGTGGGCTGTAGGACAAGATGTAGTTACAGATGATGAGGTGCCATATTACAATGTTGAGGCACATCAAGATTATATGTATGACCCAGTGCCAGCGCCAGAATCGGCAACACGTGTAAAAAAGATTACAGATTACAGATTACAGATTACAGATGGTGCATTGCCAGAGGATGCACCAATGGATTTGAAGGATCCGTCGAATGTGGAGACTAAGATAGAGTATGACCCCGTGACTGGAAATTATATTGTGAGAACGATGATGGGAGAAGAGGAGTTGGTGTCGGCATTTACATTGACACCGGATGAATATAAACAGATGTCGTTGAAGCAGCAGATGGGGCAATATTGGGCGGAAAAGAATAAGAAAGCGGCTGAAAACTATGAAGATAAGTTTAATATTACAGATATGAAATTCTCGCTTGGACCAGCAGAGAAGATTTTTGGTCCTGGTGGCGTGCAAGTGAAAACACAAGGTTCGGCAGAGTTGACGTTTGGTATTAAGCACAACAATGTGCAAAACTATTCGTTGGCAGAGCGATTGAGAAAAACAACGACGTTCGATTTTGATGAAAATATACAATTGAGTGTGAATGCAACGGTGGGAGATAAGATTGGTTTTACGATGAATTATAACACCGAGGCGTCGTTTGATTTTGACCAACAATTGTTGAAATTGAATTATCAAGGAAAAGAGGATGAGATAATTAAGAGTATAGATTTGGGTAATGTGAGTTTGCCATTGAACTCGTCGTTGATAAAGGGTAATTCGGCATTGTTTGGTTTGAAGACAGAGTTGCAATTTGGTAAATTGAGTATTACGGCTGTAGCGTCGCAACAACAATCGGAAACAAAACATGTGAACTCGAAAGGAGGATCGCAGTTGATGGATTTTGAGGTTGAGATAGACAATTATGACGAAAATAAACACTTCTTCTTGGCTCATTATTTTCGTGATACATACGACCAAAATATGTCGAAATTGCCACACATTATGTCGGGTGTAACTATTACGCGTTGTGAAGTTTGGGTTACAAATAAGCGAGGTAACTTTGAACAAGCACGTAATATTGTGGCATTTATGGATTTGGCAGAGGGTGTTAGAATAGATAATGACCATTGGAATACCTACGGAGTAATGCAACCAGACAATGCGGCGAACTCGTTGTACGACGAGGTGAAATCGTTGAGTGGTGTACGTGATATTCAATTATGTAATTCGACATTGGATGCAGCGTATAACATGTATGATATTTATGGTGGACAAGATTATGAGAAGATAGAGAGTGCGCGTAGATTGGAGTCGTCGGAATATACGTTGAACAGTCAGTTAGGATTTATTTCGTTGCGCCAGGCGTTGAATAATGATGAGGTTTTGGCTGTGGCATTTGAATATACTTATAATGGTAAGACATATCAAGTGGGTGAATTTTCGACAGACGGAATAGATGCACCACAGGCATTGATTGTGAAGTTGTTGAAAGGTACAGCGACATCACCACAAACGGCGTTGTGGGATTTGATGATGAAAAACGTGTATTATCTTGGTGGTAATCAGGTGCAACAAGAGAAATTTAAGTTGAATATTCAGTATAAGAACGATTCGAGCGGTGTTTATGTGAACTATATACCAGACGGGGCGATAAAGAATCAGTTGTTGGTGAAAGTGATGAACTTAGACCGTTTGGATTCGAGAAATGAGCCAGTGCCAGATGGACAATTCGACTTTGTGGAAGGATATACAGTTTATTCATCAACAGGGCGTGTGATATTCCCAGTTGTAGAACCATTTGGAGAACACTTGAGGAAGATGATAGCCAATGATGTAGTAGCGGATAAATATTGTTTCCAAGAATTGTATGATTCGACAAAGATAGTAGCTCAAGAGTTGACCGAGAAGAATAAATTTAGATTGGCAGGTAAGTATCAGGCAAGTTCGGGTAGTGTTATACGATTGAATGCGATGAATGTGCCAAGAGGCTCGGTTGTTGTAACTGCGGGAGGTCAGACATTGACAGAGAATGTCGATTATACCGTGGATTATACAATGGGTACGGTTACAATTTTGAATCAATCAATATTGGCATCGGGGAATAATATCGATGTACAGTTGGAGAGTCAAAGCATGTTTAACATGCAGCGGAAGACATTGGTGGGAGCACATGCAGAGTATGCCTTTACGAAAGATTTTTCGGTTGGGGCAACAGTTATGCACTTGAGTGAGATGCCATTAGTTGTGAAAACAGAGATGGGATCGGAGCCAATAGCAAATACATTGTGGGGGTTGAATGCTGCATATAGGGGAGAAGCTGCGTGGTTGACAAAAGGAATAGATGCGATACCGGGTATAAATGCAACAGCACCATCGAACATAGTGTTTAATGCCGAATTTGCGCACATGATACCAGGTCACAAAAAGGTAGATAACAATCCTGGTTATGCCTATTTAGATGACTTTGAGAGTACAGAGACAACGATAGATTTGCGTTATCCATATTATTGGCATTTAGCATCAACACCTTCAGATCCTACAGCAGGCGCATTGTTTCCAGAAGCGACAAAGACAAATAATACTGAGTATGGAATGAATAGAGCGTTATTTAACTGGTTCTCGGTAGATAACACTGTGTTTAATCGCTCAAATTCTCAAACACCAGAGCATATTCGTAGGAATAAAGATTTGCAAAGCAACCACTTGACACGTGAGGTAAAAGAGCAAGAGTTGTTTCCAAATCGTGATGCGATATTGGGACAATCGTCGTATTTGCCAGTGTTGAATGTAAGTTTCTATCCAACTGAGCGTGGACCATATAACTTAGACTTGAATGTAAATCCGTTGACAGGAGAATTGTTGAATCCAGAGAAGAGATGGGGTGGTATGATGAGAAAGATAGAGACATCGGATTTTGAAACAGCTAATATAGAGTATCTTGAGTTCTGGATGATGGATCCATTTGTGTATGATACAATTGGGGCGCACGAAGGCGGTGATTTGTATTTCAACTTAGGAGATATTAGTGAAGATATATTGAAAGATGGTAAAAAATTCTTTGAGAATGGATTGCCTATCAATGGAGATTCTACATCGACCGACAGAACAACTTGGGGACGTGTACCACGAGTGCAATCGACAGTATTGGCATTTGATGGAGATTTGAACTCACGTGAATATCAGGATGTTGGTTATAATGGTTTGCGCACGGAAGATGAGTTTGAATTCGATACATACAAAAAGTTTGTAGAAGATTTGAAGGGAGTGTTGTCGCAATCGGCAATAGATGCGTTGATGAAAGATAAATTTTCGGCATTAAATGACCCAGCGAGTGATGATTATCACCATTACAGAGGTTCGGATTATGATAGTGATGAGTTGTCAATTTTGGAGCGTTATAAGAGATATAATGGTCCGGAAGGAAACTCTCCAGCATCAGATTTGAGCGACGAGAGATATTCGACATCGGCAACTACAGTGCCTAATGCTGAAGATATTAACCAAGATAATACACTCAATGAGTATGAAAAATACTACCAATA
Source organism: Paludibacteraceae bacterium (assembly GCA_017467185.1). GTDB lineage: Bacteria > Bacteroidota > Bacteroidia > Bacteroidales > Paludibacteraceae > Aphodosoma. Next base: position 20,037 of record JAFTSS010000008.1, on the reverse strand, counting down.
TCGTGTATCGTTGAGAAAAAACGATATGGAGGTTGGTAAAAATAATATTGTAAACAAGATTGAAACTGAGGTTACTTTGGCTAATGGTCAGTTGAGTAAAGTAACTTGGTATCAGTTCAAAATTCCAGTGCGCGATTATGAAAAACGTATAGGCTCAATTCGTGATTTCAAGAGCATACGTTTTATGCGTATGTTCATGACAAATTTCAAAGATGATATGCACTTGAGATTTGGTACGTTGGAATTGGTGCGTGGTGAATGGCGTGGATACAATAAAGATTTGTTTGCAATAGACAATCCTCCAACATCTGTAGCGTCAATAGATGTTACATCTGTGAATATTGAGGAAAATGATAATAAAGAGCCAGTTAACTATGTATTGCCTCCAGGAGTGAGTCGTCAAACAGATCCAAGTCAGCCACAATTGACACAACAAAACGAGCAAGCGATGTTGATGAAAGTGTTGAATTTGGCTCCAGGTGATGCACGTGCAGTGTATAAAAATATAGTTTACGATATGCGTATGTATCGTAGATTGCAAATGTTTGTGCACGCAGAGCAGATAATAGGTGATGACTCGAATTTGCAAGATTATGAGATGACGGTGTTTATTCGTTTAGGTAGTGATCATACACAAAACTATTATGAATATGAAATTCCGTTGAAACTCACACCAGCTGGACATTATAATATAACAGAGCGAGAGGCAGTTTGGCCAGAGGAAAATATGTTTGATTTCCCATTTGATTTGCTTACACAAGTGAAAAATAATAGGAATAGACGTATAAAAGATACGAATGGAACGATGTCAACACCATTCTCGGAATATGACCCAGAGAAGCCACAGAATAAAGTTACGGTTGTGGGTAATCCAAACTTGGGCGATGTACAGACAATGTTGGTCGGTGTGCGTAACCAATCGCGTACATCTAAGAATGTGGAGGTGTGGATAAATGAGTTGCGTTTGACCGATTACGATGAAGATGGAGGTTGGGCTGCATTGGCAAATTTGGCAGTTAATCTTTCCGATGTAGGGTCGGTGAGTGTAGCAGGACGTTATGAAACAGCAGGTTTTGGTGGAATAGAACAGACATTGCAAGAACGTAGATTGGATGATTATTATTTGGTGAATTTTGCAGCTCAGTTTGACTTTGGACGTTTCTTCCCTGATAAAGCAAATGTGAGAATACCAGTGTATTATAGTTATGGTGTGGAAAATAGTAAGCCAAAATATAATCCGTTGGATGAAGATATTTTGCTTGAAGATGCATTGGATGCATTAGAAACCAAAGAGGAGAAAGACTCATTATTGACACTTTCGGCAACAAGAAATATAACAGAAAGTTTCAACGTGACGAATATGAAAGTTGATATAAAGAGTAAAACTCCGAAGATTTATGACCCAGCGAACTTCTCGGTATCGGCAGCATATACACAAACACAAGACCTTGATCCAGAGGTAGAACGCAATAGTAATAGATCATATACAGGACAATTTAACTATAATTTCTCGACATCGCCACGAGCATGGGAGCCGTTTAAGAATAACGACAAATTGAAGAATTGGAAAATTATAAAAGACTTCAATATCAATTATGAGCCATCGTTGATAGCGTTGAATATCAACATGAATCGTCGCTATTCAGAGACACAATTGAGAGATTTGACAGGGGCAATGTATGTGGATTTCTATGATCCAAAGAACTCGTTGTTGTCGTTTATGAAAGACTTTACTTGGAGCCGTAGTTTTGATTTTAAATATGATTTGTCGAAGTCATTGAAATTCTCGTTGCGTACGGCGACTAATTCACGTTTTGATGAAACAATGTATTCGCCGGTAAATAAGAAATTCTTCCCAGATGAATATGATAATTGGCGAGATACAGTGGCTCAAAGTTTGGCGCATGGCGGTCGTCCATTGGATTATCAACAAGTGTTTACTGCGTCGTGGGATGTGCCAATCAATAAATTTCCAGGACTTGATTTCATTACCGCTAAGGCACAATATAGTGCAACATATAATTGGAATACAGGAGTAGAATATGCGGATGGCATGACATTGGGTAATACGATTTCGAACCTTGCAATGTGGCAGGCTGATGGACAAATGAACTTTGAGACATTGTATAACAAATCGAAGTATTTGAAGCAGATAAATCAGAAGTTTACATCGCGTAAGAACAATCGTCGTCAGTCGAAATTTACTCCTAAGAAATTTACACAAACCGTTAATTTAACAGATTCGGCAAATCTTAAGGTAACTCACCGATTGAATAGTGATAATTTCGATATTATTTTTACCGATGCATCAGGTAAACCTGTGAAAGTGAAATACAAAATACTTGATAAGAATAATATTGAATTGGTGGGTAAAACCAATATAGATAAGTTGAAGATTGCGATGGAGACACGTAATCCAAATATCGAGAAACCAGCGAAAAAAGTGGCTGACTTTACTGTTAGATTCTTGATGTTGGTGCGTAGATTGCAAATATCTTATAAAGAATCAAGTTCGTTGGTATTGCCAGGATTTAATCATGGAGGACTATTCTTTGGACAAACAATGACCAATGATGTTATGACACCTGGTCTTGACTTCTCGTTTGGTGTACCTCGTAAAGATTATATAGACAAAGCGATAGAGAATGGTTGGTTAGTGATGAACGATTCGGTAATCAATCCTTCGACATATAATTTCTCGACAGACTTTGATGGTAAATTATCGCTTGAACCAATAGCAGGATTGAAGATAGAGTTGAATTCTAAGCGAGTAACTACAGATCAATCGGCAATACAATATATGTTTGATGGTATGCCAACAACATTTAATGGTACTTTTCGTATGACATATTGTGCACTTGGTTCGGCATTCTGGGGAAAAGGTAATGCTGAGAATAACTATCATAGTCGTGCATTTGACCAATTCCTTGAAAATAGGGCTGTTATAGCAGATAAATTACAACAACGTTATGCAGGTACTATGTATCCTACAAAAGGATTTATGGAAGGAGAATCGTTGGCAGGTAAGATGTATGATGCTAAAAATGGCGTTTATAACTTGAATTCGGCAGATGTATTGATACCTGCATTTATGGCGGCATATTCGAATAGAGATGTTAATAAACAAACATTGAATTTGTTCCCAGACTTTTTGAGTATGATGCCTAACTGGTCAATTTCGTATGATGGATTAGGTAAGATTAAAGGCGTAGATAAATACTTTAAGTCGATAACATTGAAACATGCTTATCAGTGTACGTACAATGTTGGTTCGTATTCTTCATTCTCGAATTATGTAGAAAATGAAGATGGACTTGGTTTTGTGCGTGATGTGGCATCAGGTAATCCTATACCATCATCGGCATACGATATAGCAAGTGTGAATATTACAGAAAATCTTAATCCACTCATTTCGGTTGATATGGCTATGAAAAATTCGATGACAGCTAAGTTGGAGTATAAGCAACAACGTAACTTGACATTGAATATAGCGTCAAATCAATTGCTTGAGGCTTCAAGTAACGAGTGGGTTGTTGGAGTCGGTTATGTATTGAAAGACTTTGATATGGTATTGAAACTAAAAGAGACAGCGAAAAAAGTGAAAAACGATTTGACACTTCGTCTTGACTTCTCATTCAAAGATATATCAACACTTTTGCGTAAATTAGATTCGATAGAAGATACACAAGCAACTTCAGGTAACAAAACATTGACCATTAAGTTTATGGCAGAGTATGTGTTCAGTTCGAAGTTGAATTTTCGTTTCTTCTGTGACCATCAAACCAATCGTCCATATATTTCAACATCATACCCAATGTCAAATACCAATGTAGGTATAAGTGTTAAATTTATGTTGACGAGATAAAAGATTGGATTATTGGGAGTTTTAATTGTGTAAGTAATACTATGGGAACAAACTTTTTTACAAATGAAAAAGAGAACACTCTTCTTGAAAAAATAGAAGGGGTATTTAAATATAAAAAAGTGTATTTTTTTGATGCTCTTGTTGGGTATTTTCGGGCATCAGGATATTTCCGAATAAGGAAGTTTATACAACAAACCCCAAAAATTCGTATATTGGTTGGTATAAATGTTGACAAACTTACTTATCAAGCAAATCAGCAAGGTTTATTATTTAATCCTAATTCAGAACAGTCTCAGGAAGAGTTTTTTAATGAAATAAAACGTAATATACAAGAAGCAAAATACGATAAAGAAGTTGAGGATGGTATGTATCAGTTTATTGAGGATATAGTAACTGGTAGAATAACTATGCGAATTCATCCAAAACAAAATATTCATGCTAAGATATACATATTTCGAGAGGAAGTATATCATACTCATGGTTATGGATCGGTTATTACAGGATCTAGTAATTTGACCGAGGCTGGTTTAGAAAATAATTTTGAGTTTAATGTGGAATTACGTAATGACGATGATATACAATTTGCTACAGAAACTTTTGAAAAGTTATGGGAAGAATCTGTAGAAATAGACATAACACATATAGAAAAAATAAAAAGTGATTCATATCTTAATCAGAATTTCACGCCTTATGAAGTATATTTAAAGTTTTTGTTAGAATATTTTGGTAAAAGTATTGACTTTGATCCTAACTCTGTATCCGATTTACCTACGGGGTATAAAAAATTGTCGTACCAAATAGATGCAGTTAATGATGGATATGCTAAGATGATGAGGCATAATGGATTTTTTCTTTCTGATGTTGTTGGATTAGGTAAGACTATTGTATCTGCTCTTATTGCAAAGAAATTCTTTTTTTCTAATGGATTTCCTATACATCGTTCTCATATATTGGTAATAGTGCCTCCTGCTATGAAAGATAATTGGGAGGATACTCTTACAGAGTTTAAGTTGGATAATTTTAAAATTATAACTAATGGCAGTCTCCATAAGATTAAGAATCCAGAGTTATATGATTTGATTATTGTTGATGAGGCACATAAATTTAGAAGTGATACGGCATCAATGTACAATGAATTGCAGAAGTTGTGTAAGACTAAGACAAAACGTTATGATGGTAGTTTACATGATAAGAAAGTGATACTTGTATCAGCTACACCGCTTAACAATAAACCTGAAGATATAGCCAATCTTGTTTATTTATTTCAAGATTCTAAGGATAGTACTTTGGAAGAGGGAAATTTACAACGATTCTTCCGTGAGCATATTGATAGATATAATAAGTTGAAAAAACAGAAAGACTTAGCTTTTATTGCGGAAGAGGTTAAAGCGATTTATGAGAAAATTCGTGTTAAGGTTGTAGAGCCATTGACAGTACGTCGTACTCGCACAGATTTAATGGAAAATGATGCATATTGTAAAGATCTGGAGGAGCAGAATATTCATTTTCCTGATGTTAAGTCTCCTCAGAAGATTTATTATCAACTAGATGCTGAGTTAGAAGCTTTGTATGATAAAACAATGGTGTGTCTTAGTGATAAAATAAACGGACTTAAATACTATAGATATCAAGCAATTAAATATTTAAAACCTAATAAAAAGAGTAAATATAAAAAAGCTGATATTATTTCTATCCAATTGGCAAGTATTATGAAAACATTGCTTGTTAAGCGAATAGATAGTAGTTTTTATGCTTTTAAGCAATCATTGCGTCGATATTATGAGGCTAATAAGGTGATGCTTGATATGTTTAGTAACGGTACGATATATATTGCGCCTAATTTGAAAGTAAATGAGCTACTTAGTGAAGACAAGGAAGATGAGTTGATAAAATTGATTGAGGAGGCGAAATATACCGATCCTACAATTGAGATATGTACGCCTAATGATTTTGAAGATGGTTTTGAAGATGGCTTAAAGGCTGATAATGCTATATTAGGAGAATTAGTTTCTATGTGGGAGGCTGTAGATGTTGATCCTAAGTTAGATATTTTTATTCAGTATCTTAAAAATATATTATTGGATAAGTCTATTAATCACGAAGGTAAGCTTGTTATATTCTCTGAATCAAAGGAGACTACAAAATATCTTTATGATAAATTAAAATGTCTTGGTTTGGGTAAAATTATGACCGTACAGAGTGATAATAGGGATATACAAATGCCTTTATTAAAAGAAAATTTTGATGCTAATTATAAAGGAGATAAGAAAAACGATTATAATATAGTTATTTCTACTGAGGTTCTTGCTGAGGGTGTAAATCTTCATCGTGCAAATGTTATTGTAAATTACGATACACCTTGGAATTCAACAAGGCTTATGCAACGAATAGGTCGTGTGAATCGTATTGGTAGTACTGCTAAAGAAGTGCATATATTTAATTTCTTTCCAACATCTAAGGTTAATGATGATATTGAATTAGAGAAGAAAGCCAAAATGAAACTTTTTGCATTTCATGCGGCATTGGGTGAAGATAGTCAGATATATTCTATAGATGAAAATCCTGAGAGTTTCGGATTATTTGATAAGGATGTAGATGAGGAGCGAGATGAAAGGTTACGTTATTTAATGTGGTTAAGACAACTAAAACAAGATGCTCCTGATTTGATTAAACGAATTAGTAAATTACCTTTGAGAGCTCGTACTGGTCGCAAGAGTAAGTTTATACCTGGTAGCACAATTGTGTTTATTCGAAACAAGCGTCGAGATGCGTTTACATTTATTCGAGAAGATGGAACTATTGAAGAACTTACTTTTTTGGAAGCTGTGAAAGAATTTGAAGCTCGTATAGATGAAAAGTCTATACCTCTGCATGCTATGCACCATGAGCAGGTAAGTATTGCATTGGATGCTTTTGTTATGCAAGAAGAAGCGACTAAAGCAATAAAACAAAAAGTTAATCCTACACAAGGACCTAATGAAAAAAAGGCAATTGCTTATCTTGATGGTTTTGTAAGTATTCCAAACATTACGGATCAAGAACTTGAATTGATTAATAAAGCAAAACGAGCTATTACAACAGGTAAATTTCAACAATTGCAACGAGATGTAAATAAGTTAAAAACAGCGACAAAGAAAACACCACTGAAGCCAGTTATTTTACTTGAGCAATTAATAAAAATTATATCAGTATATCCATTGGAACATGTTCAAGGTATAGGGAGTGATAAACAAGTAGATATGCTTAAAGTATCAAAAGATTTTGTGCCTGAAATTATTATTTCAGAGAGTTTTAATATGTAATTAATTATGAAAGATTTAGTAACATCTGAAATTGCACGACAAAATGTGCTAAATAATAGATATGCACTTGAAGAAGTTCAAAAGGTTATTGGTTTAAGAGGTGTGATATTTGAAGATGAGATTAGGTTTACTAAACAACAGGTTGCTTCATTTTTTGAAGTAAGTGATAGGACTATTAATAGTTGCTTAATAAGGAATGACCAAGAACTTCGTAAAAATGGTTACGAGGTTTTAGATGGTAATCGTTTGAAAATCTTTAAGTTGTCTTTTGAGAGATTGGATGATCGGGAAGTTAACTTCCTAATCAAATCCAATAAACTTGGTATTTTTAATTTTCGCGCTTTTCTGAATATTGCAATGTTGCTTAGTAAAAGCGAAAGAGCTCGTGAAATTAGGAGTCTTGTTCTTGATATTGTGATAGATACCATTAATAAACGAACTGGAGGTAATACTAAATATATCAATCAACGTGATGAGGATTTTATATTTAATTTGTTAAATAATCGAGATTATCATAAAGAGATGGTTTTGGCTTTGAAAGATTGTGTAGATTTGGGAAATATAAAGTATCTTTTGTATAATGACAAAATTTATAGAAGTATTTTTAAAGAAGATGCAGATGAATATCGTAAGGTTTTAAAGCTTTCTAATGAAGATAATGAGCGTCATACAATGTATTCTGAGGTATTGGATTTAATAGCAAGTTATGAGGCTGGTTTTGCTGATGAGTTACGTAAAGAATATACTCGTTTAGGTCGTAAGTTAACACAATCAGAAACAGATTCTTTGTATGCTATTTTTGAACAACAAAAATTATGGGTTCCTCTTATTAATAAAGCTCGTTCAAAGATGGCGAGTCGCGATCTTTGTTTTAGGGATGCTTTGCATGATAATTTGAAAGAATATATAGGTTCTGTCTCTGTAGATGATTTTGATAGATTTATTGGAGATAAAAGTATGGAACTTAGTAAACGGTTAGAGACTTATATTGCTGCATTAAAACGTTTAAAAAATAGAGATTAAGATGGTTATTTACATATCGAAGGAGCAAGCAATAGAAGTACATAGAAAAACTATAGAGTATAGTGGTGGTGGTGATTATGGAATAATTAATATTGGATTCTTGTATAGTGCCCTTGAGCATATACAAAATGATGATTATTATCCATTATTTGAAGATAAATTGGTCCATTTGATTTGGTCAATCAATCGTAATCATTCATTTTCTGATGGTAATAAGCGATTATCTATTACGTTAGGAGCTCAGTTTTTACTCTTAAATGGGTATATGTTTTGTGTAAAACGTTTCATGGAAGAAATGGAAAATATTAGTTACCATTTAGCTGCTGGTAGAATTGAAAAAGAATTGCTACAAAAACTTGTTCATTCTTTTCTTGAGGGTGAGAGTGATTTTAGTGAAGACGTTAAATTGGAATATTTATTCGCATCCGCTGGTGGAAATATTGGTTTTGATGAATAATGAAATTTATAAAATTAAATAAAGTATTATTATGAATCAAGCATATTTGAAAAATATATTATCTGCAACTTTTGATTTTAATGTATGGAAAGATTTGTTGAAAAAGATTTTTCCCAAGGTTGAATTTTTTACGAGTATTACTAAGATTACGGATTCTCAAGTTAAAGATGGTGGGCAAGTAGGAACCATTCGTTTAGATGATAGCCGTTCACTAGCCATATTCTGTTTTGAGGTTGCCGATAATGTACAAATATCACGTAATCGTAAAAATTTGCGTGATATTGCAGCTAAGTATGTAGATCAAGGCTTGATTCATGGTGCTTTAGTCTTCTATTATTCTCAAAATCAAGACGATTATCGTTTGACCTTTATTGCTAAGCAGACTTATTTTAATGAAAGTGGAGAATTAGTTAAAAAGGAAACTGCTCCTAAGCGATATACTTTTTTGTTAGGTAAAAATGAACCTTGTACTACAGCAGCAAGCCGACTTATCGAGTTGGCTAATAAGAAAAACTATGGATCCATTTATTTAACAGATGTTACCGATGCATTCTCTGTTGAACGACTCAATAAAGAGTTCTTTAATGGGTATAAAGCACAATATAAGAAATTTGTTGATACGCTTTCTGATACGAAGCAACACCGTGATTATGTAAAGAAACTGTTAGGTCGTTTGGTGTTCTTGCAATTCTTGCAAAAGAAAGGCTGGATGGGTGTACCTGCTTCAAATGCTAAATGGGAAGGTGGAGATAAAAACTACCTTAGTAAACTTGTAGATAATTATGCCAACAATAATCGTTTGTTAAGTGATGTTTTGGAATTACTATTTTTTAAAACTTTGAATGAAAAGCGTGATGGAGATATTGCAGATAGTAAACTTGGAGAAAATATTAAGATTCCATACTTAAATGGCGGTTTGTTTGATAAGGACAAAATTGACGAATTAGATATAGATTTCCCATATTCCTACTTCAAGGAATTAATGGATTTCTTCTCCCAATACAACTTTACGATTGACGAGAACGACCCTGATGATAGCGAGGTTGGTATTGATCCAGAAATGTTGGGACATATTTTCGAGAATCTTTTGGAGGACAACAAGGATAAGGGAGCCTTTTATACTCCTAAAGAGATTGTTCAGTATATGTGCCGACAGAGTGTAATACAATATTTAAAGACACACGAGCCATCAGAACAGTATGCAGAAGCTATTGAGCAACTTATAAATGATGGAGTAGTGAATCCAATACTCCAAAATAAGAGCACCGTTACACGATTTACTCAACTGCTCAAAGAGGTTAAGGTATGCGATCCTGCCATTGGTTCGGGTGCATTCCCGATGGGTATCCTTTATGTATTGTATCATGCAATACATCATTTGCATTCACATGCAGAACCTCATGGCAACTTTGATTCAACTCAAACGAAACGAGATATTATCCAAAATAACATCTTCGGTGTTGATATCGAGCAAGGTGCTGTTGATATAGCTCGTTTGCGCTTTTGGTTAGCATTGGTTGTCGATGCAGAAGAACCACAACCACTTCCAAACTTGGATTATAAAATTACGTGCGGAAATTCACTACTGAGTCGCTATCCTATTGACGCTCCTATTGAGAATGTTTTTGTGGAGTACAACAAGGGAAAAAAGGAGAATGAGAAGATGACACTTGCTAAATACAAAGAGTTGGTAAGCAACTATATTAATACATCTAATCATCAAACTAAAAATTTATTTAGGACAACAATTGAAGAAATAAAAAAAGCATTTAAGGTAGAACTATCAAAACAGGACATTATGGATGTCGTAAAAATAAAGAAGCAAATTAACGACATCGAAACACCTAATTTATTTGGAGAAGAACTTAACAATGCACAAAAAAATAAATTAAATAAATTAAAAAAAGAACTGGAACAAAAGGAGGAGGAAAAAGCCGATATTTTAAATAACAAAATATATGAAAATGCTTTCGAATGGCGTTTTGAATTTCCTCAATTGCTTGACGATAATGGAGTATTCACAGGATTTGATATTGTGATAGGCAATCCTCCTTATTTGAGGATTCAAGGCATTCGCGATACGAATACTGCATTTGCGGAAGAACTAGTAAAAAAATATCACTCTGCAACAGGTTCTTTTGATCTCTATGCAACATTTGCTGAAAGAGGTTTACAGGTTATAAGGCAATCAGGTATTGTTAATTACATTATGCCGGATAAATGGACTAATGCAGCTTTTGGTAAGGGCTTACGTGAAGTCGTTTCAGAGCAGAGAGCTGCCCATAAAATAATTAGTTTTGGTGCATATCAAGTTTTTAATGCATCTACATATACAGCTTTACAGTGGTTTAAACCTAATAGTGAATATTTGGAGTATTATCAACTTGATAGAAATTTAGAGACAAACCAAGAATTGGATATTTACTTAAAATCAATAAAAGACAGGGGTGCTTCTATTGTTGATGCTAATAAGATTGATAAAAATTCTTGGGTGTTAACAGTTGGGGCGACTTCAACTATTTTACAAAAGTTAGAATCTCATCCAAGACGCATATCAGATATTTTTGATAAAATATTTCAAGGTTTAGCAACAAGTAAAGACGATGTCTATTTTCTATATAATTGTATAGAAAATGATAAGAATATTATTGGTTATTCAAAGCAATTAGAAAGAACGATTAGTATCGAAAAAGGACTTATTAAGCCCTTATTAAAAGGAGAAGATGTTCATCGATACGATAACATAAAGACAAATCGCTACGTCATTTTTCCATATAAACTAAATAATGGGAAAGCAGTACTATATTCAGAAAAAGAGTTGTCTGTTTTATTCCCCAATGGGTATAGCTATTTGAAAGAGTGTGAGGACATTCTTAGAAATAGAGAAAAAGGACGTTTTAATATTGATGGTGAATGGTTCCAATATGGAAGGAAACAGGGTATTCTATCTGCAGAAAAAGAAAAGCTTGTTGCGCCTGACATATCAATGGGAGGTAATTTTGCATACGATGTAGAAGGTAAATTCTATCAAACCACAACAATATATGGCTATATCAAGAAATCCGAAATTTTTGAAAGCTATAAATTTTGGATGGCATTGCTAAATTCGCGTTTATGTTGGTGGTTCTTGACAAATACAGGAACGACCTTGGCAAATGGGTTCTTTAGATTTAAGCCTGATTATATAAAACAATTTCCAGTACCTGAATTTAAGCTAACAAGTAAAGGAGAGATGTTAGTTATAAAACTAACAGATTTCTTACTTTATCTTTACGATAAAAACAATGATGACATTCTTACCCATACAACAAATAAGAGGTTGGCAACACATATTGAAGAGATTATTGACATGATTTTCTACGAGTTATATTTTGAGCAACACATAAAAGATAATCACATTGATGTAATTTCAGATTTAAACAACTATGAATGGAGTAATATATCTGATGCTTCAACAATAGAATCATTCTACAAATGGTACCAACAATCAGAAAATATGGTCCGACAAAAGATAATGTTATTAGATACTAGAAGTCGTAATTTTATTTACCTAATTCATAGAAATGCAACATTATGAGCAAGATTAATACAATAACATTGTCCAACTTCAAGTTCTTTGGTAAAGAAGAAACTATAAATATAGATGGCAAACATTTGCTTTTATATGGAGAAAATGGCAGTGGCAAAAGTTCTTTATTTTGGGGAATATATACCCTTTTAGAGGCTTCCATGAAGAAATCAACTGACATTGCTAAATATTTTAAGCCCTATCAAAGTAGTAGTGAGTCTTTAGTAAATATTCATGCATCTCAGATGTCGTGCGTGAGAACACATACAGAGCATTCAAATTCATATATTCAAATAAACACAACCGATAATGTAACATATACATTATCTTTGTTAAATAATGCTATATGTGGTAATTTGTCTGTACAGGAATCGCGTAAAGCCACTGATTTTATTAATTATCAATCGATATTTAAATTTCAGGATTTTAGAAACAGTGAATCACCCAATCTGTATGAAGTTTTCGAGTATTCTATTTTGCCATATGTTAACTTCGGGCAATTTCAATTTAAAGGACAAACCTTATCTAATGCAGCCGCAATATGGAATACATATAAAAAAGGACCTGGGACTACTACCAATAAAAAAGGAGACACTATTTTGGTCTATAAAAATAGCCAAGATTACACAGATTTTTTAAAATTGGAAACTCATTTTAATAATGAGTTTGGTAAGCTGATAGATTTTATAAATGGCGATGAGAATGCTAATAACAGCCTAAAAAAATTAGGTTATAATTTTAAATTTGAATTACGCTATAATCCTCCAGCCCACAAGAAGAAAGATAAAATTTATGAATGGACTCCGTTTAGTGTGGAATTAGTTATCACAGAATATAACGGTATTCATATACATATTGACCGCCCTCATACATTTTTAAACGAGGCTAAAATGTCAGCATTAGCAATTGCCATTAGACTTTCTATTATTGATTATCGTATAAATGCTGCTGTTCCTGATGCATTGAAGGTATTAGTATTAGATGACTTAATGATAAGTCTTGATATGGGCAATAGAGATGCGCTAATGGATCTTCTACTTAAAGATTACTCTGACAAGTATCAAATGCTATTTTTTACACATGATAAAAACCTTTATAACTTTGTGGATCAAAAAATTAAAGAATACAAGATGGAGCCACTATGGCAAAAAAAAGATATGTATGTGGGTGAAGATGACTCAAATCAACATGAATATCCAATAGTCATTGATGGAGAAGCAGATTCTATATCCAAAGTAAAGAAATATTATGCTGCAAATGATTATACAACATGTGTATTATATATTAGAAAAGCTTTAGAGGAAATAGTAACAGAATTTTTACCTGATGAGTATTGCAAGAATGCTGAAGGTCGATTTGTTGAATTAAGCACATTGTGGAAAAGATTATTACGATATACAAATTCGATACCAGAGGAGATAAAAAGGCGTTTTTCTCAATCAAAACTAACAATTTTGAATCCATCTGCACATTATCAAAAATTATCATACCCTATTTATAAGCGAGAATTACTTGATGCAATAGGGCTAATAGAAGATATTAAACATATACCAATAAAAGTAAAAATATTACTAGTTGATAGAGACACTCACCTTAAATTTACACATCCACACCAAGATTATTCTTTTGAGTTTAAATTAAAACAAGACATGATAAAGGGTAAAGAAATGAATCCTACTTGTGTTATTGAAACATGGCAGTATAATGGTATTGCATTATACGATTTTGTTAATGGTAATCATGGGACACCACCTGCTGTACAAGAACCAAGACTCAATAAAATGATTGCCAACCTCATGAGTATTCCCATGTTGGGAATAACAAAGGAAATGTTTCTACAAAACACATATCTTGAAAAGGGAACTTTAGAAGAAGCAATGTTTTAAGTTGATAATAGTAAAATATAAAAGTATGAACGGTCAGTATTCAATTAAAGGATATCTTTATCAATCGCTAGTTGCATTACTAGACTCCTTTGAGACAGATTGGGAAAGTGTATGTGTAGAACCTAATGATGAATCTGAAAAGGTTGATATTCGTTGGACTTATTCTGACGGAAGAATTGTTGTTGTTCAAGTAAAATCGAGCAAAAATACATTTAATTCATCTTCTATTAAAAAATGGGCTAAAGAGTTAGCTAATTCAACGCCAAATGCAAGTGAATATAAATTGGTGTTAATAGGTAACATCGCAAATAATGTAGATAATAAGATTGAAAATGTAATTATTGAAAATAAGAATATGTCAATATCTGATTTTCAGTCTATTATAATGCAGAAAATAAATAATTTCTTTGAAAATAACGGGAAACCTGCAATCTCTTCAAAATTATGCCAACTATTTGTACGTGCATTAAATCATAAAACCCTTGAAGATTCTATTATAGGTAAAGTTCTTTATAGAGATGAATTTAAAAGCAACTTAATTGCAGGTTTCAATGCAATAGAAGAACAAATAAAGAACAATCCACTATCTTTATTATTGCCAGATGGTCTAGTAACAAACGATAATGTTAAAACATGTATTATTGATAATGTATTAAAATTGTTTGGCTGGAAAAATATGACAAAAAATGAAAGCCAATCCATATACAATGAGCGTTTAGGGCAGGATATAGTCTACACTTTAGATTATTGGGCAGATTACGAATCTCCATTAAAAGATTCTCGTAAAGATGTATTGTATATAAATGCAGATATAGACACTAACTACTCTTGCAATCTGCAACCTAATCTCAAAAATACATTACACACATTCGATCTAATAAGGGGTAAACTTATATCTGAAGATAAAGTTAAAACAGATAGTTCATGTGAGTATAATATTAACTTTATGCTATCATTGGCCGATAGTGATAAAGGACAAAAAGTAACTGATATAGCAGATCTATATAAAAGCAATTTATTAGATAAAGATATTGTGTATTATTTAGTAGACAATTATAGATTAGACTTTTTGGTTAGTTCAATAATTACAGCCAATGCATACAGGCCTGAGTTACCTGTTAAATATTTATATCCAATAACCGAAGATAATTCTGAAATTAAAAAAATTGGTAAAAGAGGAACATATATGCCTCCTCAATTCTTAAATTCATCAATTTTGCCAATTATAAAAGAAGACTCTAGCAAGATTAGTGTTTTATTATTCTGCTCGGATATATTTACAACTGGCAACTTAAGAAAATTAATATGGCTATTGCTAAGACTTACTAGTGGGTTAGCAAATGAATATATTTTATATTTCCCAGATTATGATCAGTCAAAAGAAAACATAGTTAGTGAAGTTTTGCGTAGTTATGGCCATAATGACATAAATTTAAAAGTGGAGCGAATTTTATACGTAAATGTCGAAAAGCTAAAACTAATTCCAGCTGACTATAAAGAACCTTCTGTAGGAGAACAATATGATGAAAGTAGAAATAAAAAATTGATGATTCAACCTCACTTAATTGAGTATCTACCTTATGGTGATTCGATGCGTCCTTTTTTAGCATCAGATGCAGTTAAGGCTGTTGATCTAAAGGCATTCTTATCAAACAAAGGAATTTTTCTAAAAAGTGCAGATAAAACAAAGATTATTCAGTTGATGACAGGCTTGCTGTTTAGTTCAATGGATATAGATTCACTTGTAGAGTTTGTAAATATTAACGAAAAGCCTTTGTCTACTACATCAAAACAATATCAAATATTTGACGATATTGACACTAAACAAGTTATTAATCAAGCAATTAATAATATTCAACCAACTTGCCTTAAGAATAATCTCAAGGCAAGAGTGGTAACATCTGAAACTATATCTAATAATAATGGTAGTGTTACAATAAAAACATATTTAGAAGAGACTAACCCAAATAAGCAAGCCTTAGTTAATGTTACAAATAGTATTTCGTTAGTTACAATTAATATAGACCATAACACGAGGAAGTTGGAATTTGTCAAAGAGTATAATTCTAGACCTGCAAGAATGTATGCAGAGAGACTAGTAAATGATATGTCAAATAGATTAATACAACGTCATTTTATTGAAGACAAAGCGACGGAAATCTTATTTTCAAATTTTTCCAACTTAGAGCGAGCAAACTATTTATTGAGTTTTACCAATATTGATTCATCTAATATATTTATTGATTTTAATGCAAAAACATTTAAATATATGTTTGATGAAAACGCAATACTACCTCAAGAGTACGAAGATAAAAAAGGTAAAGAATGTATCACTCACTTAAAAGGCAAGAATTTGGATTCTATTAGAGAACTTCAAGACGAAACTTTAAAATCAATAATTCTTTGTGAGGAAATATCTATAAATTATAAATTTAAAATAAGAGATATCTCGGGGAATTATTTTGTCGTCATTAATTTTTCAGATGCTTTAAAAAACAAGCCGAATCCTGATGGATTATTTAATTATAACTCTAAATGCTATATCAATCCCAATTGTAAGGAAAGAGTTAGCAACATTAAGAGTTTTGAGAAAGAGTTAAAGATTGAATTTAATAGGTTAGTAAAAGAAAAATTAACCCTTTTTAACAAGATATAATTATGATTTCTCCTATAAATACAAGAATTAAGTTGTGCGCTATACATAGAGTAGGAAATAAATTGCGCGACGAGGGTTGTCTTTTATCAGAAAGTCAATTCGAAGATTATGATAGCATTCATGAATTTCTTATAGAGTACTTTTTTACTCCATTTAAATCTGAGGAATATTTTTCTTTCTATCATAATATAGATAAGTCAATGAATGAAGTATATATGTCGGTTAGGGGTATTTTCTCAGATACTAATACAATGCTGAGTAAGTCCATTGATTTAGCTAAGCATCTATACGAACAAAGCACCCATCCTAAAGTAAAAGGAGGAGAATTCTATGTTGTGTATTTTGAAGATTGTATAGTTGATGGTAAAATGACCAATGCTATTGGGTTATTTAAATCGGAAAACAAAGACACTTTTTTAAAGATACAACATAAATCTCAAGGATTTATGATAGAAAGTGAAAAAGGTGTCAGTATAAACAAATTAGATAAAGGTTGCCTGATTTTCAATGTTGAAGAGGATGATGGTTATTTGGTTGCCATTGTAGACAACACGAATAAAGGATCAGAGGCAAAATATTGGACTGACGATTTCCTTCATGTGCGTCCAAGAAAGGACAGCTTCAATCAAACACAAAATATGCTGTCTCTTTGTAAGAGTTTCGTTTCTCAATTACCCGGTGATAATGGTAAAGTTGAGAAAGCAATATATATGAATAGAAGTGTTGAGGCTCTGAAAGAAGAATCGGTTAATATTAATACACTTGCAGAACAAGTTTTTGAGACGCCTGAATTAGTATCTGAGTTCAAGCAATATAAAGAAACCTATCAAAAAGAACGAGACATAGAAATCGACGACACCTTCGAAACTGCATCTACCGCAATAAAGCGCAGAGTCACAGGTACGATGACTACGATAAAACTTGATAAGAATTTTGATATAAATATTCACGGTGGAGAACAGTATATCGTGAGAGGTTACGATGAAGATCGAGGAATGTACTATTACCAATTGTTCTTTAAAGAAGAGAAATAGTCCAAATAATAAATACTTTTCATTAGTATGTCAGAAACCAACCGCATAGAATATAAAAGAGAATTAACCTCGGAGCTTGATATTGAGACGGAGGTTGTGGCGTTCCTTTATTAAAGGAGGAAATATATTGGTATTAACAAAGATGGAGCAACTAAGAGCGTTTGTGATGTGAGTGATTGTGTGTTTAAATTAAAAGACTATATTAGGAACAATACTTATTTTTAGTGTTAGTATCCCTCGTATTTTCGAGCATACGGTGAAGATTGCTTTAAGTTTACCGATAATTTTATTCGGATTATTTTACCTATAAATGTGCAAGACCATGCAAGTGACCATGCAAGTGTACAAGTTCAAAAACTTGTTTCTGTACTAGTTGGAGAGATGAGACGTTCAGATTTGCAAGAGTTGTTATCAATAAAGAATAGAGATTATTTTAGAAAGGATTATTTAAATCCTGCTATTAATAATGGTTATATAGAACTTACTATTCCTAATAAACCTAATAGTCAAAATCAAAAATATCGTATTACAAAGAAAGGATTAGTATTAAAAGAGTTATTAAAAAAAGAGGCTAATATTGAAAATAATAATTTGTAGTATATGAAATCATTAAATTTTTTGTTTGTTTTTGTTATTTTATTGTGTGTGGCTTGTGAGCCTGATGTTATAGGAGGGCAAAAACCAAGCGGGGACGATGTGAATGATACATTGCCTGTTGCACAATATAGTTTGGAATATCTTTATGATATGTCAACTTTGGCGCATATAACTCTCACTGTTACGGAGGCGGATTGGAATGATTTTCTTTCGTATTACGACCAAAATCCGCATAATGAAGAGTATATACCTGCTTCGTTTAAATATGAAAAAGGTGGTGAAATATTTGGGTTAGATAGTATTGGTATTCGCTTACGTGGTAATACAAGTCGTCGTCGCCCTGAAGGTAGTGTAGGTGAACAACATAGTCCTGATGGCGATTGGCATCATGCACATTTTGGAGTGAAATTTGATGAATTTGTTGATGACCAAACATTTTGTACTGCCGACCGTATTTATCTCAAATGGCATAAAGATGATGCAAACTATTGTCGTGAAGTGTATTGTTATGATTTATTTCGTCGGTTTGGCGTATGGTCAGCTCCGAGAGCTTGTTATACTCGTTTGAGTGTGTTTGTCGAGGGCGATGAAAAGCCTGTGTATATGGGTGTATATGCGCTTATTGAAGGCATGAAAGATAGTTATTTACGCAGTCGTGTTGAAGCAGGTAAATATACAACCGAAGATGGCTTTTTGTGGAAAGCATCGTGGGGTGCAAATCTTAGTCCGAGTACGATGATTGACGATAATATGGGTGTAGAGGTGTCAGCCTTGAATCCTGAGGAAAGTGAATCATACATATATGATTTAAAAACTAAGAAAAAGAAATTGACAGAAGCTCGTGAGCAGTTGAAATCATTTGTAAACGATATGAATGTATTGAAAAGTGGTAGTTCTGAATTAAAAAACTATCTTGAAGAGCGTGTAGATGTTGATTTGTTTTTACGAGCATACGCTGTGAATGTGGCGGTTGGTATGTGGGATGACTATTGGCGAAACATGAATAATTATTATTTCTATTTTGATAATGATAAATTCATATTCATTCCTTTTGACTATGATAATACGTTAGGTACATCGTTGGAAATGGAAAACTCAGGTACTCAAGACCCATTGACATGGGGTAGTCTTGGAGGAGATAGAGTTTTGATGCGTAAAGTGATGTCAATACCAGAATATAAGGCTCAATATGTAACTTATCTGAAGGAGTTAGCATCTAATCCAGAATACTTTGAGTATGAAGGTTCTCTTGCTCGTATTCGTGGCTGGCACAGCATGATAGGCGAATATGTAAGTAACGACACCGGTGAAGATATGACGATAGAAGATCGCCCGGCATCGTGGGGTAATTGTCATTTCTATCGACTTTTCTCAGGTAACGACCAAGGTGGAGCCAATGGCGAAGCTAATTTCTTTAAGACTAAAATACGAATAATAAATCAGTTAAAATAGATTCAAGACACGAGATATAAGACACGAGACAAAAGATAATAAAGTCTTATAATTGGTCACTAGTGTCCACTAAAAAAATAAAAAAAGCTCTTTGACTTATTGAAAATTAGTTATTTACAACGATTTTTTGACCGAACCGATTTGATTTTGTAAATTCGCAGTAAAAATATTAACTGCTTATGAATCAAGACAAATAT
>JAFTSS010000085.1 GCA_017467185.1 Paludibacteraceae bacterium | reverse complement strand
CTCTTTAACAAGCAAAACTCACTTACGAGATTTATTAAATAAAACTAATTTTCAAAATGACAAAGAACACTTCGATTCTAGTGAACCTTTATTGTTTAACTTAAATTTTTAACCGTCCATTTTTAGTGGACAGTAGTGATATTAAATACAATAAACAAAAAAGCTGATTAACAATTTAGTTAATCAGCTTTTCTCTGTTTTAGTGTGGCAGTTTTTTTCGGCCAATGTGACTTGTAACCTAATTTAGAAAATTAGCCCATCACTTTTTTCATGAATTTTTCGGCATTCACGACGAAACGGTCGTGGTCGGCTGTGCCAATTGAGTTGCCTTGTGAATCGAAACATTCGATGCGATATGAGAGTTTGCGACCATCTACTGCCACTTCGGTGGCTGTACAAGTAATCTCTTCACCAACTTTCGATGCTTTTGTATGTTGAACTGAGAGTCCAATACCAACGGTTGTGTCTTCTGCATTAAGCGATTGCCCTGCCAATTCGAGAGCTGTATTTTCCATCCATGCAATCATTGTTGGGGTTGCAAGTACCTCTAAACCGCCCGAACCTACACGCGCAGCTGTGTCTTTCGACTCAACCATAAATTTCTTTGTTAATGTTTTCATATTTTAGACTATTAGATATTTAGTAGCGAGTAGCGAGACTCACTCACTTCGCTCGTTTTATTTTTATAATATCATTTCAAAAGACAAAATTACAAAAATAAAATCAAACACACAACACAAATTTAATTCTTATATTGTATAACTGTATCGCGTCGCAATGTCAAAGGATAGACTTTAGCGCCATAACCAATCCAATAACCTTTTCCTCCTTCTATGTTGGAATAAATATTACTATAAATTGGCATAAATGCTATTGACGAAGATGTTGTCATCGTAGAAAAATCAGACCAAAATCGGTAACCTATACTATCTACGGTTGTAAGTTTTATATCTATTTTGTCCCAAGGCTTAAAAAATCTAGACTGTTTCTCTTGCTTTTCTTCTAATCCTATTGTCGAAATTGCTACATTCCGATATATAGGCATAGAAATCACTCCTCGTTCATCTACATCGTCATCTGAAAATACGCCTAAAAAACAATTCATATATTGTTTTTCTCCCCGATAACGATAAAATAAAACATAATAATTCTGATGTTCTAAATCAGTATCAGTAATATAACCAAAAAGATGTATGACACTGTCGTTATATTCTGATTGTTGCACTTTTATAGAGTCAAAAAACGTAGGCTCTGGTATTGTTGTTTTTGCTGTAACTACCTTATCTTCATATTCAACTTCAATAGAATAAGTCTGACCAACTTCCCCCATTATATGAGTCGAAGTATATTTGTATGGAGGTATATATGTTGTATCCAAACCACCTGTCAGAATAACAGATTCATAACCATCAGAGACTGTAATTTTACCTAAAGAAATCAATTTATCCATAATAAGTTCAGGGACAGAATCATATTTCTCGCCCATAACTTTAGGATAATGCAACATTACTATTGGATGTTCATTATTTTCAATCCAACCCTCTACAATTATTACTGGTTCTATAGATTCTTTAGTGGGTGTACAACTACAAAAAAACACAAATAAAATAATATATAATAACTTTTTCAACATACATCAAAATCTGAAAAAACAACTAATTGACGGAATAATGGTTGCGAGAAAAGAAACTTCTTTAACATCAAAATATGCTGTAGGAACCACGAATTGAACGTTATTATGTGCATAGACATTGTATAAAGAAACATTTATACCTAACTCTTGATGCTGTTTTTTTATTATATAATAACTTGCCGACAAATCCAAACGATGATACAATGGCATAGATGCAGCATTGTGCACACCAAATTCATACACTACACGACCATTCAACACATAAGCCATTTTAGGTTCTGTATATGGCGCACCTGATGCCAAAACAAACATTGCACCAACCGACCAACGTTTCGATAACTGAGAGTTTAACACAACAACCAAATTATGTCGCCTATCATGCCGTGCTCGAATCACATACCCTTCAGCTAATTCATCAAAATTACGCCACGCCCAACCTAATGTGTAAGAAACATAACCTTTTACATAACCTTTATTCTTACGAAGCATCACATTCAAACCATAATTTCTACCCTTACCAACCAATAATCCACTCTGATAATCAAAACCGGTATATAACATCTCCAATATATTAGATGTTGATTCTACTACATCATACAATTGTTTAAAATAAACTTCCGCCGACAAAGAATAGTTTTCATTGAAAAAATCACCATTATAGGCCAACGAAACAGAATGCGCCCACTCTGGTGTATTATATTCATTTGAAAGGAAAAAATAATCAGTTGGCAAACCTCCATCTGTCAAACCTGCCTTATGCAATGCCTGATGATAAATTCCATAATGTAATTTCAATTTATGAAATCTATGAGGCAAGAAACTAAATGAAATTCGAGGATCAAGAGCACTATAATATCCTCTATTTGCATACGCCCAAATCGAAGGTCGTAAACCTAATGTATAATTAAAATATTTATATACCGAATGATTATAATCTACAAACAAAGAGAGTTCATTCAATGTTTTTAAACCTAAAAGCGAATCATTTGTGAACCCAACACCCTCAGATAAGAATGTCAAAGGAGTATTAAAAAACATATTCCATTCGACACCTGTTGTCAATTGCATATTCCGACAAACATCAAATTTTAAATTTGATTTTATTCCGGTTGATGCTAAATCAGATGATGCATTTACATGCATCATAACTTCATTAACATCTACAAAATTTCTAAATCCCGAGAAATGAACATTTGTATTCCAATCAACTTTATCAAATTGATGCTCCCACGACAACGAGGTTGCCAAATTACTCCAACGAACTCCTATATCAATAGTTGAAATAGGATCATCAACACCCAATTTATCCATGCCATAATAAGCCGACAATATTAATCTATCTCTATCTGTTGGTCTATAACTATAGGTCGCATTAAAGTCCTGAAATTCATACTTAGCTTGATAACCTTCAAAATTCAACAATTTACCATATAATAATCCCACAAACGATGAACGAGCAGATAAAAACAAATCACTTTTTTCGCCGATACTAACTGGCATCGTCACTTCTGCTCCAATCAACCCAACATTGCCATCTACACCTACTTTTCGACTAAATTCAGTGTTAGGAACAAGCGAAACTTCTCCGCCCAATCTATTATGAAATAGAGCCGAATGTGCTGATTTCTCAACATTCATACTCTGAAAATGAGCTGGTATAAACGAAGAAAACAGACCTAAAAGATGATTTGGATAATAAATAGGCGCTCCATTTATATTCAAAATTGTATGATGATCATCACAACCTTGAATATAAATGCCCGCTGTTGTTTCGCTATTTATTTGTACACCAGAAATAGTTTGCAAATAACGCATTGGGTCTGATGTTCCCAAAAATTTTGGCAACACATCAAGTCCTTTTATATCTATTTGCAACATACTATTCGAATCCTGAATTAAATTTACACGTTTATTTTCTACAATCGTAATCTCCTCCAATTCGGCATGTTGCATAAAAATAGTATCAGCAGGGATAGTATCGGCATAACTACCCCCGCTGATTACCAATAATATTATCAACAATAAAATTTGACGCATTACCACTCATCAAAATCAATTGGCTCTATATCATTATATTTTGCCAATTTAATATAACTATTTACTAAATCCTCTGCCATATCAAGCACAGAACCAAATGCTACTTCTGTAAAATAATCTTCAAATTCGTAGGTTGTTCCGTTTTGTGGGAAATATAAAACTAATATTCGATTATAATCTTTTATTACAACATACTCTTCCTCCACATATTCTCCATTTTCATCATAATACCCACCATAAGAATGAGTCCATTCATCAAGTTCAAGATCCATTTGCAATTCAGCTTGTTTCACTGGTGTATTATAGTACAATCCTACTTGCATATTTGAGTTATACCAATCTGCAACTGCTTTATTATAATCATATTGATAATAATACTCCTCCCAATAATGCTCTGGTTCACCATCTTTTCCATCATAATAATTATCAATTTTATCCAATCCACGATAGAATTTTGCAATATCTTTCGAAGATGCTTTAATTTGCAATTGATTAATAAGATCTACTTCAGCAGTAACAAAACCAGTTTGCACCAAACCTTCGGTATTTATATCATCTTCGTCACCATAAAAAGCATCAACATACTTCAAGAACCAATCCCAATAATCTTCTTTATCAGTCTTATCAATAAGAAGCACGGCAGGAGCCACAACTTTAGCAGAAAGCAACGATTTATCACCACATTTAATATCTACATTTACTTTTGCTTCTTTACTATTTCCACTAACTCTATTTGCAAAAGAAAGATTAGCTATTTTCAAATTCATATCATAATTCACATGACTTGACTTTTTAATATCAAAATTCATTTCAAGAGCAATGTGTTCTTTTTCACTTTCTTTTAACGAGAATGTAATAGTAGATGGCAAAACAGCTGTATTTGGTTGCATGTAATACTCGTTGTGATAATAACCATTTGTCACAACCCATTGATACTCATAATGAGCAGGAACTACAGCGCCTTCTGCATAATATTCCTGAGAAAGCCAATTCCCATTTTTATCATAAAATGTAATCCTATTACCATAATTTCCATTCACATACTCTTCAACATAAACAAGTAAGTGATCTTCATAACCTGGCGATTCAATCCAAGTTTTAGTAGCAACAGAATCTGTTTCATATTCGAATTCCACCTCTATCTCTTCACCTTTTCCTGTAAGTACAGCTTCACAAGTTTCACCTTCTTCATTTTTAAAACGTAAAACTATATTATCAGACTCTCCTACATATTCCCATGTCTCTTCATTATCATTTGCTTCAAATACACCTGTAAAACGAGGGAATTTGTAAATTTCCATAGCAAGATTGTGTGTCACATTTTCCTCAACTAATGTTCTAATACCACGAGCCAACTGACGCAAGAATGGTAATTCATCTTCATAATGCTCGTATGCAGGTTCCCAATCATACTCCTCATATTTATAAACTAAATAATCTGCCAACTCAATTAAATCACGTTGATCTTTAGGATTGAACATCTCCATAAAATCTTCTGCAATCTCAGCTAATTTATCTTTTTGTGCATTTGACGACATCGATTCTGTTTGTTCGCCGTTAGCATCGGTAACAAATGTAATACTATCTACATCTTCCAATGCTACATCATATAACACTTTTCCTCCTCGTGTCAATACGACTTGCGAGAAAAGCATTGTTGCACCCACGAGTGCCATCATTATAATAGAAAATATCTTTTTCATAATCATATCAATTTAATTTAATTAAAAACGACTATCTTGAAGTTTCATTTGTAAAGGAATATTCAATATTCTATCTGCCTTCAAAGCTTTTTCTGATATTCCTTGCATTTTTGCAGGAGCTTTTTGCTGAGGTGCATTATATCTATTATCAAAATAAATATAACGATGTGTCATCAGTGCCATTTCGTATGGTTCTTTATAGACCAATTCTCCTGTCTCAGAATCTACTTCTGTAGCAAGTCCATTAGCAACTTCGTCAAAAAATCTTAAGTCTATGTCCATATGCGAAACACAAAACGCAGTTGTTCCTCTATCAGATTCATTATTTGATAAAGTAAAAGAACCACCATCAACCAAACCTGTTATATAATTATTATCTTCTTCTGTGCTCCAATAATAAATATAAGATGATGCGTCTTTAATTGGCCAACCATATTCAGCCTTAAATGAATTAACGTCGAAATCTTCACCTAATTTGTTAGCTTGTTCAAAATATTTACAATAAGAATATTCATCGAAATATGACGTTGATGCTGCGTATGTACTAAAATATTTCTCCCCATTATATTCTGTTAAATAGTCCCCCTCAAAACCATAGCCCGAGAAATAGTGAGTTTCAAAAGGATAAATATAAGTTCCATCAAAAATCCACGCTGTTCTAACAAAAATAAAATAATCTTCACCTACTGTTTTTCCTTCTCCGTTTTCTTCTACCCAATCCAAATTATCGCCCAAAAGCCATAAATCAATTTCACGAACTACATCCTCAGTTCCATCTCCATTAATATCATAACCTAACGGATATTCTCGATTATTATCCCTCCAAAGAACATCATAAAATTGCACAGTCATCGGATCTGTTACGTTTACTATAACTTTAACTGTATCTTGTATTTCCGTACCTGCTATCTTAACAATAACCTCTGCCTCTCCAACGCTAACACCCATAAATTCTTGTTTATAGTACGTCGATTCATTTGCATTTGTAAATGAAACAATACTTTTATCCGAAGAAACCCACTCATATTTAAAATTATGTGGTTTGTAATTATAGTTATCCTTAAAATATACTTGTACATCTTTATATCCTCCTACTCCCAATGTAACTATATCTTGAGAGTTTCCACTATAAATTAGCCCTATTTCAACATTTTCTACCTTAACAATCGCTGATGCTGAAACCTCTGACTCTGAATTTTTCAACTTAGCAGTAATAATAGAACGACCCTCTGCGACAGCTGTGATTTTACCATCTTCATCTACGGTTGCAACCTTTTCATTAGACGAAGTCCACTCCAAATCTTCCCAACATTGACTACAATAAGGATCAAAAGAATCTGAATAATGAGGCATTATATATGTTCCGCCAGGAATAAGATAAACTTCATCGTCATAAAATTTGAATGTACCTTCGTAACCCTTAACTACAACTTTACATATCTTCTCCAACTCTGTTCCAATCAATTTGACCGTAATTGTAGCTTCACCAATACTACGTGCCACAAGACAACCATCGTATGAAACC
This sequence comes from Paludibacteraceae bacterium, assembly GCA_017467185.1. Lineage (GTDB taxonomy): Bacteria > Bacteroidota > Bacteroidia > Bacteroidales > Paludibacteraceae > Aphodosoma. The sequence goes on along the minus strand of JAFTSS010000085.1, from coordinate 77,217 downwards.
GTCACAACATCCTCATTACTTGATTTATACTCTAATAATCCATAAGATTTTTTAGGTGAAAACTCAACATGAATCCATTTTCGACTTTTATTCCAACCTCCATAATATTCCATTTCAATCTCATCATTCACCAACTCAAAATCTTCTACTTCATAAAACGAAATTTTATCTACTTCATCTATATTTTTGCTATAAATAACCTCACCGTCTTTCCACAACAAGACTTGAGCAAACATCATTGTGCTAAAAAACACTGATGCTAATAATAAAAATATCTTTTTCATAAATATCATTCTTTAATAAATTTAACAACATTGCCTTTTGATTGAATCAAATATGAACCAACTGCAAAATTACTAACATCAATTCGTGTAATTTCCGATTCAACTACTTGAGTCTTCACTAATGTACCATCTATCGTATAAATACGAAGAACATCCCCTAATTCCATTCCTTTGATAAACAACTCATTCATCGATGGATTTGGATAAACCTCCATTGATAAACCATCTACATTTTCCACTCCTGTGCCTGGTTCTCCTCCAATAACAATTTTTTGCACTTCCTTAATCTTTGTAACATGTAATTCGTTTCCCTCTTTATCAAAAAAAGTCATTTCATCACCATCTAACTCCAAATAACCAAGTTTTTTCAACTCATACTCCTGCTCTTGTGTAGATAAATAAACAACGGTAATAGAATTTACTACTGCAGAAAATCCTACTGCTGACCAAACAACAAAAAATAACAATAATGCCATTTTTTGGAAGGATAAAACACCCATTTGTAAATGTTTTCTCATATAACCTTTTTTTTAGTTTAACACCTACTCTATTAAAGGATTTTCGGCTTGTTCCCAAAATATTTTTCAATGAAAGTATTTTCAAAAAAAATTGTGCATCAATTTCATTTACTAAAAAATGAAATTGGTGCACAAAAGTACAACAAAAAACGTGAACAAAAAAAAAAAAAACGTTAAATAAAGTTAATGGAATTTACAACTTATTCCTTATTCCCTATTCCCCACTTAAAATCCTACTGAGACTCGGAAATTGACCATAAATCCTGTCAAATAGTTAGGTACGGCATATTGTCCGTTATAGATGTCTGTTACCCAATAATATGAGTTGACATTCTTGATATTAAACAAGTTGAACAACTCAAGGCTGAGCCATATATTCTTCACTGGATCGAGTTTGCGCATCCATTTCTCGCGCCCTTGCACGAAGCCTCGCGATGCTCCGATATCAACACGATTATATGCCTTAGTACGCAACACGGCCTGATATCGCTCGGAATGAGGAGGGCCAAATGGCAATCCGTCGGACCACACCAATTTTAGATGTATCTTATACTCTGGATGATTAGGAATATAATCTTGGAAGAATAACGAGATATTATATCGTTGCTCATTTGGTCGTGATATATAGCCTGGATAGACCTCGCCAAGATAGTTGCCCACATTGCTATACGCTGAATAGTGGTCGTCAATAATATCTTCGCGCGCACGCATCCACGAGAACGAAATCCATGAGTCGGTGCCTGGCACAAATTCGCCAAACAATTTAACATCAACGCCCGTAGTATATGCAACTGCGTCATTATGACCAGAATAGCGCACCCGAACATTATCAACATAATAACTTATCACTCTGTCAGATGGCTTGTAATATGCCTCGAATGTGAGTTTGAAAGGACGATTCCACGCACGGAAGAAATAATCCATACCAAACACAGCATGCAACGAACGTTGCGCTTTAATATTCTTATTCAGAGCCACATAGTTATTACCTAATTCATCAGTTTGCTCTGTACGCAATTCTTTATAAAATGGTGCTTGATGATAAACACCAGCCGAAAGTCGGAAGTTTATATCTGCTTTCCAATTAGGAAAAAATGCTACAGTGGCACGTGGCGACACCAAAAATTCGTTGTTAAACGACCAATAATTTGCCCTCACACCAGCAGTAAAAGCCCATGTTCCATGGTCAGCATGATGCTTATAAGTATCTTGAATATAGGCTTGTAGGCGATTAGAGTACAAATCTACATTAGAATACAAATTGTATATTATCTCCACTTGCTCAGGATTTACAGGCAATGTGTAACCTGCCGAATCGCGACTCTCCCACTCGCTTATGCGGTCCAAGACAATCTCGCGTTGATAATTCACGCCCCATTGTAAATCGTTGTTAGGTAATTTCCAATTGCCTGTATGACCCACATTTATAACGGTAGCACTCAAACGATTACGCGCATGTTCGTGATACATACCCGTACCCAACGAGCCTGTTGGAGCCTCGTTTTCCTCTTGTGCACCGCCACTCATATCGAGTGCCGACAACCAATACTCGCCCGTAATGTCGTATGTCTCTTGCTCGTTGGTATTAAACGCACTCGCATTGAAACCAAGTGTAACCTCCTTGTTCGGACGATAATTAAATCCTAATGCGCCGAAATATGTACGGAAAATATCGCGTTCTTTACCATCGAAATAGACCGTAAAATTATTGGCATTCGAAATTGTACCAAACGACGTACTACGACTTTTGGGTGTAAAATTATAGTAATTTTGCGAAATATTACCCAAGAACGTAAACTCCCATTTTTTTGACATCTGCCAAGTCATATAGGTCTGATAATCGACAAAATAAGGACTATATTCGCCTTTTGTTTCAAGCGTTCCGAGCAACACTTGCATGGTCTTAAATCGCACACCATGCATCTGAGTGAAATTTTTACCACTCGCCCCTACGTATGCCGACACGCCTTGTAACGAAGCAGCTATATTTGCTTCGAATTTCGATGGTTTCTTATATTTCACATCAAGCACAGAAGCCATCTTATCGCCATATTTTGCATCAAATCCGCCTGCAGAGAAATTCACCTCGCCCACCATATCTGGATTGATAAAACTCAAACCCTCTTGTTGTCCTGCACGCACGAGCAAAGGTCTATACACCTCTATTCCATTGACATAGACACTATTTTCATCATAATTACCGCCACGCACCGAGTATTGCGAACTCATTTCGTTATTAGAACTAACCCCAGCAAACGTAGTCAACAAACTCTCGATATTTCCACCAGATGCATCTGGCATCAACCTCAAACTTTCGCTATCTAAAGTCATCATTGTTGAGGTCTGCCGTTGGAAACCTTTTACCTCTACCTCTTCAAGCAACTCTGTATCAGTCTGCAAATTAACTACTACCGTATATGCCAATTCATCGCCTATAGCCACCTTCCGTTCTGCCGCCACATACCCCACACACGAAAATTGCAAAGTAATAGAGTCTTGATGCTGGAACGCCAATTCAAAGTAACCTTTTTCATTAGTAATCGTACCCGATGCGGTCTCCTTTATCTGCACCGTAGCAAACTCCACCGCACGCTTCTCCTCGTTAAGAACATAGCCCCTAACATACACCTTCTGCGCCGACACTACTGTCGCCAACATCATCAATAATAGTAATAATTTATATCGCATTTTCTTAATATTTTTCCAATCTTTCTTTCGGGTTTGTTGTGATTCTCGGATTTTCCGAAATTTCTGGAACTTCCAGCTTTTCCAGTTTTTCCAGTTTTTCCGGTTTTTCCGGAGTTTCTGGAAATTCCGGATTTTCCGGTTCAAAAAAAATTACTTACTTGATAACAAATTTTTCAAATAAGCTATCTCTTTTTTCAGCTCTTCTATCTCTTTTGCTTGCCGCTCTATAATCTCTTTTTGCGTATTTCTTTGCCCTAATCGAGCTGCTGTCATCCGCTCTCGAATACCTCCTTCTGTCGTAAACTCTCTATCCTTATTCTCAATATATTTAGTCATCGCTTTATCAATTTGATGACACAAACAAATTGCCATATTAGCAAGCTCTTCATCATTCATTTTAGGCAATAATTCACAATAATCCTCATACCTACTATGCTCAACACAGAATCTATGTAAACTATCAAATCGCGGATTTTTTACAACAAACCACTCCTTCAAACCCTTCATTTTCAAATAATCTTGATAATCTTCAAGCAGCTCTTTGTTACTACCTCGCGCAACACCCAATAATTTCAACTCTATCTCCAACGAAGTCTGCCCATCGCTACTGCCTTCCGCTATATTCTGCTTCGTACTACGAGCTGCTTGTATCATCTGATCTACTGTCCTATCGCCATATTTAGGCAAAAATCGTTGACAAAAAATCCTTGTTAATTGATAAAGTACATCACTACGCTGATAAAAACGTAACTCAGTATATACCACAATCTTACGTAGTACACTAGATGTACCATCAGCATAATGATTAACTAATATTTTCTTATCTCCATTCATCACGCTTTAGTCAATCGTGCATATTTCAACAACAATTGTTTCTCGCCAAAATCATCAAAGTCAATTCGTGCTTTGCGATTATCGCCATCGCCTGTGATTTCCAATATCTTACCTTGTCCAAATGTACTATGCTCTACTCGCTCACCTACATAAAATCCCATCACATTCTGTGGTGATGTAGGCGCTTTCGAAGCCGAACTTACTGGCTTAAACGACCCCTTATGCGTCTGTTTTGGCACAGGAGTTTTTATTATTTCTCTCTTCTTAAACAAACCCTCTCCCCTATCATGTGTACGAGAAGAAAATTGTGCATTGTGCAGTGTGCATTGTGCATTATCAAACATCGAATATGGATCAACTATACCTCCTCCACCAAACGAAGCATCATTTGGCAATCGTAAATATCGCTTATCTATATCATACAAAAATCGGCTCGGATTCGAAAATTGTGTCTGCCCATTGCGGAAACGACTTTTAGCATACGTAATCATACAACGTTCTTTTGCCCGAGTTATTGCCACATAAAACAATCTGCGCTCTTCTTCCAAATCTCGTTCACTCTCTACCATCATGCTTGGAAAAAGATTTTCTTCCATACCAACAATATATATATTAGTGAATTCCAGCCCTTTAGCCGCATGCACAGTCATCAACGTAACCGTATTTTTATCTTCTGGCTTATCGGTATCTTGGTCGGTTATAAGCGACACTTCGTTTAAGAAATTCACCAAACGTATGTCATTGTCGCCATTATTCACCTTTTGGTCGCAGAATTCGTGCACGGCATTCAAAAACTCCTGTATATTCTCTTTACGCGAGAGATTTTCAACCGAAGTATCTGCCGACACATCAGCCATAATTCCCGATGCAAACACCACTCGCTCAGCCACATGATACGCATCTTGCTGTTCATTCTCATCCAAAAACGAATTAATTAACTCAGCAAATTTCTGCAATTTACCAGCCGCTGCATTCTTCACATCAACCCCATATTTCAATGGATCGGCAATTATCTCCAATGCTGGCACCGACGGATTATCATGCACAACGGTCAACAATTTCTGTTGTGTAGTATCACCAATTCCTCGCGCCGGATAATTTATCACGCGCTTCAATGCCTCCTCATCCGACGGATTGATTATCAATCGCAAATAGGCTATAACATCCTTAATCTCTTTACGTTGATAGAACGATAAACCGCCATATATTTTATAAGGTATGCCACTCTTACGCAATGCCTCCTCCAACACACGACTCTGGGCATTAGTGCGATACAACACCGCAATATCTTCATACGCCACAAATCGCTTATTCGCCACATGCTGAATATCTTTTGCTACGGCATACCCCTCCTCAAAGTCGCTATACGTATTCACCACCTCAATCGGTTCTCCCACCGACAAGCGACTATAAACAGTCTTTGGTATCTGATTTCTATTCTTAGCAATCAACGAGTTAGCAGCATTCACGATTGTCTGTGTCGAACGATAGTTCTGCTCCAATTTGAACAACTTGCAATTCTCAAAACAACGCTGAAAACCAAGTATATTGTCAATCTCTGCACCACGGAACGAATAAATACTCTGCGCATCATCGCCCACCACACACACTCTTCCATACTTAGCCGCCAATTGCATCACTATCGAGTGTTGTACAGTATTAGTATCTTGATACTCATCCACTAATATATACTGAAACCTCTCTTGATAACGCGCCAACACATCAGGTCGTTGCTTAAATAAAAATGCCGTATAAACCAACAAATCATCAAAATCCATAGCATTCGCCTCACGACAACGGCGACAATAAGCCTCATATATCCGCCCAAATTCAGGCGTATTATAACGCTTATCCTCAGCATAATTAGCTATATTAGAATTATATACATGAGGTGTAATCAAATGATTCTTTGCATTCGAAATCTTCGACTGTATAGCTCCCGATTTATACACCTTATCATCCAACCCCATCTCTTTTATAATACTCTTAACCAACGCTTTAGAATCAGCAGTATCATAAATCGTAAACTGCGGTGTAAACCCAATAATCTCAGCTTCAGCACGCAATATACGCGAAAATATCGAGTGAAACGTACCCATCCACAACCCACGCGATGCCGACGGACCCACCACCTTCATAATTCTCTCACGCATCTCACGCGCAGCCTTATTCGTAAACGTCAGAGCCAGAATATTATATGCCATCATACCCTGCTCCAATAGGTACGCAATCTTATAGGTCAACACTCTCGTCTTGCCCGAACCAGCACCTGCCACTATCACCGATGCACCATCATTATACTCCACTGCCGCCTTCTGCGACTCATTCAACAATTCATCAAGATTCATAATCAATTACTTTCTTCGCCATAAATACTTTCTAAAATAACTTACAAAGATACGCTTTTTCTATCAAATACACAACACCCTTCAAGCGCATTCAACCTACCTTTCAAAAATGTTACTAAACAAAAAAGCTACATACCAACAAGATATGTAGCTTTTCAAGACAAAATAACGAGGTGTATTATTTTTTGTTATTGTAACGACTATTAAGCATTTCGATTGCTTCTTGAGTAATATCGTATTCAGGAGCAGCGAAAAGTACGTTATTGTTCAATGCGCTTGTAGAAATTACAAGATGATATTTACCTGTTGCGTTAAGTGCACGAATAACACTATTGATACTATCTTGAACTCGAAGTCCTACTTGTTGATTTTCGAGCAAAAGTTCTTGTTCTTTTTCTTGACTAAGAAGTTGAAGGTCTTGTTCTTTTTTCAACAAACGACGTTGTTCTGCTTCAGCACGTTCGCGAGAAAGAAAAGCTTGATTCTCAAGTTTCTTTTGAAAATCAATCATTTCATTTTGAAGGCTATTAGCACGTTGATTAAGATCAAGACGAATATCTTCTTGACGACGCATAAGACGCTCATTTTCTTCAAGAGCTAAATCATAACTATTAAGAAGAGTGTCTACATTGATAACCGCAATAGGAAGACGACAACCCTCTTCTACTTTTACATTACATTGTTCAGCATTAACAGTTTCTGCTTGTTTTGCAGGTTGGTTGCACGATGCCAACATTACGGCAGCAACACAAAAAAGTAAAAATTTTTTCATTTATTATCTATTTTATATTTATAATTATGTTTTTTCGCTTGATTTTGTGCCTCACGATCTTGCGATGTAGCACATGATATTCCACGTTCTTTAAGTGCTTTATTACCTCCAATATGTATATTAGGAAACTTTTTTTTTAGAAAAAGAGGACGAAACGCCATAGCTAACACCGCAACGAGCAATATTACCAACGACACTCCTAATGTTAACAATGTAGTTTTTAGCATTTTAACACCTATAAACGCAATATAACAAAATCAATGCAAAGATAAGAAATTTAATTCATAATTCATAATTCATAATTATTGTTAAAAGGGAGACTATAGGGAGTGAGGAATGGGGAAAACAAATAATAATATTTTTTTCAACTTTCAACTTTCAACTTTCAATTTTTTTTTGTATCTTTGCGCTTTGTTGAGTGCTTCGATGAATCGGACAAGTCGGACAAATCAGACAAGTCAGACAAGTCGGGCGAGTCGGACGAGTCGGACAGATTTACGTTAATAACTAAAAACTAATCATTAATAACTAACACTATGAGTATCAGAACACTTCAACCTGAACGTCTCTGGAAAGAATTCTATGAGATTTGTCAAATTCCTCATCCATCGAAAAAAGAGGAGAAAATGATTGCTTATTTGCAAGAATTTGGTAAACGTCATAACCTTGAAACTCGCACCGACGCTGCGGGTAACGTGTTGATTTGCAAACCAGCAACTCCTGGTTACGAAAATCGTAAGAAAGTTATTCTTCAATCACACATGGATATGGTGTGTGAAAAAAACAACGACACTCAACATAACTTTGACACAGACCCAATTCAACCATATATCGACGGCGAATGGGTGAAAGCTAAAGGTACAACTCTCGGTGCTGACAACGGTATCGGTATGGCTACTGAATTGGCTATCCTCGCAAGCAACGATTTGAAACACCCTGCACTTGAATGTCTTTTTACAGTTGACGAAGAAACTGGTTTGACTGGTGCATTTGCTATTGATCCTCAATTGCTTAAAGGCGAAGTATTGCTTAACCTCGACTCTGAAGATGATGGCGAATTCTTTATCGGTTGCGCTGGTGGTATTGACACAACTGTAACTTTCAAATATAAAGAAGAAGTTATGCCTGCTGGCTTATTCTATTTCACAATCACAGTGAATGGTCTTCAAGGTGGTCACTCTGGTGGCGATATTCACTCAAACCGCGGTAATGCTAACAAAATTCTTAACCGTTTCATGTGGCAAATCGCTAAAGCTACAGACTTGAAAGTATCATCAATCACAGGTGGTAACCTCCGTAATGCTATCGCTCGCGAAGCAAGTGCTGTGTGTGCAGTTCCTACTGATTTCAAACACGAACTCACAGTGCGCGCTAACACTTTTGCAGCCGAAATCGAAGCTGAATATGCTATCTCTGATCCAGGCGTAAAAGTTACAATCGACAGCTGCGAACGTCCAGCTTCTATGATTGATGAAGATACTGCTCACCGCCTCATCTACTCACTCTATGCTTGCCCTCACGGCGTATTGCGTATGAGCGACGATATGCCAGGTTTAGTAGAAACTTCGACTAACCTCGCTGCAGTAAAAATGATTGATAATCACGAAATTCTCATCACTACAAGCCAACGCAGTTCAACTGAATCAAGCAAAAAAGATGCTGCATATATGGTAGAAAGCGTATTCGTATTGGCTGGCGCTAAAGCAACTCACGGCGACGGATACCCAGGATGGAAACCAAATCCAAAATCACCAATCGCTAACGTAGTGGCTGAAACATACGAAAAACTCTTCGGCAAAAAAGCTAAAATCACTGCTATTCACGCAGGTTTGGAATGTGGCTTGTTCCTCGAAAAATATCCACACCTCGACATGGTGAGCGTTGGTCCTACTATGCGCGGTGTACACTCTCCAGACGAACGTCTCCACATCGGTGATACAGAAAAATTCTGGAAACTCATCACTCACGTATTGGAAAACATTTAATTTAAGGAATAGGGAATAGAGAATAGGGAATAAGGAATAGGGAATAACCCCTCCGCCCGATGGGCACCTCCCCTAAAACAGGGGAGGAATATGGAAGCGGCATAGTATTTTGGTTCAACTTCTTGTTTCTAAACCGCCCGATGGGCACCTCCCCTAAAACAGGGGAGGAATATGGAGGTAGCATAGTACTTGGGATCAACTTCTCGTTTCTAAACCGCCCAATGGGCACCTCCCCTAAAACAGGGGAAGAACATGGAGAGCAAAAAGATTTTTTCGACCCAAATTCTCAAAACCTTACATTTTAATAAATTTTAGCGGTATAGGTTGTGCTTATACCGCTATTTTTTTGTAACTTTGCGATTTGATAGTAGAAAGTCGTAAGTCGAAAGTCAAAAGACTTTTATACCAATCGAAAAATTCTTACTACTTTGTACTTTTTACTTATTACTAAACAAAAGTTATGATTCGTAAATTTGATTTTTTAGTCGTTGGTAGTGGTATAGCTGGTATGAGTTTCGCACTCAAAGTAGCCGATAAAGGCAAAGTGGCTATCCTCTGCAAGAGCACCCTCGACGAGGCTAATACGGCTCTCGCCCAAGGCGGAATTTCATCTGTAACTAATCCTGTATTAGACAATTACGAAAAGCATATACAAGACACACTGATTGCCGGCGATGGTATGTGCGACATCAAAGCTGTTGAAAAAGTGGTAATGAACGCCCCTAAACAAATTGAGCAATTGCTTGAATGGGGCGTAGATTTCGACAAAGCCCCTGATGGCTCTTTCGACCTTCACCGCGAAGGGGGACACTCAGAACACCGCATATTGCACCACAAAGATTCAACGGGCGCCGAAATTCAACGTTCGCTCATCGCTCGCATCAAACAACATAAAAATATTGAGGTATTTGAACATTATTTTGCTATTGACATCCTCACACAGCACCACCTCGGTCAGATTGTAACCCGCAAAACTCCAGATATTGAATGCTACGGAATATATGCACTCAACACTCGCAGTAATCGCATCACTACTTTTTTAAGCAAAATAACTATGCTTTCAACAGGCGGTATCGGCAACGTATATAACACAACAACCAATCCTCTTGTGGCTACAGGCGATGGTATTGCCATGATGCACCGTGCACGTGGAGTTATTCGTGACATGGAATTTGTACAATTCCACCCTACTGCATTCTATCATCCAGGTGTACGCCCTTCGTTCCTCATCACTGAGGCTATGCGTGGATATGGTGCCGTATTGCGCACTATCAAAGGCAAAGAATTTATGCACAAATACGACAAACGTGGCTCTCTTGCACCACGCGACATAGTTGCTCGTGCTATCGACAACGAAATGAAAGTATCTGGTTCTGAACACGTGTACCTCGATGTAACACACAAACCAGCAGAAGAGACCCGTGAACACTTCCCTATGATTTACGAAAAATGCCTCTCATACGGCATTGACATCACAAAACAATATATCCCAGTAGCCCCTGCTGCACACTACCTTTGTGGTGGCATCGTTGTAAACGAAAATGCCGAAACAAGTATTCATCGTCTATATGCAACTGGCGAATGTTCATGCACTGGGCTCCACGGAGCTAACCGATTGGCATCTAACTCACTCATCGAAGCCATCGTCTATGCCGATGCTGCAGCAGAACATTCAATACCTCGCCTTGAAAAATTAACAATCAACGAGGCTATTCCACAATGGAACGATGAAGGTACTCGTTTGCCTGAAGAGATGATTCTTATCACCCAATCGCTCAAAGAAGTACAACAAATAATGAGTTCGTACGTTGGTATCGTGCGCTCTAATCTACGTTTGAAACGCGCTATGTCGCGCCTCGAAATATTGTTCCGCGAAACCGAAAGTCTCTTCGAACGCTCAGTGGTTAGTCGCGACATTTGCGAACTACGCAATTGTATATCAGTAGCATACCTTATAATCAAACAAGCTACAGCACGCAAAGAAAGCCGAGGTTTGCACTATACAATTGACTACCCAAGCAGTGAGGAATGAGGAATGGGGAATGGGGAATGAGGAGTGAGGAATGGGGAATGAGGAATTTTTGCGATAAGCGAAGGCAGAACCAAGCTTTGCTTGAGTTTTGCTGAGCGAAGCAAAAATCACGACCATAGGGAGTAATGAGGAATGAGGAATAGGGAATGAGGAGTGAGGAATGAGGAATGAGGAATGAATCAAATTGGACTAATTTGACTAATTAGACTAATTTGACTAATTAGACCAATTTGACCAATCAAACCAATAAAATAAAAACGAAGCGAAGCTGAGTAAGTCTCGTTACTCGCTACTCGCTACTAATATTCTAAAATATGAAAAATTTTAAACTTTACAACAACATTGTAGGTTGGCTGGCATTTGCTGTTGCGACAGTAACCTACTTACTTACAATTGAACCTACCGCATCTTTCTGGGATTGTGGCGAGTTCATCGCATCGGCATTCAAACTTGAAGTAGGACACCCACCCGGAGCACCATTCTTTATGATGACAGGTCGCCTCTTCTCCATGTTAGCATCCGACCCAACACAAGTAGCTGCAATGGTAAATGCAATGTCAGCCATGTGTAGCGCATTTACTATCTTATTCTTGTTCTGGACAATTACTCACATTGCCCGCAAAATAACAGTAAAAGACGGCGAAGAGATGACACTCGGCAAAGGCATCGCTATCCTTGGCGCAGGTCTTGTTGGCTCATTAGCATACACATTCTCTGATACTTTCTGGTTCTCAGCCGTTGAAGGTGAGGTATATGCCTACTCTTCACTCTTCACTGCTGTTGTTTTCTGGTGTATTCTCAAATGGGAAGACGTGGCAGACGAACCTCATGCAGCTCGTTGGCTTATTCTCATCGCTTACCTCATGGGATTAAGTATCGGTGTTCACTTGCTCAACTTATTGACTATCCCTGCTATTGTACTCGTTTATTATTTCAAAAAATACGAAGTTAATACTAAAAACACATTAGTTGCTCTTGGAATTTCAGTTGTAATTCTTGCAGCTGTACTCTATGGTATGATTCCAGGATTCGTCAAAGTGGCTTCATGGTTCGAACTATTCTTCGTAAACACTTGTGGTTTAAGCTTCAATAGCGGTGTAATTATTTACCTCATCGTTACTGCCGCTGTGCTCATTTGGGCTGTATATGAAACACAAACCGTTAAAAACGAAATCCGCGCTCGTATCTCGTTCATCGCAGCACTCACTATGCTTGGCGTTCCATTCCTTGGTAGCGGGGTTATCTTAGGATTACTTATTATTGCAGCTATGTCGGTTCTTCTTTTTATCAAAAAAGAGTGGAACTACAAATGGCTCAACACAATCGTACTTTGTGCTATGGTTATGCTCATCGGTTACTCATCATATACAATGATTGTAATCCGTTCGATGGCAAATACTCCAATGGACCAAAACTCGCCAGAAGATGTATTCTCACTACAATCATATCTCAACCGTGAACAATATGGCGACCGTCCATTATTCTACGGAGCAATGTATTCTGCACCTGAAGTACTTGATATAGAAGGTAATATGTGTGTACCTCGTGCAAAATATGGTAATACTGTATGGCAACAAAAGGTGAAAACATCTGCCGACGAAAAAGATTCGTATGAAAGCCTTGGCAAACGCCAAACTGGCTACGAAATGGACTCTCGTTTCAAAATGCTGTTCCCTCGTATGTATTCAGGCCAAGGACACCACGTATCAGCCTATAAATCATGGGGAAACATCAAAGGTAAACGCATCACAGTTGACCGCTGCGGACGTCAAGAAACTCTTGTAATGCCTACATTCGGCGAAAACCTCCGTTTCTTCTTCTCATATCAAGTCAACTTCATGTACTGGCGCTACTTCATGTGGAACTTTGCAGGTCGCCAAAACGACATTCAAGGTCATGGCGAATTAGACAAAGGAAACTGGATTTCAGGTATATCATTCCTCGATAATGCACGCCTCGGCGATCAAGACTCTTTGCCTGATTCACTCAAAAACAACAAAGGTCGCAACCGTTACTTCATGCTTCCATTGTTACTTGGTTTACTCGGTATAGCATGGCAATTATGCAACAAAAAACAAGGTAATTTGCAATTCTGGCTCGTCTTTGTTCTATTCTTTATGACTGGTCTTGCCATTGTAATGTACCTCAACCAAACGCCATATCAACCTCGCGAACGCGACTATGCATACGCAGCTTCGTTCTATGCATTCTCAATATGGATTGGTCTTGGTGTGATGTTCTTCTACTCTCTCATTAAAAAATTCATGCCAAAACCTTTGGCTGCAATTATAGTAACAATCTGCTGCCTCGGTGTTCCAGCCCTTATGGCTCAACAAAACTGGGACGACCACGATCGCTCTAATCGCCGTGTCGCTCGCGATTTTGGTCTTAACTACCTCAATAGTTGCGCACCTAATTCAATAATCTTCTCAAATGGAGACAACGACACATTCCCTCTTTGGTACAATCAAGAAGTAGAAGAAAATCGTACCGACATGCGCGTATGTAACCTCTCTTATCTCAACACAGATTGGTATATCGATCAAATGAAACGTGAAGCATATACTTCTGCTCCACTACCAATCTCGTGGGAGAAAAAAGACTATGTATCAGGACACCTTGATGTTTGTCGCGTATCTGACCACCCACAATTCAAAAATGGTATGGAACTCGGTCAAGCCCTCGACCTTGTACGAAATCCAAAAACTATTGACGATAATGGTATTGGTACATTCTTTAGTTCTAATATGATTCTTCCTGTTGACAAACAACAAGTTATCAAATCTGGAGCAGTTGCAGATAAAGACACCAACCTCATTGTTGACCAAATGCAAATTAAACTTGGTCGTTCTGTAGGCAAAGCACAACTTATGGTTCTTGAAATGCTCAACTCTAACAATTGGGAACGCCCAATATATGTGGCAGCAACAGTAGGTAGCGAATACTACCCTGCTCTTCAAGAATATATGCAATTAGAAGGTCTTGCCTATCGTATTGTACCTGTAAAAGGCCGCCCAGAACGTGTAAATACTGAAGCTATGTACGACAATATGATGAACAAATTCGTATGGGGCAACATCGCAGATCCTAACGTATATCTCGACGAACAACATATCCGTATGTCACGCACAATGCGTATGATGTTTGGCCAATTAGCCGAAGCTTTAATCAATGAAGGTCAAACAGAAAAAGCTCTTGCTGTACTTGACAAATGTATGGAAGTAATACCTACTACCTCTGTACCTGCCGATTATAGTACTGCTATGTTGGCTGGATATTATTACGAACTCGGTCAAACTGAAAAAGCCGACAACTTAACACGCCCATTACTCGACGATTGCATTCAAAAAATAGAATGGGTAAATTCGTTGGATACAAAAAAACGCAAACGTGTATCACAAGAATTATCAATACGTCAGAATGTTGGCTTGATACAAAATCTTTGGATGACTGCAAGAAACTATAACTCTGGTCTAACAACCGAACTCGAAGAAAACTTGCAAAAATATTATCCATTAGCAAATCAATAAAGTCGAGCACCTATAAATCAAATTATAGAGGTCCTTTTAATGCCTTTTTGCACACAATTTGCACATACAAAAAAACAAAATAATTGGAATCATCGCTCAACTAATTGCTTTTTTCTTGTCAGTTATTCCTACGGATAAAGGAGAACGAAGACATATACATGTGTATAAAACTCGAACAAAAAATAAATCTAATTGTTCTGCAAAAATTTGGATTGAAAAAAATGGTAATAAAAATTTTGAGATAGCCTATAATGATGGTTTGTCTAATAAAGAAATTAAACAAATATGCGAATTTATAGATGAAAATTATTCTGAAATTATCAAACAATCCGATAATGTTTTCAATGGTTCTAAAGTCAAAATTATCAAAAAATTAAAATAATTATGTGTAAAGCAAATATCAATACAGCTATAAAAAAACTATCCTTTGAACGTAGAGGGTTCTTTACTCTCTACCTCGAAGATGGTAGAGTTTTATCTGTTCCTCTAAGGAATTACCCCGACATTAAACGATTAAATACAAAACAACGAAATAGTTGGACCATATTAGACGACCAATTCTTCACTTTTATTGAACGTCCAGAAGTATTTTATAGCATTTCCGACATCATGAAACTTTAAAATAATAAAAATTGTATCAACCGAATAAAATATTAAAACTATTATGTCCAGCAGTATATAACATACCTACTGCTGGACATAATGTATATCTTACATTTGATGATGGACCTTGTGCCGAAACAACACCTATAATTTTAGATATACTGCGCAAACACAACGTAAAAGCAACATTTTTCTGCGTTGGCGACAATATACTAAAACACCCCGAATTATTTGCACAAATCAAAGCAGAAGGACATCAAGTAGGCAACCACACGATGCACCACTCCAAAGGGTTTTACACAAATACAAACGATTATATCAACGAAATAGACGAATGTGCAGCCCTTGTTGGTAATAACCTATTTCGCCCACCACATGGATTGATAACACCCCGACAAAACAGCATGTTACGCAATAAGGGTTACAAAATAATCCAATGGGATGTAATTACCTATGATTGGGACAGCAACCATTCGCCAGACAAGGTATTTGATGTAGTCAAAAACTACACCCGCCAAGGTTCAATCATAGTAATGCACGACTCTATAAAAGCAGCTCCTCGTACCCTACAAATATTAGAAACCATAATAATTTGGCTAAAAGCACAAGGCTTTATACTAAAAACGCTCACTTAATCAAGTGAGCGTTTTTAGTATATAAATCTATTATTATTCGTAATATAACTTAATAACCTTCGATTTACGTTTTAAACCATCATTCGATGCATACTTCAAAATATATACCCTATTTGATGCAAGCACAGGCAACTCAACAATATTATACAAAACAGGCACAGAAGTAATCAAATGTCCCTCAAGTGAATAAACAAATATACTATGATTTTCATCCACAACAGGCAAATAAATCATATATTTATCACCATCTTTCAATACATCCAATTTACGACTTTCAACACCATAACCAGGCAAAGTAGTAACCGATATCTCATTAGAATAATCAGTTATATTCTCATAACGACCATACGGGTCTTTATCTGAAGCCTTAACTCGATATTTATAATCCGTTCCACCTAACAAATTAGCAACCTCACACCTCATTTTATTCAATTTATCAGCCTTCACGACATGATTTTTAAGAACAAACGAAGTATCATTACCCACAAGATTATAAACCGACAACAAATATTCCGTAGCATCAAATACAGTATCCCACACCGCAGTAAAAGTATAAGGGCTAACCTCTTCCGCATCACAAGCCACAGGTGGTACTACATAAATAGGACGAGGTGTACGAGCCTTTAAAATAATATTTTTTTCAAAACAATTGGTATTTAAAGATAATACTCCAAAAGAATAATTACTATACGTATAATCTTGAGGTGTATATTTTATCTCAATGGTAGCATCAACAATACTATCAACATTAGATTTTAAAGAGATACTTTTAACAAAATCATCATCAGTATCAGCCAAACGCACAGAAAAACAATTTGCATCTAAATTTACATCCAAATTACCATCAACAGCATTACCCAAAATTGAAACCCTCTGAATTTGTTCTTCTCCCAACATAGCGACAAAATTATCTAAATCACCATCTGTTTGAATTTCAATTGTAGGTATAGTTTGAGGGACTCCATAAACAAAAGAAACAGAATTATCTCTTTCCTTCGAAATCTGCGATAACTTTTTATCTAAAATAGTACCATCCCACATTTTAAAAGTAAAATCAGTAACACGTCTTCCCCCAGGGAAAATATTTAATGGCGGTTCATCTGTATCTCCAGCAGCACAACAAATCACAACACCCATATCATTAGGATTATTATTAACAACATTATTACTCCATTTCTTTCCATTACCATACCTAATTCGTGTTATCAAAAGGCCATTAGCCAAAACTCCATCATTATTAACTTGACAACGATTTTCCAACATAAAAAATTCTGTTGGATTAGGATTTGCTCCGTCCAAGTTATGTTCTGATTCTGCAACCAAATAAGCTGTATTACTTATTGAAATAGGTTGTAATTCAATTTTCATATCATTCGTTAATTGCTTTGGAGTCATCCAATCAAGATAAAATCGTTCGTATGCTGAATATGTTGGCGGAGTTCGACCGCCATTATTATATGAACCATTATCCATAACATCCCAAGAGCCTAATGTTTTATGCCCTGAATATTGAGTATCATACAAATCTGGCAAAGACAACACATGACCAAATTCATGCACAAAAGTACCAATACCACACATATAATTACCACTTGAACCTTTAAGTTCAGAAGTACACGCATAATCACCTAACAATACACCATCAAAGCGAATATCATTTTTAGGCAAAATATACGAACGATGTGGCCAAACGGTATTAACACCTGCGCCCTCTGCTTGATTATGACCCGCATAATAAACAAAGACATTATCAATAGCGCCATCTTTATTTTCATCAAAATCATTAAAGTCAATATCTACATCAGCAGCTTTACAAGCATCAACAATCATATTTCCAGCATACTTATCGTGACGATCATCCGTATCTTCTCCATAAAATTTCATTTCATTAGGTAGATCGTATGGTCCTACAACTACAAACTCTGGTTCAAACACTCCATTCGAAGCATTACGAAAATAATCACGAGCCGAGCCAGTAGCCCCATTTTGAGAATAATTATACTTATTTAACAAATCAACAAAATCCTGATTTGCTGTAGGTGATTTAAACTTCACATCAGAAAAATTAACCAAAATCACCAAACTTTTAGGAGAACCTGTACGAGGATAACCAACATTAGTAAATGCCCTTTTCTGTGCAGAATATACTTTTCCTACATTCAAATTAAATAGACTATCTAATTGACGAGAAACAGATAAAGCCTTAACCCTTTTTTTTGCTGGTTTTACGATTCCTTTTTTAATACACAACTCTCCATAAACTAAGAAACCATCTTCATTATATGTTAATAAATAGCCATCCTCTGAAACCATATAACTATAATTTTCATCACCCTTAAGATAATACTTTATAAGAGAACCATCTGGTTGTTGATGAGTAATCAATCCAGGATAAGCCTTTACTGCATAAGACAAATTACAAGACAAAAATACAATTAGCAATAATGACACTATTTTTTTCATAAAGCAATTATTTTATAAAGGGGAACCTTAAACAAAAGTTCCCCTTCATATTTATTTAAATACTAAAAAATCAATATACAACTTTTCCTATTTTAGTAGTTTTATCCGATGAGCCTTGATTTGAATACTTAACGATATACAAATTATTAACTACAAGATCTTCGATTTTCAATCTTTGCTCAGCAGGAATAATAGTCTTAACCAAACGACCATCAATAGAATATATATACAATCGAGACATATCAGTTGGAGTTTCACCTAAATCAACAAATACATCACCAGAACCATCAGTGGCATATTCAATAACCAATTCTGAAATGTCACCAAAAATATTATCAACACCGACACCACCAACCAAATCAACTTTTATTTCGTTAGAATAAGAACTAATAAGTTCATCTGGATCCGAAACAGCTTGCAAATCTTTATCTGATGCTCTCAATTTATAGTAATACAATCTATCATTAGTCAAACCTTTTACATTTAACAAAGTATCATATAACTCTAAATACTCACCATTGTAAACAAATTCTGGAGAAGTATAAGTTTCAGCAACAAAATCATCTAAACATACACCACCAGTAGAATTAGATGTTGACTTATAATACATTCTAAACTTAGTACAAGCATTAGCACCCAATTCAAACGATTCTGTTTGACGTTTCACTGATGTTGTTATCTCTTTTGTATATACATTAATCCATTTTCCATTAACAAAACCATCAACATAGAAAGTACCAATTGTATTATTAGAGTGTAACCACAAAGTAACTTTATCTACCTTAGAGAAATATTCTTTAGACCACAATGTATCTGCATCAGTTTTAAAATATACAGATATCGGAGTAGATGATTTATATAACGAGCTTGTTGAAATAAAATTAGCCTCCCAACCTTCTGGTTTTTCTTTTTCTGAGAATACTGCAAATTCTTCTGTTTCTGAAGTAGGAGTATTATTCAAAGAATAAACAGATAGATAATAACAAGTTGCCTTTGGCTGTCCTTGCCAATGAGCAATAAACGATGACTCTGTAATATCCTTAGCCTCGTATGCTACTGGTTTTTTTACATTAATAGGCTTATTAGACTTGCCTTTAATATCATAAAATATGCTATAATTATCAGTTGTAACAGACAATCTATCAATTAACAAATCATCTCCACTTGTAATTTTTTTAGGATTAAATTGAATTTCTAAAACTAAGTCCATCACAGAATCTGAAGCAAGCTCAATATTTACAGATTTCCTAAAATCCTCATCACCATATTTTCTAATTTTAAAATTAGTTCCAATCATTAACTCAAATTTAACATTTTGAGCTAACTTATGACCTTTAAAATTAACAAGTTTCACAATTGCAGTTTCATAGTCTGTCACAAAATAACTTATATCATCCCCTTCTTTTGAAATATAAGGAGCATCCAAAGCCTCCCCATAAACAAAAGAAATAGTTCCATCCTCTTTTTCCTGTATTGCTGTTATTGGTTCTTCAAATTTATAACCATCTTTCATTGAAAGATAACATGTTGAAACATCTCCATCACCAGGAAAAGTATTATATGCTGGTCGTCTTGTTGTTTCTGCAGCACAAACTATTTGAACACCCATATTATCAGGAGTGTTATTAACTATATTACTACGCCATTTACTATCATCCCAGTCAATATGAGTAACCAACATGCCAGTACCAGGTAGGCCAACAGAATCCCAACCTATTTTTTGACGATTTTCAATCATAAAAAACTCATTTGGGGTTGGACGTGCACCATTTAAGTTAGGTTTCTCTTTTGCCAATATATAGGCTGTATTAGATGACACTAATGGTTGCAATTCATACATACCTCCGAGTTCAAGTATTTGAGGTTCTAACCAACCTAAGAAAAAACGTTCGTATGAAGAATATGATGGAGGAGTTCTTCCCTCATTATTATAAGGACCTTGATCCATTGCATCCCAAGCTCCAAGTGTAGGCTCACTATGACCATAGTCAGTTACATAGAAGTCAGGTAAACTTAACACGTGACCAAATTCATGACAGAACGTACCAATTCCACACATAGTTGTACCACTATTTCCTTTCAACTCTGAAGTACAAGCATAGTCTCTAAGCAAAACACCATCAAAATTTTGCTTTGCCATAATTTGAGAACGATGAGGCCAAACTGCATCTTTAGAACCTCCTTCTGCTTGATTATATCCAGCATAATAGACAAAAACATTATCAATATAACCATTGCCATCAGTATCATACTCTAAAAAATCAACATCAGCATCAGCAGCCTTACAAGCATCAATAATCATTTGTCCTGCATAACTTTCATTACGATCTGAACCTGAACCATAGTCCGTTCCATAATAAGCCATATCTTTAGGCAAAGTATAAGGTCCAACAACTATAAAATCAGGGTGGAATACACCATTAGAAGAAGCTTTAAAGAAATCTTTAGCTGACCCTGTTGCACCATTTTTAGAATAATTTTCTTGATTCAACAACGCAGTAAAATCCTCTTTTGCTGTTGGAGAAGTAAATGCAACATCAGTAAAATTAACAAGTATCACCAAACTTGTAGGCGAACCTTTCAAAGGATAACGTTTAACCGGAGCTTTAGATTCAGCATTAGCACGTTGTTGTTTTTTTGCACGTGCAACTGAAGCTACTTGATTAAGCTCTATTCCAAGTTCCTCAACTTTAGAGGCATTTTTCAAATAGCGTTTCTCTCTTAAAGTTCTATCATCAATATTCGACACTTTAATACCAACCGAAACTACCTCCATTTGGTCATTTAACTCAGCATATTCAAAAATTCCATTTTCATTAGCAACCATCAAATAACCATCTTCTGACATTGCGAAATTAAAAATCTCATCACCTCGAAGATAATAATTAATAACAGAACCATCAGGTTGTGTTTTTGTTAATAAACCAGGATAAGCTGGCACAGCCTTAACCATTACAGAAAGGCACAATAACAAGAATAAACTTGAAAATAACTTTTTCATAATTGATAGATATAAGATTGATTTAATTTATATTATACACAGATACTAATATTTTGCAAAGATAATTAAAAAAAATATATTACACAAGCAATAAAAATGTTTTTTTATAAAAAAAGTCCATCTACAAATGTAGATGGACTAAATTATAATAAAATACAACTTATTTTATTAACGAGGGAGCATTTGTACCATAGGAAGGTTTGTAAGAATATTAGCTTCCATACGTTTCATTGTCATACCTTTAGCAAGAGCTTTTCTAGGTGCTGAAGCTGCACTTCTATTATCGAATGAGAATGTACGAGTAATCATATCTGCCATTTTGAAATATGCATTTTCACCTTCTCCTACTGGAACAAATGAAGCTTGATCACCTTCTCCTTCAATAGCTAAACCATAAAAGTCGAAATTATCAAAGAAATCCAATTGAATATCCAAATAACTCAAAACAAGCTCTCCATCAACAAGATCAGTACCAAAACCACTACCGCCAGAAACTAAACCACCAATTGTTGCATAAGCTTCTTTATCATCTGGTGTAACAAAATAAGCTACATAAGAATCTAAATCACCCATATAATAATTTTCTGCCATATATGCATCATATTCCTCTTGAGAAGATGGCCAGTCACCTTTAGATGCAATAACTCTATACCAATATTTACCATAAAGTTCTTCACTAAAATTAGTATATGTTGCATATCTCCATTTCATACATTGTTTACCTTCTTCATTAACTTCTTCAGTCAAATATTCTTCCGGATTACTTGAGAATTTATAATTCCATACTGGATAAATATAAGTACCATCAAAGATAATAGAAGTTTGAACAAAAACTAAATAATCAGAAGTTCCAGATAATCCATCACTACCATAAGTCATACCAGAAGGCATAATATAAGCGACACCTTTAATAAAGTAATCATCTGTACCATCATCATTAATATCAGTTATTTCATTCCAAATAGTGTCACCATTTTCATCTTTAATAACATTTCCTTCTTCATCATAATCAAATCCTTTCACAGACAAAGGAAGCATATCTGCTTTATAACCAAGAATTTGAACTTTTGAGAACTCAACATTTTCTATAGGAGTACCAACTTTAACTGATACAGAAGCTTTAATATCTGTACCTTCAATTTGAGCTGTAATAGTAGCTTTACCTGAAGCAACACCTGTAACAACAGCACCAGCTACAGTAGCAACATTGTTATCACTTGAAGTCCAAATCATATTGAAAGAACCTGTTGGCTGTGGGTTCAAATTTGGAGTAATACGTTTTTGCTCACCAGGAGTGATACTAAACTCTGCTGGAGAAAGAGTCAAAACTGTATTAGGATCAATTTCTGCTGGTTTAGAAACACTAGTAGTATCATTACCATTACCACCTGCATTACCAGAACCTGGCTCCTCACATGCTGTAAAAGCAAAAACAGCAAGAGACATTAAGAAAAACAAAAACTTTTTCATAATTCAAATAATTTTAAGTTAATAAAAGATTAATTATATTAGTTAGCAATAGAATCTGGTTGCAAAGCATTATTGTAAGCAAATTCAGAAGAAGGAAGTGTAAATGTAACTTCTGGATCGGCATAAGACATCTCTTTTTCTGGATAATAATAGTGATTACCTCCACGCAATTTATCAGGAAGATCAGAACCAAAACGTTTAAATGTTAATAAACCACGACCTTCGCCCCAAAGTTCTACACGCCAGTTGAAATAAAGTTGTTTCAAAAGATTATCATCTGTCAAAGTAGAAGCAATAGTAGGGTCACGTTCTACAAGAAGCTGAGAAAGAACATTTTTAGCTTCAGCATTATTACCCATGCGATAAGCAGCTTCTGCAGCAAGCAAATAAGCCTCTTCAATACGCATATAAACGATATCACTTAACCAGTTACGGTCAACTCCATTCAATGTACCAGTTGCTATTGGGTCATGACGAGTATCTCTATCTCCAAAATAGAATTTATTCTGTGGACAATAATTATAATCACCTGTTGCATTAAACCATTGTCTGCGAATATCAGTTTCAGGAATTTCTTCATAAAGTTTTTTATCAATACCCAAAATACCACCAGCTGCTGCGTATGAATAAGTATGAATATCCATGTGTCCCCAGAATGAAGCCAAAGATGTAGAATTTTCGCGAGTAACATCAAGTCCCCAAATCCATGACTTATCAGTCACATCATGAAAACCAGTCTCTAAAACTTTAGCATATTCTAACAATTCAAACTCCCCTCCAAGAATAGGAGCAACATAATTATAAGCAAGTTCATAATAATCAGCATTATCATGGTAACGACCCAATTGAAGGGCTGTGTATCCACCAATAATACTAGCAACTTCTTTATTAACATGCAATTTTGATTCACGTTTAATAGCTTTTGTTTCTAAATATTCAAAATACTCAATTGCAGCATCAACGTCTTCTAAAACAAAAGAATAAACATCAGTAATACCAGATAACACTTTAGGATACAATAATCCATTTTCAGGATTATACTCTGTAGAGTCACCTTTGTAAATAGGACAAGTTACATAATAGTCATGTCTATTAACAATCGCATTAGGATTTTCTCGACGGGTAGCATCTTCACATGTAATCAATGAAGAATAAACTTGAGGATCAGTATTTGATGGAGATGGAGAGAAGAAGTGACCCAAATTAAAATAACTATACGCACGCAAAGTAAGTGTTTCTGCATAACACAAAGAGTCAGTTAAAGTCCAATCAGCTCTATCTAATTCATTGTAATATCGCACAATATTATTAGCATTAGCTACAATTAAATAATGATGACTCCAAATATATCCTCCACTTGTATAAGCAAGACGAGCAGCATAAGAAGACCAATAGCCATAACCTGGATTAGTTAAAGCTACATCTCCTGACAAAATATCAGTAGATATATCAATAGATTTTTGACCAAAAGATTGGTGGTCTCCACCATATTGGAACATAAGCGCATACAAACCACGAACACGCTCAATCATAGTATTACCAAGACCATCTAATTCCTCTTGTGTAATACTGCTACCTGTCAACTCGGTATCCAAAAACTTGTCAGAACAAGCCGAGAGGCCAAGCACTAAAGCCAAACCTAAAAAGAATATTTTAATAGTTTTCATTTTAGCAAATATTTAAATTATTAAAATTAGAACGAAATTTTAAGAGTACCGATTATAGAAGAAAGCGGACTATATTGCGAAACATCAGAAGTTCCATACATAGAAGCCATTGGAATAAATCCACGACGAGCAGACAAACAGAAGAGGTTATCAGCAGCAACTGACAAACGCAAAGAGTTTAATTTAGCTTTTTCCATCCATTTTTTAGGGAAAGAATAACCAATACTTACATTAGCTAAAGATAAATAATTTGTAGTTATCACAAAACGATCAGATGCTGAATTTGCATAAAAGTCAGAACCATTAGACAAACGAGGAGCAATATCTGTACGCAATTCTCCCTCTTTCATTTCAGCACCGATAGCTTCTGTCCAACGATTTGTGTACATATCTTCGTGCCAGTTTTGTTTACCAACAAGATCACTATGCATCAAACCTGCATAAATGTTATCATAACCATATCCACCGAGTTGATATTGGAAAGAAGCAGAAAGTTCAACGCCATAAACAGACAAATCAAAACCGAAACCACCTTGTAACTTAGGAAGTTGAGATTTTCCAATATAGTAACTTGAAGCTTTAGAAGCATCTGTTGTTGAAGTTGATTCAAGTATTAAAGAAGGATCACTCGTCTTCATATACTTATCGAAATTAGGGTGCTTTTTATGATAGTTCAAGATATATTGATGCACAGAAGAAATAGAATATCTATTAGGGTCTGCATCCGCCATTTCTTTAGTTACTTTGCTACCATCCTCAATAGAGATTGGATCATACCACATCTGGTATGTTGCTTCACCATTTTTGCTAACACCTAAATAGTGTGGCATATAAAGGTCAAGCATAGAGTGACCAAGAGCCATAGAACCATTCATATCCATCTCTATACCAAGAGCATCTTTAGGCATTTTAGTCATCTTATTAGTAACGTGACCACCTGTCAAACGAATATCAAGTTTAACTGCGTTAGTATTAACTGCATGAATATTGAACATGAAATCAACACCTTGGTTAACCATCATTGCGTCATTTACATAACGAGTTGAAAAACCTGTAGATGGAGCCAATGCAATAGGGAACAACAAAGCCGAAGTATATTTATAATAATACTCAATTTCTGCAGTCAAATATTTACCAAGATTAAATTCAACACCAACGTTAGCCATAGAAGAATTTTCCCAAGTTAAATCAGGTGTACCTGCAAACGATTGATAAATACCTGGCATATCACCAACATTAACGATAGAATAACGATTTGTGTAAAGATAGCTACTAATACCTTGATTACCAAGCATACCCCAAGATGCTTTAAGTTTGAGGTCGCGAAGAAGGTTAACTCCTTGCATAAACTCCTCACTAGAGATAGTCCAAGTAACACCTACACCACCAAACGTACCCCAACGGTGACCTTTAGCAAATTTAGAAGAACCATCGGCACGGAGAGTAGCATGGATACCATAACGTTCTTTATAACGATAACGAACCTCTCCAAAATAAGATTCCAAAGTTTGCTCAGAAGTAGAAGAACCAGTATCATCCATCACAACGGCATTATCAAGTTCAAGACCATCAGGTCTTGTAATATACGATTTGTAACCATAAACGTTTGTCGAATTTGTATAACGAGTTTCGTGAGCAACAAAAGCGCTAAAGTCGTGATCACCACCAAAATCGTTATTATAAGACAATTGTTGAAGAGCATTAAGAGTAAAGCCATGACTTGATTGTTTCAAAATACGACCTACACTTGCAGCATCACCATAATAGTTATTTGTCAATTTAGAATAAGTACTACCAAGATACAAGAAACCAACATTAGCACTCAATTTAAGCCCCTTATAAAGAGTAGCCTCCAAAGTTGCATTACCAAGTACTTGATGACTAACTGTGCGTTGTTTATCATATTTAAGAGCACCAGCAGGGTTGATACCATAACCAAAAGTACGTCCAGTAGCATCACCATAGTCATACATATCTTCACCTTCGATACGAGGGTCTGCCATACGATTACCTTCTGCATCATAATAGAATACTGGATAGATAGCAGGACATGAGTTCACATAGAAGAAACCATTATTCATAGCTCCATCTCCATCTTGACCTGGATTATCAAATGTTGAATAAGAATAGTTCATATTCATACTACCCTTCAACCATTTTTTAGCTTCATGAGAAACATTAACACGACCTGTAACACGACTATAGTCAGAACCGATATAGTAACCTTGATCTCTCAAATAACCAAAAGATGTATAATATGTAGTCTTTTCAGAGCCACCAGAAATATTAACTTTAGCCTCAAGTTTTTGACCTGTACGGAAAAGAGCATCTTCCCAACCTGGATCTGTTGCATAGCCTGGATATTGTTTATAAGCATAATTGAATTTACCAAAATCAGGGTTATAACCCAACAACATACCAGTATTGTCATCATATTTAAATTTTTGATCATAAATAAGAGACCCAGCTTGCGGATCAGTTGGTTTTTGCCAACGATTATAAGCAAATGGAATTCCCTTGCTACCAAACAATTTTTGAGAAGCAAGCTGTGCTGCTGGAATACCATCAACAACCCATTGAGTCAAATCTTTACCTCCTACATTACCAACAATCTCTTGATTTGCTTTACCATCAATCCAATATTGGTTATAAATAGACTCCCATGCAAGTTCCATATATTTTTCAGGAGATGTAATTGAATTATGCAAAGGAATTAAGCGCATGTTACCACCATATTTAACATCTACTTCAATTTTACCAGCATCACCAGCAGTACCTTTTTTAGTGGTAATCAAGATAACACCATTAGCACCACGAGAACCATAAAGAGATGTAGCTGTAGCATCTTTCAACACTGTTGTAGAAGCTATATCCGAAGGGTCAATAGCAGAAACGTCACCATCGAAAGGCACACCATCGACAACATAAAGAGGTGCAGAACTTGCATTAATAGAACCCAAACCACGAATTTGAATAGTAGCAGAAGTACCTGGTTGACCAGAAGATGAAACCACTTGCACACCAGCAACCTCACCAGCAAGAGCTTTAGATACGTCTGTAGGGTTTTTCTTTTCGAGAGTCTCCGATTTAACCACAGTAGCAGAACCTGCGAAAGCTTTTTTGGTTGATGTACCATAAGCCACAACCATAACTTCGTCGAGAACTTCAGCATCAGTAGTAAGACGAACAACCATACCATCTTCAGCTTCTTGTTCAACTGTAGTATAACCCACATAAGAAACGATAAGATGAGTTGTACCAGAAGGAAGAGTAATAGTAAAATTACCATCAAAATCGGAAATTGTACCTACTGTTTCCGCTCCTTTCACCTGGATAGAGGCACCGATTGCAGGTTCGTTATTTTCGTCGATAACGCGACCCGAAACAGTTTTTCCCTGTCCAAATACGACACCAATACAAAGTACTAATGCCGAGAACAAAAGAATTAACTTTCTCATAAATGTTTTTTTTAGTTATAAATAATGTTAATAATTAGTTTTCGATAAATTTTGCCACGAAAACAAGTGTGCATTACGGCACACAAATTCAGTCAGCAAAATTACACAATAATCTGCAAACATGCAAATAAAAATCTAACCTTTTTTTATTAAAACTTTTTTATTCTTTTTTTTTACAAAAAATTCAATCTCTTGCTTTCAAATTAAAAGCAATAAAAAAACGCAAAAACGCTATTGTATATCAATCAATTAAAGGTAAAAAAACAACAAAAACAACAAAAAAGATATATTTTTCAACAAAAACGGTAAAAAATCATTTTATGTTGTAAAACATGTTTTTTACAGTCAAAAGTACTAAAAATATAAGAAAAAAGTAACTTATTCCCATTTTATAAACCAATAAAAATACAATTACAAAATATCACAAAATGGTATTTATTTGCAATAATTTGTCAACTATACAAGCATCTAATGAAACATTTAACAATCCACAACCCTCTCTATTATAAAAAATAGCATCTATATTAGCATTATTTGCTCCTTGAATATCAGTTTGAATATTATCGCCAATAATAATGCATTCTGTGGATTTTGTACTTAATTTTGCTAAAACTGCTTGAAAAAATCGTATGTCCGGTTTTTGATAACCGACCTCTTCAGATAAAAATATATTGGAAAAATATGGTAATAGTCCAGAACGGCGCAATTTGGTATATTGCACTTCAATGAAACCATTTGATATGATAGATAAATTGTATTTTTTTTCTTTTAAATATTCTAATAATTCTATTGCTCCTTCGACTAAGTTGGTTTGTTGGGTTGTACGATATAGAAAATCGGTGCCTAATGTTTTTGCTAATTCGATGTTTTCGCAACCAGCTATACGTAAAGGATAGAGAAAACGCTCTAACGAAAGGAAGTCTTTTGTTATTTCACCTTTGGAATATTGCTCCCAAAGTTGATGGTTTTTTGCCATATATATATCGTAAAACGACTCGAATGAATCGTAATATTTGATTAATTCGTAGTCGTTAAATATTTCTTGCATGGCAATTTTGGAATTCTTTTTAAAATCCCAAAGGGTGTCGTCAAGGTCGATTAGGATGTGAGAATACATTGAGAATGAGGAATGAGGAGTTAGGAATTAGCAACTATAGTTGCTATAGTTACTATAGTTGCTATAGCCGCTATAGTTGCTATAGTTGCTATAGCCGCTATAATCTATGTTTTTTGGATTTTCGGATTTTTGCGAGGTCTTGTTCTTCATCTTTATCTTCGCCTGTTGAGACGCAATGTATTGCGTCTCTACTAGCTCCAGCTACTACAATTACGATTTCGCCTTTGGGTGGTATGGCTGTAAAATGTTCGATAAGCTGTTGTAGCGTACCACGTTGTGTATCTTCGAACATTTTAGATATTTCGCGTGAAACTGATGCTTGACGTTCTGAGCCAAAGACTTCAGCAAATTGTTGGAGTGTTTTTACAAGTCGGTATGGGGATTCGTAGAAAATCATTGTACGATCTTCAGAAATAAGCAATTGTAATTTGGTTTGTCTGCCTTTTTTCTGTGGCAAGAATCCTTCGAAACAGAAACGATCGGTTGGCAAGCCTGAATCGACTAATGCGGGTACAAAAGCTGTAGCTCCAGGGAGGCACTCTACTCTAATGCCACGAGCAACGCACTCACGCACAAGCATAAAACCAGGGTCAGAAATTGCAGGAGTGCCAGCATCGCTAACTAATGCTATGGATTCGCCAGCGAGAATGCGATCGGCAAAATGTGCTATGGTTTTATGTTCGTTGAATTTGTGATGCGATGCCATAGGAGTGTGAATATCAAAATGTTTGAAAAGGATACCCGTAGTGCGAGTATCTTCGGCAAGCACAAGATTCACCTCCTTTAGAATTCGTAAGGCACGATATGTTATGTCTTCGAGATTGCCTACAGGGGTAGGAACTAAATATAATGCACAATTCATAATTCAAAATTCATAATTAACGAGAGTTCGATATAACTTTTATCTCACACGGAACCAACGGTCTTGAGCCTTGGCGAAAAATGCACGGATAACACGATTTTTTTATCACATACCCCTCCGTTCTACAGACATATTAAGCGGACGCACGAGCCGTGCGTCCCTACGTTGAGAAGGATTTTGGCTGAATTCGCTCTTTTACTACGCAAAAATAGTTCTACAGATTACACGGATACCATACGGATTTTTATATCGAACTGACGTAATTAAGTGTTTTTATTCCATTTAACAACGGACACGGCATGCCGTGTCCCTACTTTAGTTCTGAAATATTTATTACAAATAGCGGCGTTGAAGGAGTTGAATGAAATCAGATACAGCATCGTTGTCTAATGGCCAATCGAAGTTTTTAGCTATATAAGATTGAGCTTCGGTCATAGTTTCAAATGAATTAAAGTCAGATATTGCTTTATTCATTTTTTCGCCATTACCACCAAATAATTCGCGTTGGAAACGGAAACGGTCGCCAAGAGTTATAGATGATTTTAAATCTATTATTTTTTTATTGTTAATAACTTCAGCAAGAGTATCATCAGCAGTTTTTGCAAGTTTATCGGCTAAGGATTCTGATGTTTCGATGGATTCTGCTAATGTTTGAGGTTGATTTTCGGCTATGGCACCAACGATTGAGGTTGTGGGAGCAGTAGTTTCTACAGGAGCTGTAGGAGCTATAGAATCTATATTTTCTGTAGAGGCTATAGATTTTTCCTCTGAAGTTTCCATCGTTATTTTATTTTCTGCTTCGTTTTGCTCGTTGCAGACACGACTTTTTTCTTCAAGTTCTAATTGACGGGCAGCTTCAAGTGCGGCAACTTGTCGAGCAATTTCAGCTTCAGCTTTACGGCGTTCCTCAGCTTGACGCTCACGTTCGAGTTCTTGAGCTCGAAGCAAAGCTTCTTGCTCTTCGGCAATACGTGCTAATTCGGCTTGGCGTGCTTCTTCCTCTGCTCTACGTGCTTCTTCTTCGACTCTACGTGCTTCTTCTTCGGCTTTACGTGCTTCTTCTTCGGCTCTTGCAGCCTCTAATTCAGCCTGACGTTGAGCTTCTGCAGCGTCCTCTAATTCTTTATTATTCAAATAATTGATAAGATTATCAAGATTCGTAGTCAATGCTTTTGACTTATCCAAAGCAAGACGAAGATAAGGTGCTGGAATAGTCTCCATTTGATCAAGACCTTCAGTGAGAGTTTGTAATTCATTGACATCCTTTGCTATAAGTGCAACTAAAACTTCTTTGTTCATTTTGTAAGAAAAATATGATTTTTATTAAAATTTATTTTGTAACTTTGCATGGCAAAAATGGGTCTCCTCTACATAATTTAAATATTGAGCTTACTTCATTTTTACAAATACAAAGGTACGAATTTTTTACGAATAAAAAACAATAATATATGTATTTTTTTGAATCAGCTAACTGCAGTTGTCCTCATCGTGGAAGTATAGAAGTAATTTGTGGGTCTATGTTTTCAGGAAAAACAGAAGAGTTGCTCCGCAGATTGAAACGTGCAAAATTTGCAAAACAAAGAGTTGAAATATTTAAGCCTTGTATAGATACCCGCTATTCAGAGACTGAAGTTGTTAGCCATGACCATAATGCAATACAATCGACACCAGTAGAATCGTCGCAAAATATTTTATTGATGGCTGGTGATGTTGATGTTATAGGCATTGATGAGGCCCAATTTTTTGATAATGGAATTGTTGACGTATGCCGCAAATTGTCAGAAAGCGGTTATCGCGTGATTATTGCGGGATTGGATATGGACTTCCGTTGCACTCCATTCGGACCAATGCCTGCATTGATGGCTATTGCTGATGACATACAAAAGGTACATGCTGTATGCGTACGTTGTGGCGCTCCAGCATACGTTTCACATCGTTTAGTTGCCGGCGAATCTCAAGTATTATTGGGTGAAACTGACAAATATGAGCCTATTTGCCGCCATTGCTACAATGAAGAGATGAAAAAACGAGCGACAGACGATAGTTTATAGTCTATAGTCAATGGTCAATAGTCAATAGTCAATAGTCGAACCCCCTCCCCCTTCGGGTATTGCCTTCGGCGACTTCCTTGTCGCTCGGCATAACTCAAGCGGGCTTGGTCCTGCTCTCTCTCCTGCGTCAGTTCCCCCTAAAACAGGGGGAGAATATGATAGGACAAAAGACTAATTATTACTTGAAAGTTGATGAGCTCGAATAAGTTTTAATTCATCGTATGTTACAGAACCTTCGAGGCGTTCGAATAGTTCAGAATTAGAAATTTCAGGGGTTTCATTGAGAACCAACATAACCCTATCCAATAAATCGATATCGACATATTGAGCGATGTCGATTTTTTTTGCATGTATGAGTTTTGCCAAATGAGTGTAGATCGTACTTAAAACAAGACTTCGTTCGTCGGCAATTTCTTGTAACGTTTTTCCCTGATTAATAAGAGATAACGTTATTTCTTTGGTTGGTATTTTTTCTATTTTTTCTTTTTCCTTGCGCCTACTTTTCTTGTTTTTTGAGACGCAATTTATTGCGTCTCTACCTTCTTCTGCGGCATTACCATAATCAGACTCTGATTCAAAAGCAATATCAGACTGAGATGAGGCATCGATACCATTTTCACGACAATAAATTCGCACAATATCAACACACTCTTTACCAAATCGTTGGATTTTTATTTTTCCAAAACCTTTAATTTTAATTAGCGACTCTAATTCGATAGGAAGACGATTTGATACTTCGACCAAAGTAGCATTGCTAAACATTTGAAATGCAGGAATGTTATTCTCTTTGCAATACTCATTACGCCAAGTAGCAAGCATTTTATAAAGTTTTGGATGCTCGGTCTTTAACATCTTCACTTCACGTTCTACAACGTAGGCTTTCACCTTAAACGGCGGAACTTTATATGACTGTTTTACATCGAAATAGTTAATTACGGAGATATCATCGGCAATGCCCGCAATGATATGACGAAGTTGTGACGCAATTTCAAACACAGCTTGTAAACGATCAATATAATCTTGAGCCTCTACTTTGCTTTCGGTTATAGCAGGAGATGATTCTATAAGAACCAATAAATCATCAAGTTGAGGAACAAAATAGCCAGAAGCAGCTTTTACACGTTCAGCAATACGAACTATGTCTAATTTAGGATTGAAAGATAAAAGTTGTGCCACAAAACGTTGTGCTACAGCATATAAATCATTCACACGTTTTAATATTTCATCGAGATAAGGCGCAGTATCTTCGTTGAAATCATCTAAAACAGTTTTGATATAATTTACAAAACTGAATGTATGCGACATTAAATCTTCGAGGCTAAACAACTTAGCAAGAAGTTGAATACTATAACGAGATTTAAATAATTCAACTTGACGCTCAAGCTCAACAATAGGCAGACGCTGCTCGCTATACCGCACAATTTGAGGGTCAACAGCAAGGGAATTAGGGTTGATTTGAGAGGTTAAAACAATTCCATCTAATGAGCGACAACGCGATAATGCGACATAAACCTGCCCAGAAGCAAAGGCTGCGGCAGCATCAATCACTACCCTATCAAATGTAAGACCTTGACTTTTGTGAATAGTAATAGCCCAAGCCAAACGCAGAGGATATTGAGTAAAAGTACCCAAAAGTTTTTCTTCTATCTGATTGGTTTTAGGGTCGATAGTATAGGACTTGTTTTCCCACACTTCGAGCGAGACTTTAATCGCCTCTGTTTCACCTTCACATGTAACCCAAATTTCATTATTATTTATCTCGGTGATTTCACCAATTTTTCCATTATAATAACGACGAGGTTGAGCCATGTCATTGGCAATGAACATGACTTTTGCGCCTAATTTAAGGATAAGTTCTATCTCGGTTGGGAAAATTCGTTCAGGAAAATCGCGGTCGATATGAGCCATAAATTTATAATATGGTGCATCGATTTTTGCTAATTCGTCATTGTTGATTGCATCGGCAGAGGCATTATGCGTTGTGAGAGTGATATATTCATCAACATTACGAAAATTAGGCTGATAACAATGATTCAGCAAGCGGAAAGTGTCGGGAGTAAGCTGATTATTGCGAACTTCGTTAAGCAAATTGATAAACTGCTGATTGCTTTGACGAAAAATTTTATCAAGTTCGATATATATCGGGGGATCTTGACGAATGACTTGAGAATGAAAGAAATATGGTGTTTCGTAATAACGACGCAATAGATCCCACTCTTCACCCACGCAGACAGGAGGCAATTGGTACATGTCGCCAATGAAAACTACTTGGACTCCCCCAAATGGCTCATTTGGGCGGAAACGATAATGACGTAATACTGTGTCAATTGCATCAAGTACGTCGGCACGCACCATAGAAACCTCGTCGATGATAAGCAATTCGAGCTCGCGATATATTTTACGGCGAACATTATTGACCTGTTGCTTTGCAATAAACGATTTTTTTGCCTCAATAGTAGGTATAAATGGAGAAAAAGGGAGTTGAAAAAAGGAATGAATTGTCGTACCACCAGCATTGATAGCCGCCACACCAGTAGGAGCAACAACGGCTGTTTGCTTGAATGCCACATCACGAATCTGCCGAAGCATAGTAGTCTTACCCGTACCAGCTTTACCTGTCAGGAAAACAGAGCAATTAGTCAACTGAATAAATTCTTCGGCAATTTCGTAAATAGACATTATCAAGAATGAGGAATGAGAAATGAGAAATGAGAAATGAGGAATGAGGAATTATAGAACCTATAGGAACTATAGTAGCTATAGTTTATTTTTTGTGAAACGAATAAATAAAAGAGTAAAAACTATACAAACAACTGCGGCGACGATATAGCCTATATATAGTGGGAGACCGAAACCTTCTGGGGCAACCATAATATAGGCAGAACATACAGCAGTCATAAATAGAGCAGGAATTAAAGTTATCCAATAACAACGTTTTTCCTTATAAAGATATACTGTCAATGCCCAAAAAGTAAAGACAGAAAGTGTTTGATTGCTCCAAGCAAAATAACGCCAAATTACATCAAAATTGATTTGTAATAATATGAATGTACCCACGAAAAGAGGTACTGCCACCATAAGACGCTTAAGAATTGGTTTTTGATCAATATGTAAAAAATCGGCAGCAATAAGGCGAGCTGAACGGAGAGCTGTATCGCCCGAAGTAATAGGAGCAGCCACAACACCCAACACGGCCAAAATACCACCAAATTTACCTAACCAAGTGTTAGATATAAGATTAACAACCTCAGCAGCCTTGTTTGCAGTAGC
Organism: Paludibacteraceae bacterium; assembly: GCA_017467185.1. GTDB lineage: Bacteria > Bacteroidota > Bacteroidia > Bacteroidales > Paludibacteraceae > Aphodosoma. The sequence goes on along the minus strand of JAFTSS010000085.1, from coordinate 41,629 downwards.
AGGTAAAGAGGCAACATACTCTTGCAATCCACCAACTGAACCGAAGAACGAAGAGGCTGCTGCTGCCCAAATAAGAGCAACAATGCCTTCGGCAATCATAGCTCCATAAAAACATGGACGACCATATTTTTCATTCGTCATACAGCGTGCCATCATAGGCGACTGAGTAGCATGAAAACCAGAGACTGCCCCACATGCAATAGAGACAAACATCATTGGAAAAATTGAATAACCTTGTGGATGTTGGCTTGCAAGTCCAGATGTAATTTCAGGTATTGGTGCGTTGTTAATAAACAAAGAAACCAAAATACCTACAGCCATAAAAAGTAGAGCAAATCCGAACAATGGATAGATTTTACCAATGAGTTTATCGATAGGGAGCAAAGTTGCAAGCATATAATAGCCGAAAATAATTACAATCCACCAAGTAACGCTAATAGATTTCACCATACCAGCAAGCAAACCTGCAGGACCGCTTACAAAAACAGCACCAACAAGCACCATCAACAAAAGCGAAAAAACGCGCATAAATTGCTTAACCCCCATACCGAGTTGTTCACCCACTAATTCAGGCAATGATGCACCATTGCGTCGCATAGACAACATACCCGAAAGATAATCATGTACAGCACCACCAAATATAGAGCCAAATACAATCCAAAGAAATGCAGATGGACCAAACATGATTCCCATAATTGCGCCAAAAATAGGTCCAAGCCCTGCAATATTAAGAAATTGAATAAGGAAAATTTTCCACCATGGCATTGATACATAGTCAACACCATCGGGATTGGCTATGGCTGGTGTTACACGATTGGAGTCTGCACCAAAAACTCGAGCGACTATGCGACCATATACTACATAGCCTAATACGAGAAGAATGATTGAAAATATGAAGGTAAAAATATTAAAAATGAGGAATGAGGAATGATGAATGAGGAATTATTTTTCACCAGCAACTAAAGTAAGCTACATTGCTCTCCAAAACCTAAGGAATGAGTAATTATTTTTTATATGTAATACTATCTACTTGATTAACAAAGTATTTATCTATTTCGGAATTTGTTTTATAAACAATCATTTCGCCTTGTGGTTGAATAACTTTCACGGCGTCTTGCACAAGGCGAACTGAATAGCCGTAATAATAGGTAATATTGCTACCACCAGGGCTAAGAATAGAAGAATAAAAAATAGTACGATAAGCAAAATTGTCAGTTCGACCAGATGCAGTCCAATAAGCTCCATATTCGTTAAGCTCTTCTACCTCAGTGCCTCTGCGATAACCTGCTGCAGGAAGGAAAACAGCTCCTGCCTCTTCCATTTTTGTCCATTGAGCTTTGGTATATGTATTATGCTCGTAATTATCAGAAGCCATATTCCAAAAATATTTACCTTCAGGCATCAAACCTTTAGTGGTACTTGGGTAAAAATCAACACCCTCTGGTTGTTGCCAATTATCAGGCAAAAGAATAAGTCCCTTGACACTATTTACAACACCAAAAGCAAAAAGAGAGTCGGCATTTTCGCGAGAGTAGAAAAGATATAACCACTCGTCAGCAGTAAGCGTACGCCACAAACCAGCTTCATTGCCACCATTAGAAATCTTATTATAAACGCCCCAATCGTAATTTGTGCCTGCAATGTTTTGCACATTAGCGTATTTAGTATAGTCTTGAACTGAGAGGTATGGCGCTACGTTGTTATAACCACTTGTACCCCAACCAAAAAGGTCGATCCAACCTGTATGTTCTTCGGCGATAGATGCATTTCCCGCACCTACTCGACTTGTTTGCTCAGAAGCAAAAGCCCACTCTTTAGTTGATGGTTTATAACGAAGATTGCCTTGTGAGAAAAAAACAGTGGCACCATCGGCTATAGAAAATGCTTTTAACAATCCACCTTCGGTAGGCTCATTACGAAGAGTCTCCACTTGTGGTTCTGGTTTTACAAATTTAACACTATCAATAACTCCTTCAGCATAATCGCCAACTAATGCGCCATTTTGCCAAACATACATTTGCGAGTAGCTAAAAAAAGCAAGCAATAAAAAAGATATAATTGTAGTTATTCGTTTCATAATCAAGATTAGTTTTACTGTTTAACAAATTTCATTATTTCTACTCCTACTTGAAGAAGATAAACTCCGTCAGGCAGTTGCGACACTGACACTTGCAAATTACCATCAGTATCGGCAACAGATGTTAAAATCAATTTACCTTGAAGGTCGAACAAACGAACCTTATCGTTAGATTCTAAACCATTGATAAATAAAACTTCTTGTGTTGGATTAGGAAAAATAACTATAGAATTAGAGTTATTATCAACAAGGTTAGTCTCAGTAGAGTTTTTGACAAATGAAATTTTTTTCACTTCATAAAGATTACAAGAGGCTAATTCGGTTCCCTCAACACTAATAAGACGGAAAACTTCATCTTTAATTTCGATGCGACCAATTACATTTAATGCTATTTCGGCATCGTCATCAGAAAGATAATCAATAAATAAAGAAGTCTCGGCTTTCGCCATAATAGTGAATGCCAAGACAAAATTCAATAATAAATACAATTTTTTCATAAAAGATATTTTTTGCGGTTTTAATAGTGCAAAGATACACAAAATTTCTAAAAACCGAAAAAAAATATCTAATCATTTTTTGTTATTTTTGGAGTACCAGAAACTATTGCTTTTGCTTCGGCACTATAACTTAGTTTTTTCTTTTTAGTGTCAATTATATCGCCACGAACTTCAAGGTTTTTTTCACGAATAACTACATCACCCTCTTGTGTGCGACGAAAAAAAACATTGCGAAGTACATCGACATAGGCATGACGAACACGGTAACGGTCGAGTGTATCGTGACCAAACTGAAGAGCATTGATAAATTCAAGTTCTTCGTCCTTAAGTTTATAACCAAATGGTATATGCAATTCGCCAGAAAGACTTTGGGCTATTTTATTTATCTGAAAAGTAACAGGGTCGATATAAAAATGTAGTTGCAATTCACCTTTTACTATACCCATATAGTTTTCTTTTTCTGTATAAGTCAATACAGCATCATCGCCAATCATAGTATAATCCCATTTTGCAGGTTTCTTGATGTTCAACATATCAATCAACGAACCTGTAGGCCCACCCCAAAGGAAACGATGCATACGAAGTGCTTGATAATCTAAATCGCGTTTAGTGTAGGTGAGTTTATTTTTCTTTTTCTTCTTTTTAGGATTATTGATACGTTCGTCTGCTATTTCATTAAACATATCGTAAGCTGTTTTTGCCTCATCTGTCGTAAATTCTTTTACTGATTTCACAACAAGTGCTACAGAATCACCACCTCGTTTATTATCAAAAGGATATTCTTTTATTGTGCCAACAATCTCATGATGAATGAGCTGACGTTCGTCTTGCGAACCATTATACATTGAAAAAACAGGATATTCGGCTGTCCGTTTAGGAAAATCGTTAGCCATCTGCTCTACGAATTTTTTAAGGGCTTCTTTTTTTAGTTTTGTGCTCTCTTTACGAGATATTTTGGCTTTTACGACTGCTCCTTCGAGCATAATTGGCTGTTCGACAAGAGTAACTGTAAAATTGGAATCTGAAATTATTGAAGCTACAGAAAACTCCTCTGTACGATAACCGATGAAAGAGAATATAACTTCATCGTCGGATGCAATTAAAGAATCTATTTTCAAATTATAACGCCCATCCATATCGGTCATAGTACCTCCAATCGGATCGTTTTTTACATAAACTGATGCGTATGGAATTGGTTCTCCATCTTCGTCAATGACAGTCCCTACTGCATTTTGCGCTACGATGGGGAATGAGCAAAAGAATAGCAATATGTATAAGAAATATTTCATTTTTCTATTTTTTTTGTTTAAAAAGCCATGGGAATAGGTCAGGGTCGTTGAATGCGGGATTCCATGAGTTGTGGGTACAACCTGCAAATTCGCGATACACAATTTTGGCTCCTGCATTTTTCAGCGCACGATATGCTGTACGCGAGAATGTTACAGGTACTACTTTATCGGCATCGCCATGATATATGCGCCAAGGTATTTCGGCAGCATTGACTAAACGATTGGTGTCTGCTCCGCCACAAATAGGAACTGCAGCAGCAAACAGATAAGGATAACGCCAGCAAAGTTCGTATGTTGCCATTGCGCCCATAGATATACCCATTATGTATATTCGTTTAGGGTCAACATTTGGGAGCTGAGCAATTGAATCGACCATTGCTTTGATAGTTTGCAATTGCCAACTTGGCTCACTTACGGCAGCAAACATATCCTGACTTAATTCTGTAAGTCGGTCAGGAATAGACCAAAAAGCACCTGTAGGAGCTTGTGGAAAAAATACGTATGCGGGATATTTATCACGAATGTCGGGGTTAAGAAATTGACCTGAACAATGTAGAAGTTGCTGTTCATTGTCGATGCCTCGCTCGCCTGCGCCGTGAAGAAAAAGTACAACTGGGTATTTTTTGTTTACCTTAATATTTTGTGGCTCAAGATAACGATATGGGAGTGTATGACCATTAGAAATAAACGATCCGTAAAGATAATTTTCTTGCGCAAAAAGTGATATGCTTATCACAAAAAAAATGAGACCAAAAAGTGTTTTTTTCATAATTTCGAAAGGTTAATACACACCGAAAGTGTGCTTTTTAATTTTAGAATTTCATTGCACGGTCCATATCGCGACGGTCTTCTTTTTCTTTTAGAGTTTCGCGCTTGTCGTAAGCTTTTTTACCACGAGCAAGGGCTATTTCGAGTTTGGCAAGACCTTTCTCGTTAGTGAAAAGTTTTGTTGGCACAATAGTGTAACCTGTCTCTTTTGTCGCTTTTTCGAGTTTACGAAGTTCGCGCTTATTGAGTAAAAGTTTGCGTTCGCGCTTAACATCGTGGTTATAATAATAGCCCAAACGATAGGCAGAGATTTGCATATTACGCACCCAAAGTTCACCAGCAGAGAATTGACAATAGGTATCAACAAGACTTGCTTTACCTTCGCGAATTGACTTAATTTCAGTTCCATAAAGGACTATGCCCGCAGTAAAACGTTCTACTAATTCGTAATCGAAACTCGCCCTCTTATTCTTAATATTTACTTGTTGCTGTGTTTTCATATTTAATATTTTTATCTTTGCAAAATTACTAAAAAATATACAATATACAATACATAACAGATATTTTTTTACTCTAAAAAAATCTTAACTAATGATAATTTTATAAATTATTTTTAGTAACTTTGCATTTTATTTTAAACCTTATTAAATTATGCTTAATTTATCACAAAAGACACGTGAAACAGTATTTATAATTCTACTATTTTTGGTGCCGTTTTTGACACCGGCTACAGCATTGTTGTCGGGATTGATTGTGGCATTTACGATAGGAAACCCGTTTATTCAGCACAATAAAATTTTTACAAAAATATTGCTCCAAGCATCGGTTGTAGGATTAGGTTTTGGTATGAATTTGACAGAAGCAATGGAGGCTGGAAAAACAGGTTTTGTGTTTACAATATTCTCAATTGCATTGACGATGGGATTGGGTTTATGGATTGGTAAATTGTTGAAGATTAATACAGGAACACGTACTTTAGTGTCGGGAGGTACAGCAATATGTGGAGGTAGTGCGATTGCTGCGATTGCGCCTGTGATTAAAGCTAAGGACAATGATATGACTGTGGCATTAGGCACAATTTTCACATTGAATGCAATTGCATTGTTTGTGTTTCCGCCACTCGGTAATTGGTTGGGAATGAATGACACAGAGTTTGGCTATTGGTGTGCAATTGCGATACATGATACATCGTCGGTAGTTGGTGCTGCAGCAGAAAGAAGTGAATTAGCTCTACAAATTGCAACTACAACAAAATTGATTCGTGCGTTGTGGATTATTCCTCTAACATTGATTATTTCTGTTGTTTACAATAAATACAACAAAGAGGAAGGCGGTAAAGGCAAAATATCAATTCCTTGGTTTATATTCCTTTATGTGATTGCAATGGTAATTGCAACATACGTACCACAAGGAGCTGAGTTGTATGAAAAAACAGTGGATATTGCACGATATGGCATGATTTATACGTTGTTTTTGATTGGCTCGGGATTATCATGGCAAAGTTTAAAACAAGTGGGCTTCCGACCTATTTTATTGGGTATAATTCTTTGGATTATCATATCGGTTGTATCGGCAATAACGATATTATATATAGGTTTTTAAAATAACCTTGCCACATTAGCTCAGTTGGTAGAGCAACTCATTCGTAATGAGTAGGTCTGGGGTTCGAGTCCCCAATGTGGCTCATACATCAATGCTCAATTCACAATGCATAATGCATAATTATTTGCCTATAAACTTGTAATATTCGTTTTATAAGTAAGTGTAAATAACAAAAATGTGAATCTAAAAAAAATCGCTACTATAATACGAATAAGGCGAAGCCGAGTGCAAAAGGTCTTGCTACTCGCTACTCGCTACTAAAAATCTATAAAGACTAACGAGGCGAAGCCGAGTACAAAAGGTCTTGCTACTCGCTACTCGCTACTAAAAATCTATAATATGATTGAAACTAAATTATCGAAAGCTGTTGTTGCTGCCGTAAAATCGCTTTATGGCCTTGAAGTTGAAGAGAGTGCAGTGCAATTACAAAAAACTCGCAGTGAGTTTGAAGGCGATATTACGTTGTTAACCTTCCCTTTTGTAAAAGCTGCGCGCAAAGCACCTGAACAAGTAAGTACTGAAATTGGTGAATATTTGGTTGCTAATGAGGCTCTTGTAGTTAAATTTAATGTTGTAAAAGGTTTTTTGAATCTTTCGATAAATCAACAACATTGGGTAGCTACGCTCAATAATATCAATGCAGACGCTGACTTTGGCCATACTCGTGCAAATGAAAATTCGCCATTGATGATGATTGAATATTCATCACCTAATACTAACAAACCTTTACACCTTGGACATATTAGAAATAACCTTCTCGGCTACTCTATTTCACGTATTCAAGAGGCTAATGGCTGGAAAATTGTAAAAACTAACATAGTAAACGACCGCGGTATCCACATCTGCAAATCGATGTTGGCATGGTTGAAATATGGCAATGGCGAAACTCCTGCATCAAGTGGCATGAAAGGCGACCACCTTGTAGGAAAATACTATGTAGAATTTGACAAACATTATAAAGCCGAAGTCAAAGAACTTATGGCTCAAGGCATGGAAGAAGATGAGGCAAAACGTAAAGCTCCACTTATGGTTGAAGCTCAAGCTATGCTTTTGAAATGGGAACAAAACGACCCTGAAGTACGTGCTTTGTGGCGCGAAATGAACGAATGGGTATATGCTGGCTTCGACGAAACATACAAAAAAATGGGTGTCGATTTCGATAAAATATACTATGAGTCAGACACATACCTCGAAGGTAAATCGAAAGTGGAAGAAGGTCTTGAAAAAGGCATTTTCTACCGCCGCCCTGATAATTCAGTTTGGGCTAACTTGACAGCCGATGGCTTGGACGAGAAATTGTTGTTGCGTACAGACGGTACTTCTGTATATATGACTCAAGACATTGGTACAGCTAAACTCCGTTATCAAGACTACCCTATCAACAAAATGGTGTATGTGGTTGGTAATGAACAAAATTATCACTTCCAAGTACTTTCATTATTGCTCGACGAACTCGGTTTTGAATGGGGTAAAGAGTTAGTACACTTCTCATACGGTATGGTTGAGTTGCCTGAAGGTAAGATGAAGAGCCGCGAAGGTACTGTGGTTGATGCCGACGACTTGATTGCCGAAATGGTGGCACAAGCGCGCGAAACATCTGACGAACTTGGCAAATTAGATAATTGCTCGGAAGAGGAAATCAATGACATTTGCCGCATGGTCGGTCTTGGTGCATTAAAATATTTTATTTTGAAAGTCGATCCACGCAAAAATATGACTTTCAACCCTAAAGAATCTATTGATTTTAACGGAAATACAGGTCCATTTATTCAATATACAAACGCCCGTATCAAATCAGTTCTCCGCAAGGCTGCAGAACAAGGTATCAATGTAGTAGCAGCAAATGAGGCTATGGAAATTACTGACAAAGAACGTACTCTCATTCAAATGCTTACAAACTACCCTAACGTAGTGCGCCAAGCTGGTGAAGATTTCTCGCCTGCATTGATTGCCAACTATGTATATGACTTAGTGAAAGAGTATAATCAATTCTATCAAGCATCTCCAATATTGAAGGAAGAGAATGCAGAGATTAAAAACTTACGTCTATTACTTTCTGCTAATGTGGCTAAAGTTATCACTTCGGGTATGGGATTGCTCGGCATTGAAATGCCTGAAAGAATGTAAAAACGAGTTGAAAGTTGAAAGTTGAGAGTTGAAAGTTAAATTAACTCATAATCTTATGACTTACAAACTAAATATTAAAGCGCAATGTATGAGGTTATGCCTCGTAGGTTGCGCTTTGTTTTTTTCGTTGTTTGGGTGGGGACAAGAGATGCCGTGGGGGCCCAATGCGTTGCCAGTGATAGAGATGTCGTCGGGAGAAACTTCAGATAAATTTTCAGTAGAAATATCAGGAAGTTACTTTAGAGGATTTGACCAAAGCAATACTTTTACACCAAATCTACGATTGAATATACCTCTTTTTACACGTTGGGTAAATTTGGAGGCTTGGTATTCGGTAATGGATTTTTATTCAAAAAAAAAGACACGAGACATGAGACACGAGATACGAGACACGAGATACGAGATACGAGACACGAAATAATTGGCATAATGTTGCTGGAGATATTTATGTAAGCACTAATATTCAAGTCTTGCACCACCAATGGTTCAAAAAATCATCACCATATATACCTTCGGCAGTTGTTAGAATAGGCATAAAAACAGCATCGGGAGGAAATTTTGAGAATAAAAGATTCATTGATGCTCCAGGATACTTCTTAGATTTAGCACTCGCCGAAAAAATAAATTGGGAAAATAAATGGGCAAAATCATTTAGTCTTTCTGGGTCAATCGGATTCTATTGCTGGCAAACAGGACGAGCAGAACAAAACGATGCCTACATGTATGGATTAAGGGCTGAATTTGAAGCTCTATATTTACGACTAATCACAGAATGGGGAGGTTATATAGGCTGGCAAAATAATGGAGATAAACCTATGACATTAAAAACAAAAATTGGCATTCCTTGCCCATACGGATTAGAACCATACGTCGCCTATCAATACGGCATTAAAGATTGGCAATATCATGAATTTCGCATTGGACTAAAATATTCAATAGATATGAAAAACGCTGATTAGCATTAATGCTAATCAGCATTTATTTTTATAAAAATCACATCAAAGTTCTTCGATTACTTTAGTTGCAGGCTCAACAACACCTTCACGAACTGCAGTTGTAAAATCTTCAAAATTCAATAAAGGCAAAACTGCACTCATCACATTTTCGATGGGTGAATATAGCAATGATTGCTGTACCACAGGTTTATCTTTAATTGGCATAAACTGATTCATAATTGCTACAAAATTGAGTATAACACTCAACAATAGAGTCATTTTTACAACGCCAAAAGCTGCGCCTAACAGACGATTGAGCCAACCAAGCATAATTGCACCTATTATCTTACTGAGCATATATGACAATGCAGAAATTGATAAAGAAACAACTATAAAAACTAAAGCGTATGCCAAAGGAGTACAAATATTTGTTGCCCAACCTGTCATTTCTGTCAAAGCTTGCGATGCTGGCAATGACCAATAACGCGCTAAATAGATACCTAAAACAACAGCAAGCAAACCTGCAATTTCTTTTACCAAGCCCTTACGAAGCCCCTGAACAAGCCCATAAGCAAGAGGTATAATTAAAATTATATCAAGATAGTTCATTGATAGTTAAGAATTAAAAGTTGAGAGTTATAGTGGCTATAGAAACTATAGTGGCTATAGTAGCTATAGTGGCTATAGAAATTATAAAAAAACTAATTACTAAAAGACACGAGACACAAGACAAATATGTCTTACATCTCGTGTCTATTATTTTATTTCTAATTAAAGTGTTTTCTTAACTTCTACTTCTTCGTATGCTTCGATAATATCACCTATACGAATATCATTGTAATTAGCAATATTAAGACCACATTCGTAACCAGAGTTAACCTCTTTAACGTCATCTTTCATACGTTTGAGGGATGCAAGTTCGCCAGTATAAATCACGATACCATCGCGAATGAGACGTATCTTATTGGTACGTTTGATTTTACCTTCTTTAACCATACAACCTGCAATTGTACCAACTTTAGTGATTTTGAATGTCTCACGAATTTCGAGTGTAGCAGTGATTTCCTCTTTAATATCAGGAGCCAACATACCTTCCATAGCGGCTTTAAGCTCTTCGATTGCATCGTAAATAATTGAATAAAGACGAATATCAACTTCTTCTTTTTCTGCCAATTTGCGAGCCTCCATAGAAGGACGCACTTGGAAACCTACGATAATTGCGTTAGAAGCAGTAGCCAACATAACATCGCTTTCAGAGATTTGACCTACAGCTTTATGGATTACATTAACTTGAATTTCTTCGGTAGAAAGTTTCAAAAGCGAGTCAGAAAGTGCTTCGATAGAACCATCCACGTCACCTTTAACAATAAGATTGAGTTCTTGGAAGTTGCCGAGAGCAATACGACGGCCAATCTCTTCGAGAGTAAGATGTTTAGAAGTACGAAGACCTTGTTCACGAGCTAATTGTTCACGTTTATTTGCAATATCGCGAGCTTCGTGATCTTGATCGAAGATATTGAAATTATCACCAGCTTGAGGTGCTCCATTAAGACCAAGTACAATAACAGGTTCTGCAGGGCCAGCCTCTTTAATACGTTGATTACGTTCGTTAAACATCGCTTTCACACGTCCGTATGCTGTACCAGCAAGCATAATATCACCAACTCGCAACGTACCATTATTTACAAGCACAGTTGCCACATAGCCACGACCTTTATCAAGCGAAGATTCGATAACCGAACCTGATGCTTTACGATTAGGATTTGCCTTAAGATCAAGCAATTCGGCCTCGAGCAATACTTTTTCAAGCAGTTCATTGACACCCATACCATGTTTAGCAGAGATGTCTTGAGATTGATATTTACCGCCCCACTCTTCAACAAGATAATTCATCGCTGCAAGCGATTCTTTAATCTTATCTGGGTTAGCACTTGGTTTATCTACTTTATTGATTGCAAATACAATAGGTACACCTGCAGCTGAAGCGTGATTGATAGCTTCGACTGTTTGAGGCATGACATTATCATCGGCTGCCACAATGATGATAGCAATATCGGTAACTTGAGCACCACGAGCACGCATAGCAGTAAATGCTTCGTGACCAGGAGTATCGAGGAATGTAATATGGCGACCATCTTCGAGTGTTACGTTGTACGCTCCAATATGTTGAGTGATACCACCAGCTTCACCTGCAATAACGTTAGACTTACGGATATAGTCGAGCAACGAAGTTTTACCGTGGTCAACGTGACCCATTACGGTAACAATAGGTGGACGAGGGAGGAGGTCTTCCTCGTTATCTTCCTCTTCTTGAATAGCATTAACTACATCGGCAGAGACAAACTCTGTTTGGAAACCAAATTCGTCTGCTACAATATTGATAGTTTCAGCATCAAGACGCTGGTTGATAGAAACGAACAAACCAAGATTGAAACAAGTTTGAATAATTTGAGTTACAGGCACATTCATCATAGCAGCCAACTCGTTAGCGGTAACAAACTCGGTAAGTTTAAGAATTTTTGATTCGAGTTGTTCCATTTCTTGCTCATTCTGCAAGCGTTGAGCATTGGCTTCACGTTTTTCTTTACGATATTTTGCACCTTTTTTAACACCTTTATTACCCTCTGTAAGACGAGCTAAAGTCTCTTTTACTTGACGTGCAACATCTTCTTCGCTAACAACAGGAGTATGAATAGCTTTTTGATGTTTATTCTTTTTCTTACCCTCTTTTTGTCCGCCAGCTTGTGGTTGACCACCACCTTGCATAGCTTTACTTACATCAACGCGTTCACCTCCAATACGTTTACGTTTTTTCTTATCGCCTTTTTCACCACCTTTACCTTGTGAACCCAAATCAATTTTATCAACGACATTAGGTCCTTGCAATTTAGGCTTATCCACACTAAATACTTCATCAGATTTACCCTCTTTAGCAGCTTTTTTATTAGCCTCTTTTTGCGCTTTACGACGAGCTTCGGCAGCTTGACGATCTTTAGCTATACGCTCTTTACGTAATTCCTCTTTAGATTTTTTAGCAGGACGAGTATTACTATTTATGGCAGAAAGGTCAATTTTATCAAGAACTTTAATATCGCTCTTAAACTCAACTTTACGGAAAGTGAAAATTTCTTCCTCTTTCTTTTCTGGTTTTGGTTCTTCTACTTTCTTAGGTTCTGCTGCTTTTTTAGGTTCTGCTTTAACAGAGGTAACTTGTTGCGTACCCACATTTGATTCTGCTTTCACAGCAGTTTTTTCTGTTTTATTTTCTTTGGCAAGATTTTCTTTTTGAGCTGGTTTTGGTTCTTTTGTTTTCTCCTCTTTTTTAGGCTTTGGTTCCTCTTTTTTTACCTCTTGTTTTGATTCAGGGGCAATCGGAGCAACCTCTTTTTTAGGTTTCTCTTTCTTCACTTCAACAGTTTGAGGCACGACTTTTTGAGCCTCTATCGTTTTAGATTCTGCTTGAGTTTCAATTTTTGGCTCCTCTTTTTTCTCTACTTTAGGCTTATTAAGAGCATCCAAATCTATTTTACCTACAACATTAAATTGAGGTTCTACCTTCACCTCTATTTTTTTCTGGTCTTTAGTCGATTCCTTAACCTCTTTTTTAGATTCTTCTACTTTTGCCTTTTTAGGCTCTTTCTTTTGAGCCTCAAATTCAGCCAACATTTCAGGTGTAGCAAATTCTTTTAAAAGTAAAGCTTCTTGCTCGCCTGTAATTTTAGCATTAAAATCCTCCTCGACAGTGAAACCTTTTGATTTCAAAAAGTCTGTTGCAGTACCAATACCAATCTTTAATGTTTTTACTAATTTTCCTAATCTTGCCATATATTTTTAGTTATTAGTTACTAATTATTAGTTATTAACGAATTAGAGATAAAAAATACTAATTCATAACTATTTATTTTAGTCTTCAAATTCGGCTTTCAAAATAGCCAATACTTCGTCGATTGTTTCTTCTTCTAAGTCAGAACGTTGAATCAATTCTTCACGAGAAAGTGCCAATACATTTTTAGCTGTATCACAACCAATGCTTTTCAATACATCGATAATCCAACCATCAATTTCATCGCTAAATTCATCAAGGTAAATATCTTCTTCATCAACTTCAACGTCATTACGGAATACATCGATTGTATAACCTGTAAGCATTGTTGCCAATTTAATATTATTACCATTTTTACCAATAGCAAGTGAAATTTCTTCTGGACGAAGATATACATTTGCTTTTTTGTTTTCCTCATCAAGTTCGATAGTTTGAACTTTAGCAGGACTAAGCGCACGAGCAATATACAAACTAATGTTATTTGTATAGTTGATAACATCGATATTTTCATTACGCAATTCACGAACTATACCATGAATACGAGCACCCTTCATACCTACGCATGCTCCTACTGGGTCGATACGATCATCGAAAGATTCAACAGCCACTTTAGCACGCTCACCAGGAATACGAACTACTTTTTTGATAGTAATCAAACCATCGTGAATTTCAGGAACTTCTTGTTCAAACAAACGTTCCAAGAACAAAGGAGAAGTACGAGAAAGATAGATTTTAGGGTTGTTGTTTTTATTATCAACACGAAGCACTACTGCACGTACTGGTTCACCTTTACGATAAAAATCGTTAGGAATTTGCTCTTGTTTAGGAAGAAGCATTTCGTTTTTATCTTCATCAAGCAAAAGCACCTCTTTTTTCCAAACTTGATAAACATCGCCAGATACTACTTGACCGATAATATCAGCATATTTTTCATAAAGAGCCTCTTTTTGAAGTTCAAGGATACGAGAAGCCAAAGTTTGACGAAGATTAAGAACTGCACGACGTCCAAAACTCAAAAATTCTACTTTATCGACAACTTCCTCTCCCACTTCATAGTCCTCATCTATTTCTTGAGCTGCTGAGAGTGCAATTTCCATGCTTTCGTTTTCCAACTCATCATCTTCAACGATAGTACGTGTACGAAGAATTTCACAGTCGCCAGTCTCAGGGTTGATAATCACATCATAGTTTTCATCAGTTCCATACATTTTAGCAATCACACTACGGAACGAATCTTCCAAGATAGCAATCAATGTAGAGCGATCAATCGCCTTCAAATCTTTGAATTCCGAAAAGGTTTCAATAAGATTTACTTTCTCTTTTTTAGCCATTACGTTTAAAGTTGAAAATTGAAAATTGAAAGTTGAAAGTTGAAAATCATAACGAAGATTTAAAATTTCAAATTTAAAATTTCAAATTAAATTTTAAATTTATATTTTGTATATTTTATTTCTGAATACTTAAATTCTATACGCTCTGTATAAGGCTTTTTGCGCTTATCACCTTCTTTACGTATCATTTTAGTCTCGTCAATAGCGAATTTTTCATCATCTACCTCTACCAACACGCCCTCATGCTTAATACCATTCGCCTCTAACACTTCAACCTCTTTGTTTAGATTTTTTTCGTATTGACGTTTCACCTTAAACGGAGATGTAAGACCTGCCGAACCTACTTCAAGCTCATAATCCTCCACCTCACGATCAAAGTTAGCTTCAATAAAACGATTTAGTTCAACACAAAAGTCAATATCAACACCCTCCTCGGCATCAATTTCTACCTTTATCACATTATCAGCCGAAACTGTAACATCAACCAAAAAATATCTTGTATCAGCTAATTTGCTGATAACCAAATTAGTAATAATATCTTTCTGTATCATAACACTTAATACTACGAATTGAGGGGACTACTCGTCCCCTCAATATCTTAAATTCGGTGCAAAGTTACAAATTATTTTGCTAACTACCAAATTTTTAACATTCTTTTTTCAAAAACTATTTAGTTTTCTTAGTTTCCGTTTCTTGTTGTTCTTCTTGTTTTTTACCAAGATATTCTGGCAAATTCATACCAGCAAGGTCAAACAAATCGTTCAACGGTGGCACTGATTTCATCAATCCTGAAACGAAATTGGCGGTTGAACCTTTACCATCTGCATTATTACCAGAATCCCACACTGTAACATGATCGATATTAACACCTTTAACCGCCTCAACTTGAGTCTTAACCAATTCTGGTAATTTTTCAAGCAAGAGCAACATATATGCTTTGTTAGCATCGCCACCAGCCGCTTGCACCATACGATCGTAACCAGCAGCTTGTTTTGTAAGGATTTCATAAAGACCTTTAGCCTCAGCCTCCATCTTAGCATAAATTGCATCAGCTTCACCTTTTGCATTAACACGAAGTTTTTCTGCTTCTGCTTCTGCCTCGATAATACGACGTTGTTTTTCAATCTCTTCAGGCACAATCACGTTAGCTTGTTGAGTTGAACGTTCACGTTCAGCACGAGCCAACTCTGCCTCACGTTCAGCAGCATAAGCCTCTTGCAACGCTTTTGCTTGTTGAACTTTTTCAGCTGCAATAGCCAAACGATTAGCCTCAGCCTCTTTTTCACGACGGAATGCATTAGAATTTGCAACCTCAATTTGAGCATTATTCTCACCTTTTACAGCGATAGCATTTGCCTCTGAGGTCTTAATACGAGTATCACGAACTGCCTCAGCCTTACCAATCTCACCAAATTTATCTTGTTCTGCCACACTAACTTTAGCTTCGTTGATAGCTTTAGCAGCAGCTTCTTTACCTAAAGCCTCAATATAGCCAGACTCGTCTTTAATATCGGTTACATTGACGTTAATCAAGCGAAGACCAATTTTTTTCAATTCGACCTCAACGTTTTTAGAGATATTTTCAAGGAATTTATCACGGTCGCTATTGATTTCTTCAATCGACATAGTGGCAATAACCAAACGCAATTGACCAAAAAGAATATCACGAGCCAACTCTTGAATTTCGTTTGACGATAAACCCAAAAGACGTTCAGCCGCATTATTCATCGAATCCGACTCTGTTGAAATACCAACGGTAAAACGACAAGGAACATCGACGCGAATATTCTGACGAGAAAGTGCGTTAGTCAAATTAGCATCAATCGAAATCGGTGTAAGATTCAAATAGGCATAATCTTGAATGATTGGCCAAATAAATTTACCACCACCATGAATACAACGAGCAGAACCTCCGCCTGTTTTACCATAAACGACAAGAATTTTGTCAGAAGGACAACGTCTGTAACGACGTATCACTGCAGCTATAGTAATAAAAACTACAACTACAAGAATAACAAAAATAAAAGCAACATTAGCCATAATATATAAAGTTTAGTGTTGAGAGTTTAGTGTTTAGAGTTGAGTGTTGAGTGTTGAGTGTTGAGTGTTGAATGTTGAGTGTTGAGTGTTTAGAGTTGGAGAGTTACTCCCTTCGGTCGTGATTTTTGCTCCGCTCGGCAATTGAAATAATTTTCATTGCTCTCGCTTATCGCAAAAATTGAGAATTACTCCCTTCGGTCGTGATTTTTGCTCCACTCGGCAATTGAAATAATTTTCATTGCTCTCGCTTAACGCAAAAATTGAAAATTACTAACTAATAACTAATAACTAATAACTAGTAACTAACACCCCCTAAATTCTTTCTACTTCTACTAGTTCCGATCCTATTGCTTTAGTTACACGCACTTTGCTACCTGTCGGTATCTCCTCACCTTCGGTCATAGCCTCTAACTCATGGACTGAACCACGCACACTGACAAGTATTTTACCCGAACCTTGTTTAGCCGCTGGAATACGCAAATAAGTATCTGCCACTATACCAACAGCCTCTTCCAAACGAAACGTTTTATCAGTAGCCAATTTCATCACTTGACGCAAAATAAACACAAAAATCAATACAAGCAAAAAACCTATACCTAAAGCAGCCACTTGCAACCACACCATATTTGAAATAGCATCATGCAAAAGCACACCACCCCAACCATATCCAAGCAAAAAATTCACAAAATTACGAAACGAGAAAAATCCACCCACACCTTCCATTTCTACATCATCAAATCCCGAACCCATTTCAGTATCACTGTCAAGGCCCATAAATGTCATAACCATTTGTATTAAAAAAATAACACTTGACAACAAAGCAAGCGTCCAAAACACCTGCATATAAACATCTAAAGCAAGAAATTTATCAAACATAACAAATATTTTTTTATTTTTGCAAAGTTATGCAAATAAAATTAAACTAACAAATTTTTTTCAACTCAATTTATAGAAAAAGATTCACCCGCAAAATCAATACCCATCGGAGATTGGAATATACGAAGACCAAAAGTAGGCAACATAGCAAAGACATGCTCAAAAACTTCGGCTTGTAATTGCTCGTATGGAATCCACGCCGTACCATCAGAAAAGAAATAGAGCTCAAGCGGAAGTCCTTGTGCCGTAGGTTGCAACTGACGCACCATAATAGTCATACCCTTATTAACACGGGGATGATTGCGCAAATATTTCTCTAAATAATTACGGAAAATATGCAAATTAACAGGGAAACCATCTACACGTTCCACACCCTCAAGCCAACCTTTCACTTCAAACTCTTTCATCTGTTCATCTGTACAAAATTGAATTGAACGCATATCAATATAGACAGCACGCTTTACTCGACGACCTCCACTCTCTTGCATTCCTCGCCAATTCTGAAACGAATCACTCACCAAAGCATACGGAGGAATTGTAGTAATAGTATTATCCCAATTTCGCACTTTAACCGTAGTAAGACTAACTTCAACAACATCACCATCAGCACCATATTTAGGCATAGCAATCCAATCACCAGGACGAAGCATATCATTCATCGACAACTGAACACCTGCCACAAGACCTACAATCATATCCTTAAATACCAACATCAAAACAGCAGCCGAAGCACCAAGAGCAGTAAGTATATAACCTGGATTTTTATTTATAAGAATGCTGACAACAATAATCAATGCCACACAGACAACCACCACTTTTAGCATTTGATAAACACTCTGCAATGCATGATTTTTCAACCGTTCATTGTGCATCGATAAATCGTACAACGCAGAAATAAAAGTACACATCAATTTTGCTGCAACAACAACCATGTATATATAGTCCACACGCAAAAGAAAATCAAGTGTATCATTCCCTTCAACAAAAACTATCGGCAAAAGTACAGCAATAAGAATAGGTGGTACAAGGCGCGAAATGTCCTTTAATAATGTATCATTAAACAAAATATCATCCCACGAAGACGATGTCCTACGTGTCAATTGACGCAACGCTGGAATAATCAACCTACTACAAACTAAATAAACAACATAAACAACAACAGCAATACACGAAAGTGTAATTACCCAATAAAGCCACGATTGCGAATCGGCAACAATGCCAATACTCTGAAACCAACCTAAAATTGTTTTATTCATAATAAAAAAAATTAAACATCTATTATTTCGACTAGCAAAGTTAATAAAATTATTCAACATATCAAAGTAGATAAAACAAAAAAAAATCACACTCCTTTCAAACAAATAACAATCACACAATTTTTTATTGTTTTTTAATAAATAATCATTAGTTTGTTATGATTTTTTTTTGTAACTTTGCAACTAAATATATAGAAACGGATGGTACTGACTATCGACATAGGCAATACTAAAACAAAGGCAGCTGTTTTCGATGGAGAACGGTTGGTTGAACATATTGTATTTGAACAATTTAATAAAGAAGACATAGTTAATTTGTTTTCTCGGTTTGACCTACTCAAATATGTTATCGTGTCGAGTGTTAATCCTGAAAAAGAGAGAAGAATTGCACAATTATTAGACGAAATAGACGCAAAATATCATCTATTGTCATACAAATCACCTCTACCATTCGAAATTGATTACTTAACACCTGAAACTTTGGGCAAGGATAGGATTGCGGCTTTGGCTGGGGCATACGCAATTGCTGGCAAGGGAAATTATTTGGTAATTGATTGTGGCACATGCAATACGTACGATTTGTTGATTGATGGTCATTTCGTAGGTGGTAATATTGCCCCTGGCATACAAATGAGATTGGATGCTATGCATCATTTTACGGCAGCACTTCCACAATGCTCAATAGAAAATGGTTTTGAACCAAAGCAAAAAATGCACAATGCTCAATTGGGCTTAACAACCCGTGAGGCAATTTTGAATGGGGCATATTGGGGTGTGATAAACGAAATAAATGGCTACATTGAAAAATATTTAAAGGAGTATAATAACTTAAAAGTGATATTGACTGGAGGACTTTTTAATTTAAACATTATAGATAACTCCTCGCTCCTCACTTCTCACTCCTCGCTATTTTTTGAACCGATGCTTGTGCCAAAGGGATTAAACTTTATTGCGAAAAATATATCAAAATAGATAACAGAGTACAGATTACAGATAACAGATTACGGATAACAGATTATTGATTGTAAATTATAATGAAAAGAGGACTAAATATATTATTGGGATTAGTTGTTTCGGTGTTGTTGATGGCACAGAACAATACTAACTCGCCATATACACGTTATGGTTATGGTCAGTTGGAGGACGATTGTTTCTCTCGCTCACAAGCAATGGGTGGTACATCGATTGGTTTGCGCACAAAAAATGCTATCAACTCAACCAACCCGGCTTCGTATAGTAGTATTGATTCGACGTCTTTTATATTCGAAATGGGTGTTTCGGGATTATTATCTAATTTCCGTAGCGGAAATACTCAAAATACCTCTTTTACAGGCAATCTTGATTACATTGCGTTACAATCACCAATAACAAAATGGATGGGTTTGTCAGCAGGTTTGATACCCTATTCGTACGTTGGCTACAACTACAACTATACCGACTCGCTAAAAATCCCAATGGAAGAAGGGAATAATGTCTATGACAAAACATATTATGGCACAGGAGGTATCAGTCAAGTGTATTTAGGTCTCTCGTTCGATATCGCTGACCATTTAGCTCTCGGTGTGAATGGGTACTATATGTTTGGTAATATAAACCACTATAAAGCTGTAAGTTATAGTCAATCGGAATTGACAACTACGAATACTGTAATGAAAGCCAACCTATACATTCGTAGTTTTAACGCAAGATTTGGTCTTCAATATCACGAAACTATTGGCGATAAACACAAATTGAATATTGGTGCTATATACGAATTCCGCTCAGGAATGAATGGCAAGTTTGAGCAAACTACGACAGGTACAGATACTTTAGTTGTAAATTCAAACGAATTATTCGAGATGCCATCACTCTATGGTGGAGGTGTGATGTACACTTACGATGACAGATTGATGATTGGTGCAGATTTCACCTATCAAGAATACAGCAAAGCCCTCTACTACGGCAAACGCGATACCCTTGCTAATCGAATGAAAATATCATTAGGTGCAGAATATACACACGACCCACGTGGCAGAAGATACATTGATAGAATGTCGTGGAGAATTGGTGCTAACTACAACAATTCGTACGCAAAAATAAATGGACGCCAAGCAGGAGATTTCGCCATTACGTGCGGTGTTGGTTTACCTCTTAGAACATCAAGAACTATAATCAATGTCAATTTTGAATATGGCAATGCCGGTGGCATGAATGCTATATTAAAAGAAAACTACTTCAAATTTGGTTTAAACTTCTCGCTTAACGAAACTTGGTTTGTCAAAGCGAAAGTGAGATAATGAAGAATTG
Source organism: Paludibacteraceae bacterium (assembly GCA_017467185.1). Classification (GTDB taxonomy): domain Bacteria; phylum Bacteroidota; class Bacteroidia; order Bacteroidales; family Paludibacteraceae; genus Aphodosoma. Next base: position 20,722 of record JAFTSS010000085.1, on the reverse strand, counting down.
CGAATTGGAGAGTTGTTCATTTTAACTAATAAATAATCATTAATAACTAATCATTAATAGCTATGAAATCATTAAAATTAACTGCTTTATTTGTGGCGATGTTGTTTGTAAGCAATATTGCGGCACAAATGTCAGAAGAATGCAAAGTGAACCTTTCACTTTTCACTGAGTATGCAAAAGTTAAAAACTATGCCGACGCTTACGAGCCATGGATGAAAGTTTACACTGAGTGTCCATCTGCATCAAAAAACATCTATGCTCTCGGTGTTAGAATCCTCGAATGGAAAATCAAACAAGCTACAACTCAAGATGAATTTAATGCTGCATTCAATCAATTGATGAAATTGTATGATGACCGCATCCAATATTTTGGAAACGACAAAAAAACTCCTCGTCCTGCAATTTTAGCAGACAAAGCATCAAAGCATAACAAATACTTCCCAGACGATAATGCAACTATTTATCCTTGGATTAAAGAAGCTATTCACGGTTTGGGCAATGCCGCTGCAGCCAACGAATTACAACTCTTTGTATTTACATCTGCTAATCTTTATAAAGCAGACAACACTTTGGCTGAACAATTTATCGGCGACTACACTTTTGCTGATGCTATCTTAACAGCAAATGGTCAAAATGCTGACCTCAAAAATGCCGAAGACTATACAAGTGTAAAAGCTGCTGTTGATGTACTTTTTGCTGCTTCGGGCGTTGCAGATTGCGCAAAAATGAACGAAATCTTCTTGCCAAATGTTGAACGTAACAATGCTGACCTCAAATATCTTGAAGGCGTAATGAAATTGTTCAAACGCTTGAAATGTATCGAACACGAAGCATACTACAAAGCGGCTGAATATGCTCACAAAATTTCACCATCTGCCGAAGCTGCTACTGGTCTTGGCAATATGTCATACGTAAAAGGCGATTTAGACAAAGCTATTGAATATTATCAAGAAGCTGTAAATCTTTCAACTGAAGATTTAGATATTGCCGACAACTTGTTCCGCATTGCTCAAGTATATTACAAAAAAGAGCAATACCAAAATGTACGTAAATATTGCAAAGAATCGTTAGCTAAAAATCCTGCACAAGGACAACCTCATATCATGCTTGGTCTTGTTTATGCACAAGCAAAAGTATCTGACGACCCAACACTCCAAAAAGCAGTATATTGGGCATCAGTTGACCAATTTGCAAAAGCAAAAAGTGTAGAACCAACAGAAGATATGATTGAACAAGCTAACAAACTCATCCGTACATATAGCGCATATTTCCCTTCTAAAGAAGAGGTATTCATGCACCCTGACGTAGAAGAAGGCAAATCGCACTACGTAGGCGGTTGGGTAAATGAAACAACTACTGTTCGTAGCAAATAACTTTTTTAGATATTAGACACAAGACACGAGAAACAAGATTTTTGCTCTCGTGTCTCGTGTCTATTTTTTACTATTCAACAACTTATGCCTCACATCTCGTGTCTCGCATCTCGTGTCTCGCATCTCGTATCTAATTTTTTTTGTGCATTGTGCATTTTGCATTGTGCATTATTTTTTTCGTGCCAAACAAAGCACGACATGACATCTTCCATAACTGATATAAAACATACACCTCAGGTGTATGCCGATTCAATAACAACCATCGTATCCGACTCTGGTATAATCCGTTACAGAATTATAGCTCCAGATTGGTACGTCTATGAAAAAGCCGATACCCCATATTGGGATTTTCCAAACGGATTACGTTTTGAACGCTTCGACGAAAACTACAACATTGATGCTGAAATAGAATGCGATAAAGCAATTTATTACAGCAAATTAGAACTATGGAAACTCAATGACAACATTGAGGCAACAAATCTCAACCAAGAGGAATTTTATACCAATGAACTATATTGGGACCAAAAAGAAGAGCGCGTATATAGCGACTCTGCAATAACAATCATCCAAAAAGACAGAAAAATACTCGGCATCGGGTTCGAATCTAATCAAACCTTCAGCCGATACAGCATACGCCAACCAAAAGGCACAATACCTATTGAGGAATGAGGAATGTGGAATGTGGAATGAGTAATGTGGAATGAGTAATGTGGAATGAGGAATGGGGAATGAGGAATGAGGAATGTGGAATGTGGAATGTGGAATGAGGAATGGGGAATGAGGAATGGAGAATGAGGAATGGGGAATGAGGAATGGGGAATGAGGAATGGGGAATGAGGAATGAGGAATGAGGAGTGAGGAATGAGGAGTGAGGAATGTGGAATGTGGAATTAAATGTTTTAATTTTTAATTCTTAATTCTTAACTCTTAACTCTAAACGCTAAACTCTTAACTCTAAACACTAAACTCTAAACACTAAACTCTTAACTCTAAACACTAAACTCTTAACCCTAAACACTAAACTCTTAACTCTTAACTCTAAACACTAAACTCTTAACTCTTAACTCTAAACTCTTAACTCTTAACTCTTAACTCTAAACTTTTAACTCTAAACTAAATAATAATGGTCAATTATTGGGCTATAGCCATATCATTAATATTTTCTGCGCTATTTTCTGGAATGGAAATAGCTTTTGTCTCATCCAATAAACTACGCTTTGAAATAGACAAAAAATCCAATTCGCTAACATCCAAAATAGTTGATTTCTTCTATCACCATAGCGAACAATATATATCTACAATGCTCGTAGGCAACAACATTGCCCTTGTTGTCTATAGTATCCAAATGGCAAATCTGCTCACTGGAATCATAAAACAATATATCGTTACATCCGATTTTGTAATAATGATTATACAAACAATCATTGCTACAATCATTGTACTTTTCACCGGCGAATTCATTCCTAAAATGATATTTAAAAGCCGTCCTAATATATGGCTCAATGTATTTTCACCCATCATGTACATTATATATATACTACTCTACCCTATTACAATATTTACCACATTCCTCTCTAAAAACATACTTCGCCTATTCAAACTCTATAATCCTCAACAAGAAAGTCACGAACTCAGCAAAGTTGACCTCGACTATTTAATCAACGAGTCTATAGAAGGTTCTGACAGTCAAGAAGAGATTGAACACGATGTGAAAATATTCCAAAACGCACTTGATTTCTCTGAAGTAAAACTTCGCGATTGCGCCATACCTCGCACCGAAATAACAGCTCTACCAGAAGAAGGAACTACGTTAATAGACCTTCGCAATACATTTACAAATACAGGATACTCAAAAATACTAATCTATCGCGAAAGCATCGACAATATCATAGGTTATTTCCACTCTAACGACCTATTCAAAAATCCTGAAGATTGGAAAAAACAGATACGTCCATTACCTATCGTTCCAGAAACTATGGCTGCTAACAAATTGATGGACATATTCATGCAAGAAAAGAAAAGTATTGCCGTTGTTGTTGACGAATTTGGAGGTACAGCTGGTATTGTTACTCTCGAAGATATCATCGAAGAGATATTTGGCGAAATAGAAGACGAACACGATAACCGCGAATGGGTAGCTCGCCAAATTGCAGACAATGAATACATCCTATCTGGACGATTAGAGATAGATACAGCTAATTCAAAATTCGACTTCGATATTCCAGAATCAGACAACTATGTTACAATAGCAGGATATATCTTGCATCACTATCAAAAATTCCCAAAACTAAACGACACTATCGAAATCGAAAACTATACATTCAAAATAATGCAAGCCCACAACAATCGTATTGATTTAGTAAAACTTATAACTAACAATAAAGCATAATACACTAACAATAAATACTTTATAAATTTTATTACAAAATATTTCGTATATATAAACTTTTTTCGTAACTTCGCATCTTGAAAAATTATCATGTAAAATAGGGCACAAATGGGTCATATTTTGCACATATTTTGCTATATATCAGCACAATAACACAAACACAAAACAAAAATAAAAAACAAATAATATAAATAAAAAAATGGCAACATTAGAAAAAATTAGAAGTAAAGGTCTCTTACTCTTAATTGTAGTAGGTTTGGCTTTGGTGGTCTTCATCGTAGGAGACTTGGTTAATTCAGGTTCAACTTATTTCCAAGAAAACAGCGCAAACGTAGCTGTTATCAATGGCGACAAAGTTAAAATTCGCGACTATGCCGAAACAATGGACCAATTCAATGATGTAGTAAAATTGCAATATGGCAACAACATCAATGACGAAATGACAGAACAAATCCGTCAAATGGTATGGGAAAGCACTGTAACCGAAAAAGTTATTGGCGACGAATGCGAAAATATCGGTATGACTGTAACTAAAAACGAATTGGCTGACATGCTCGTTGGCAACAACATCAGCCCAATGATGATGAACAACCAAATGTTCTTCAACGAAAATGGTCAATTCGATGTTAATGTAGTAAAACAATTCATCGCTATGCTCGACAGCGAAGAAGCTACTCAAAACATCCCTTACGAGCAACTCCGTCTCTATCGTAACTATTGGCGTTATTGGGAGCACGCAATCAAAACTAATCGTCTCCAAGAAAAATACACTAACTTATTGAATGCAGCTTTGGTTGTAAACCAATTAGAAGCTAAATATGCTTACGACAATGCAAAAGTATCGGCTGATGCTGTGTATGCAATGAAAAACTATTTCGCTATTGCTGACTCAACAATCAACGTATCTGATGCAGAAATCAAAGCTCTCTACAATAAGAAAAAAGAACAATTCAAACAAAAACAATCTGCTGACGTTAAATATATCGTTGTTGACATCAAACCATCGGCTGAAGATTTTGCTGAAGTTGAAAAATGGATCAACAATTTAAAAGACGAATTCTCTGCAACTGAAGACATCGCAGCTGTAGTAAACTCAAATTCTGACGTACAATATCGTGGCGAAAACTTGGTTAAAGAGCAAATTGATGCTGACTTCCAAGAATTTGCATTTACAGGCAAAGCAGGCGATGTTATGGGTCCTATTTTTGTTGACAACACATACAAAATGGCTCGCATCGTTGAAAACGGCATCGCATCAGTTGACTCTGTTAATTTGAGCAACATGTATCTCCGCCGCGAAACAGCCGAAGCTACTCAAGCTTTAGCTGATAGCATTATGGATGCAGTGAAAAAAGGTGCATCTTTCGCAGAATTAGCAAAAACTCACTCACTTCTCCAAAACGCAGCTAATGGTGGCGAAATCGGTTGGGTAAGCGAAATGGGCTTAGAAAAGAAAATCGCTACTCCTGCATTCTCTACACCTGCAAAAAATATGTTCCAAGTAAAAGAAGGCAACGACATCAACCTCTTCTATGTTAACGAACTTGGACAAAAAACTACAAAAGCAAAAGTTGCAGTTCTTGCTCGCACTGTAGATGCTACATCTCGCACTCACGCAGAACTTTACAACAAAATGAAACAATTTATCGTTGATAACAACACTATCGAAAAACTCGAAGCTGAAGCTGCAAACAATGGCTACGTTGTGATGACAGCTAAAAACCTCGACATCAACGCTACTGAAATCAACAACGTGAAAAAAGCACGCGAAGTTGTTCGTTGGATTTTCGAAAACAAAGAAGGTGCTATCAGCGACATCTTTGAAGTTGAAGACAAAATCATCGCAGTTGCTGTTGACAAACACAACGAAGAAGGCTATCGCTCAATCGAAAGCGTACGTCCACAACTTTTATCAGAACTCCGCAAAGAGAAAAAAGGAGACATTCTTGTTGCTGAAATGAATAAGAAAACAATGGATCAACTCGCAACTGAAGGTTTCCGTGTTGATACAGTTCGCAACATCAACTTCGCAAGTACTTATGCTGGTTCAATCGGTAACGAACCATCACTCTTCGCTCGCGTAGCAGGTGCTGAAGTTGATAAAGAATCGGCTCCTATCAAAGGTAACACAGGAGCTTATATCTTCAAAGTAATAAGCAAAGAAGAAGCTGCTAAACCTTACAACGAAAAAGAAGAAATGGTAATGCTCGAAACTCGCGAAGCTTACATGAACCCATATCTCGCAATCGAAGCACTCAAAGAAGCTGCTAACATCGAAGATATGCGCTATAAATACTATTAATCAAAATAATATCCTACATAAACAACGGCTGAATCGCAATGCGGTTCAGCCGTTGTTTATGTAAAAGGATTTCTATAAATTCAAAACAAAGTTCTAATATCCATCATTAAAAAATTATTACTGTCCGCTAAAAATTATATTATGATAATTCATATAAACGAAATAACCTATGCGAATTAAAATATTTATAATTTCACAATAAAATTAACGTCAGTTCGATATAAAATGCCGTATGGCATCCGTACAATCCGTAGAGCGTTTTTTGCGTAGCAAAAGAGCGAATTCGGCAAAAATCCTCCTCATTGTAGGGACGCACGGCTCGTGCGTCCGCTCAATATGTCTGCTGAACAGAGGGGTATGTAATGAAAAATCTCCGTGTCATCTGTGCATTTTCGCCAAGGCTCAAGACCGTTGGCTCCGTGTGCTATAAAGTTATATCGAACTCACGTTAAAATTAAGGAGAATTCAAGATACAACGACGTTGAAAACGTCGAATTATGCGTAACTGCGGGTGATTTTTGCGAGAAGCGAAGCGATATCGCAAAAATTACCTGCAGAAGAAGAAAACTCCCCACACTCTACGACGTTGAAAACGTCGAACTAAAAACTCCCCCTCTCATAAGATTATCTTATCTCCCCTTTGTTTATTAACAGTTTGAATAATTGCTTTATTTTTTACCAGACCACCAATAAAAAAATATTTTAGAATAATTGGATATTCAAAAAATAATTTCTACCTTTGCAACACAAAATAACCCCGAACGGGTATAATATCACCAAATAAGAACAAAAATATACCTTTTCGGGTATAAAATAAATAATTAAACAATAAATTATACCCTATAAGGTATAATAATCGACAAAAAAACAACTATGACAATTGCAGAATTTATAAAAACAATGCGCAAGCAATATCACCTAACACAAATTGACTTATCCGAAAAATCAGGAGTTGGATTACGTTTTATTCGTGATTTAGAACAAGGTAAAGAGACTTTACGTCTTGACAAATTGAACCAAGTATTAAATCTATTTGGTTACGAAGTTGGTCCAATCAAACAAGATAGAGATAAATAATGAAACAAGCATATATATATCTACGAGACAGACAAGTTGGCATTTTACGAGAAACAGACAATGGTTATTCTTTTCAGTACAAGAAAGAATATCTAGTACAACCAGATGCCGAACCAATTAGTTTGACACTACCACTGCAAGAAGAAACATACCACGACAAAGTGTTATTCCCATTTTTTGATGGTTTAATACCTGAAGGCTGGCTACTTGATATAGCAGAGCGCAATTGGAAAATAAACAATCGCGACCGCATGTCGCTATTATTAGCTTGTTGCCGTGATTGCATAGGAGCTATTAGTGTCATTGAAATAAAAGAAGAAGAATAGAGATATGGCTAAATGTTTTTATTGTTACAAAGAATTAAAAAATGGCGAAATTGGGTTTCATCGCACATGTTCAAAAAAAATATTCAACGATACAACGTGCCCAATTGCCAATTTTCATCATGCTGATTTAAACAAATTGGCAGAAGAAGTCATTCGCAGTCAAACCACACTAACTGGGGTTCAAGCTAAACTTTCGTTAGATATCACTACAGAGAGCAAAGAAAAAAGATTCACTATTGTTGGTTTATGGGGACGATACATATTAAAACCTCAAACCGACATTTATGCCAATCTACCAGAAATCGAAGATTTAACTATGCATTTGGCTGAAATATCTGGTATTGACGTTGTACCTCATACATTGATACCAATTGCCGATGGTCGCCTTTGCTATTTGACTCGTCGCATTGATAGATTAAACAATGGATACAAACTTGCAATGGAAGATATGTGTCAATTATCAGAAAGATTAACAGAGCATAAATATAAAGGGTCATACGAACAAATAGCGAAACTAATTGCCAAATATTCATCTGTACCAAAATTAGACATCATCAAATTTTGGGAAATAGTTCTATTCTCGTGGTTAGTTGGAAATTCCGATATGCATTTAAAGAACTTTTCACTATATAAACCAATCGGATACGGACATATATTATCTCCTGCTTACAACCTTTTATCAACACAATTAGTTTTACCAGAAGACACTGAAGAATTGGCATTGAATCTGAATAGCAAAAAACGGAAGATAAAAAAAATAGACTTCGAAATAGCAATGCAAAATTCAGGTTTAGAAGAAAAAACTATTGCCAATATATTCAAAAAATTCAATAAAACTATTCCTGCATGGTATGAAATGATAGACCTATCGTTCTTACCAAACGAAATAAAAGAAAAATACAAAACAATAATAGCCGAAAACGTAAAAATTATTTCGGAATAATTGGATATTTCAAAAATAATTTCTACCTTTGCGGTGTGAAACTCACGCTGATTGGGCAATCGGGTGGGAATCGCAAGATATAAATAATAAATAGGCGTTTATCGACGCTTTGTTCTGACGAACTGAAATGTCGCAGTTTCTAATGAAGTCAAGAGCATTGCAACGTTAGATGTCCTACGGGAATGTTGTACATACCTGTAGAGACGCAATATATTGCGTCTCCTGTAGGGGTATAAATATACATACATTTCAGCGTGGGCTTCGCGTTGTCTGTTCCGACTTCAAGGCAATGCGACAGCCTCAGTTCGTGGAACGACAACAGTCGAATTCCACGTTTTTTTTGTGTCAAAATGTACAACTAAATCCACAACCTACCCTTATCGAAGGTGCAAACAACCTCTGCCGAAAAAAACCGTCATCCACTTTATTTGTACATTTTTAATAACCACCTGATACACCTAATATTAAATTAACGCCTGTTTAATCTCCCCTCTACTATAGTTTCTATAGTCTCTATTGCTCCTATAGTTACTATTTCACCTATAGTCTCTATTTTATAAAACGAATTATATTAATCACTAAAACTTTAATTATTATGAAGAAAATTTACTTTTTATTGATTGCATTGTTGTGTAGTGCAACAATGGCATTCGCCTATGAAGCCGAAATCGATGGTATCTATTACGATTTCGACCATGAGAATAAGACGGCTACTGTTACGAATGATGGGGGGTATTTATGGGATGATAATGGTGCGGGATATATTCAATCAGAAATTGTTATTCCTGAAAAAGTAACCTATAATGGTGTAGAATATAGTGTGACTGAGATTGGGGATTTTGCATTTTCTAGATGTTCATCTCTCACTTCAATCACAATCCCAAATAGTGTAACAACTATTGGTGGAGATGCTTTTTTGGCTTGTTATTCACTTGTTGATGTATATATATTTGATGTAGGCGCATGGTTTGATATTGAATTTAAGAATTGTAGTACTGCTAACCCCCTACACTATGCAGAAAATTTATATTTAAATAATAAAAAAGTAACAGATGTAGTTGTACCAGAAGATGTTGACTCTATTAAGGATTATGTATTTTATAATTATTCTGCTCTCACATCAATCACAATTCCCAATCGCGTAACTTTTATTGGAGAAAGTGCATTTAGGGGATGTTCTGGACTTACATCAATAGAAATTCCTAATAGTGTAGTTTGTATTGGAGGACGAGTCTTTAGGGATTGTGCGCAATTAAGGTATGCAAAAATTGGTAGTGGAGTTAAATATATTGGTGAAAGCATTTTTTATTGTTATAATATTTATGATGAAGAAAGCGATGAATGGATTCCTATGGTTTCTTCTCTTGATACTTTGATTTGTGAATTTGGGGATGATGTAGAACTTGATTTTTATGAATCTAGTGACGAAACATGGCATCCTCTTAACGCAACTAAAAACCTTCGTTATTTCCAAGGCCCTGCTAAATTGGTTAATTCGATTAAGGAAGAATTTCAAACCCAATTTTCTAATAAATTGACTGAGGTGCATATCACTGATGGAGAGTTGGATGAGAATGGTTTTAACTATATTAATCGCTCGAAAAAATCGCTTCATACTATCGACCTCGCTGGTACTACAAACACTGCAATCAACGACTTGGCATTCTACGACTGCTATAAATTGGAGAACTTGATGTTGCCTGGCAATCTCGAAACTATTGGATTTAAGGCTATGGCAGAGTGCTATCAGTTGAAAGAGATAAATATTCCTGCTTCGGTGGTAGAAATCAATGATGCAGCATTCGAGAATTGTCGTTCTATCAAATCTATCACATTTGGTGGTCAAGCTGAGGCTAAATCGTTCGCATCGCGCATGAAACGTGCTGCAGCCGATGGCGATGTGGCATTGCAACGCATCGGTAACTGGGCATTCTACAACTGCCATGCGTTGGAAAATCTTGTAATTCCAGAGGGTGTAACCGAAGTGGGTGATGCGGCATTCTATGGTTGTACTTATCTCGATTCGCTCGCTTTGCCATCGACTACACAACGCATTGGCGACAACTGTTTTGCACTCTGTAGTCGTATGAAACAAATCAATGTGAATGCTATCGAGCCTCCAACTATTTTTGCAAAAACATTCTTCGATGTGAACAGAAATATCCCTGTGATTGTGCCAGAAGGAGCTCGTGAGGCATACGCAAATGATGAATATTGGGGCGAATTTATCAATGTAGTAGAAAGTGATGAAGATACTTCAATCGAAAATACCGAAAATGCAAATATTGCAATATATTCAGTGGGCGGTGTGCTATATGTGGATGGTTTGTCGGCAGATTATCAACTCTTTGATGTAAATGGTCGATTAATTTATACTGGTCGTGATGCTCAATTATCATTGCCACGTGGGGTGTATGTGATTGCTGTTGGTGATGAGGTGGAAAAGATAGTACTTTGATATAATACAAATAACAGATAATAGAGTACAGATTACAGATAACAAGTATTAACCCCATCGGTCTTCGACCACTCCCCCTAATTTTATGAAAAAAATTTTAGTGGAGACGCAAAATTTTGCGTCTCTACTTTTTTTGCCATATCCTTACAAAAAAAACAGAAGCCTTGCTCACGCAAAACTTCTGTCCACATTATCTATAATCTATAATCTATAAAAAAACCTCCAAAACTAAGTTAATTCGTTTTGACACTGCAAAGGTACAACTTTTTAACAAAATAGCAAGCGTAAAATTAAAATTTAACGTTAATTTAACACTAAATGCTAAATATTTTACAAATAATAGTCGTAATTTAACAAAAACACAGTAATTTATTAACAAATCCAATAAAACAACACAAGATTTTTTAACAAAACTAATAAAAATCCGCCACAGGCATAAGTTTTGCACTATTGCTCAATTAAAAAAAAATGACTAACTTTGCAGAAACGTACAAAAAATTGAAATTTGAAAATTGAAAGTTGAAAGTTGAGAATTGAGAAATTCAATTCCTAACTCCGAATTCCTCATTCCTAATTCCTAATTCCTAATTCCTCACTCCAAATGAAATATATCGAAGATTTAATACCAACGTTTCCTTTAACTGACCCGATTGCCATATTTCTTTTGGTTATCGTGATAATCTTGTGCGCACCTATCCTAAATCGATTCAAAATTCCACATATAATCGGATTGATTTTAGCAGGTACTCTCTTTGGCCCTCACGGACTTAACATTCTATCAAACGATGCCAGCTTCGAACTATTTGGCAAAGTCGGCATTCTATACATAATGTTCCAAGCTGGCTTGGAAATCGACCTCAACACCTTCAAACAAAACAGCACAAAGAGCATTCTATTCGGCATATATACATTCATACTACCAATGGTTTTCGGTATCATCACTGGCATGTGGCTATTAGACATGGACTTCACACGCGCCACTCTGTTAGCCAGTATGTATGCCTCTCACACACTGATAGCCTACCCTATTGTCAGCAAAATGGGTATATCAAAAAACCGAGCTGTAAGTATCACCATTGCAGGTACAATCATCACAGTTACAGCCTCTTTGCTCATCCTTGCCGTTATCGTAGCCACAACAAAAGGCGAAATGAATAGCGCCTATTGGATTAAGTTCGGAGTATCTACCTTAATATTCAGCATAATAGTATTTTGGCTACTACCCAAACTATCAAAATATTTCCTCCGCCGATTCAACGACAGCGTTGCGCAATACATCTTTGTAATGGTTATAATCTTCTTCGCTTCGCTATTAGCCCAAGCCGCAGGTCTCGAGGGTATCCTTGGCGCATTCTTTGCCGGATTGATACTCAACCGATTGATTCCAAGCGTTTCGCCACTCATGAATCGCATCGAATTTGTAGGCAACGCCATATTTATACCGTTCTTCCTTCTCAGCATTGGTATGCAAATCGACCTACGTGCCTTTATAACAAGCATTGAATCTGTAAAAGTCGCTGCGGTAATGACAATCGTTGCAACCGTAACCAAATGGATGGCAGCAAAATTATCGCAAGTAACATCAAAACTCAGTAGCGTAGAAGGCGACTTAATTTTCGGTCTCAGCAACGGACAAGCAGCAGCTACCCTTGCAGCAGTAATGATTGGCTACAACATCGGACTTCTCGACGAAAACGTGCTCAATGGCACAATCGTAATGATTCTCGTAACCTGTACAATCTCGTCAATTGCAACCGAACACGCTGCCCGCAAAATCGCAATCGAAGAGACTCAACAAGACGAACAACGTCAACGCCTTGGCACCGAGCGCATTCTCATCCCTATATCAAACCCTCAAACCATGCCTCAGTTGCTCGACATAAGCAACCTCATAAAACAACGCAACAACAAAACCCTTTATGCTCTAAAAATCAACAACGACCCAGAAGATACATCTGGCGCAAAACTCTTAGAAAGTGCAGCTAAATTGGCTTCAGCAACCGACAACAAATTAGTACAAATCATGAAATGCGATTTGAACATATCAAATTGTATCATCGACACCGTACAAGCCAACAAAATAACCGACCTCATCGTTGGTATTCACCACAAAGCCAACATCGTCGATACTTTCTTAGGAGGAACAATCACCGCCCTAATCAACGGAACATCACACCAAAACCTTATAATTTATGGTCCTAAAAGACCTATAAACTCAGTTAAACGATTAGTCGTAACCGTACCACAAATGGCTGAATTAGAGATAGGTTTCGACCTTTGGTTCGATCGCGTCAAAAATATAGCATCGCAACTCAGCATACCTATAGTATTCTATGCCAACAAAACAACCACAGAGGCTCTAAAAAAACAATGCGAAATACATAGTTCACTCAACGTATCATTCCGCGAATTAGCGTCATGGGAAGATTTCCTTATCATCTCAAAAGAGATAAAACACAGCGACACGCTAATCGTAATCACTGCCCGCAAAGCCACTGTATCATACAACAACCTATTCGAAAAAATACCTTACTATCTCAACAAATATTTTGCAGACAACAACTTCTTATTGATATACCCACAACAAACTGCATCTGACGGAACAGATAACGACATCTACAATCCATTGAAGATTAGTTGAAAGTTATTGCTTTTTTAACATAAGTACAGATTTAATTTTCATTCTTTTAAACAGAATGATTTTTTCAGACAGAATGACATAATGACAAAATTTATCACTCATATGCAAATGCCTTGCTGAACCTAAAGTTTCATCTCGGCAAAAAAATGACATATTTTGATACCGGTAGGTTTGTCATTGTTTTACCGAGATACATCGTTGATGTAGCGAGGTATATATAAACAAAAAAAATATGTTCTTCTGTCATTATGTCTAAAAATAAGAGATTTGTACTTCTGTTAAAATTTCCATATAGTTAAATATTATGAGACGACAAACAAAAGAAATTCAAGTTGGCAACTTGCGCATCGGTGGCAACAACCCTATCCGCATACAAACAATGGCCAACACCGACACTAACGATATCGAGGCCTCTGTGGCTCAAGCAAAACACTGTCTCGAAGCTGGCACAGAACTACTCCGCTACACCACACAAGGCACAAAAGAAGCCGAAAATCTCGGCAAAATAAAAGAAGCGTTACGCACCGAAGGCATCGACCTACCCCTCGTTGCCGACATCCACTTCAACGCCAACGTAGCTGAGGTCGCTGCACAATTAGTTGAAAAAGTGCGCATCAATCCCGGCAACTTCGTCACTGGCAAGCATGGCGACTACACCGATGAAGAATGGAACGACGAACTACGCCGTATCCGCGAAAAACTACACACACTGCTCTCTATCTGCAAAGACAAAGGCACAGCCATTCGCATCGGCGTCAACCACGGTTCACTCTCTCCTCGCATCATGAGCCGTTACGGCAACACACCTCTCGGACTTGCCACTTCATGTATGGAGTTCATCGAACTCTGCGAGCAAGAAGGCTTTACCAACCTAATCCTCTCTGTCAAAGCCTCTAACACACGCGTAATGATTTACGCAGTACGCCTATTAGTACAAATGATGGACGCCAAAGGCAAAAACTATCCACTTCATCTCGGCGTAACCGAAGCTGGCAGCGACGACGAAGGACGCATAAAATCAGCAGTCGGCATCGGCACTCTCCTCCACGACGGCATTGGCGACACAATCCGCGTATCCCTATCCGAAGCCCCTGAAGCCGAAATCCCCGTAGCTCGCAAACTTGTTGACTATGTAGAATGCAAAATGCAAAATGCAAAATTGATAACACAAAATTAAAGACTGAATATTCTCGTCGCAAAAGCATTGCAATAGACAAAATAGGTGGTAATAATCCCGTAGTTGTAATAGCAAACGAACAACTTAACACCCTACTAAAACCTGATTATACTGCAGATGAGATTATGACTTTAGAAGGAAATATTGCAATTGTTGAAGATTTATCAAATTTCAACGAATTACTCAAAACAGACAAACCAATAATCCTAAAAAAACACTTCGAACTCGACGATTTAGAAACACTTCAAATACACGCAGCAGCTTTCTTCGGACCATACCTAATCGACGGCCTAATCGATGGCATTTGGCTCACAAACAAATCTGAATTCATCACAGCCGAACAAGTCAACGACATAGCATTCGAAATCCTACAATCATCACGCTGTCGCATCAGCAAAACCGAATACACCTCATGTCCATCTTGCGGGCGTACAAAATTTGACCTACCACGTGTAGTCCGTCAAGTCAAAGAAGCCACACAAGGTTTCGTAGGCCTCAAAATCGCCGTCATGGGCTGTATCGTCAACGGACCAGGCGAAATGGCAGATGCCGACTTTGGCTACATCGGAGCCGGAATGGGTAAAGTCTCACTCTACAAAGGCAAAGAATGCGTAATGAAAAACATCCCCGAAGAAGAAGCAATCGAAAAACTTTTAGAGCTTATAAATAACGTCCGTTCGATATAAAACGCCGTATGGCATCCGTGTTATCAGTAGAGCGAAAATTGCGAATAAGTGAGAGCAACGAAGTTTACTTCAGTTGCCGAACGAAAGCAATTTCAACGAAGTTATTTTTGCGTAGCAAAAGAGCGAATTTTGTGATAAGTGAGAGCAGAAGCCAAATTTATTTGGGTTATGCTGAATATAAACAAAATCTTGATAAAAATCGAATAGTAAAGAAAGAAAAATATCTGAGAAATCTGTGAATTATTGCGATAAGCGAGAGCAATAGAGTTTACTCTAATTGCCGAGCACAGCAATAATCTTGTTAAAAAATCTGTGGGAGATAAATAATCAAATTCTGTGTCATCCGTGTTTTCCGTGTGCTATAAAGTTATATCGAACTCACGTTAAATAGTAGCAAACTCACTCAAAATTAATTTCAAACAGATTAATTTTAAGACAAAATGACATAATGACAAAATTTATCACTCTTAACACAAGCTTTGCTGAAACCAAAGTTTCATCTCAGCCAAAGAATGACAGATTTTAATACCGATAGGTCTGTCATTCTTCCGCCAAGATACATCGTAGATGTAGCAAGGCGTATGCAGAAAAAAAAATTATGTCTTTATGTCATTATGTCTAAAAGAAATAGAGCTTATAAATAGTAGCAAACTCACTCAAAATTAATTTCAAACAGATTAATTTTGAGACAAAATGACATAATGACAAAATTTATCACTCTTAACATAAGCTTTGCTGAAACCAAAGTTTCATCTCAACCAAAGAATGACAGATTTTAATACCGATAGGTCTGTCATTCTTCCGCCAAGATACATCGTAGATGTAGCAAGGCGTATGCAGAAAAAAAATTATGTCTTTATGTCATTATGTCTAAAAGAAAAAACTGTTATTATATCTAAAAAAACTACCCAAAACACAAAAACAAACATTTTTGAAAAATTCCTCCTCAAAAATTTGCTTATAAGCAATTTAATGCTTACCTTTGTCTCGTAAACTATACTTTACGCACAAAAACAACAACTAACTGTTTTTTAACATATTAAAAAATTTACTATGAAACAAATGCACAATTTCAACGCAGGTCCTTGCGTACTTCCACGCGAAGCAGTAGAAGCTGCTATCGAAGCAATCCGTAACTTTGACAACACAGGTATCGGTATTCTTGAAATTTCTCACCGTACTCCAGGTTGGGAACGCGTTATGGCTGAAACTCGTCAACTCTGGCGCGATCTTTTGAATATTCCTGACAACTACGAAGTATTGTTCCTCGGTGGTGGTGCTTCAACTCAATTCTTCCACGTACCTGCTAACCTTTTGAACAAAAAAGCTGCTTATCTTCAAACAGGTGTTTGGGCTAAAAAAGCTGCTAAAGAAGCTAAATTCTATGGCGAAGTAGAAGTTGTTGCTTCATCTGAAGACAAAACTTACTCTTACATCCCTAAAGATTATGTAATCCCTACAGATGCTGACTATTTCCATATCACAACTAACAACACTATCTACGGTACTGAAATCCGTTACGATATGGACTGCCCAATCGACTTGGTAGCAGATATGTCATCAGACATCATGAGCCGTCCAGTTGACGTTACTAAATACGCAATGATCTACGGTGGTGCTCAAAAGAACGTAGGCCCTGCTGGTGTTACTTTCGTTATCATCCGTCGCGACCTTCTTGAAAAGAACTATCGTCCTCTTCAAACAATGGTTAACTACAAAACTCATGCTGCTGACGAAGACCGCAACATCTCTATGTTCAACACTCCTCCTGTATTCCCTATCTATGTTATGTACGAAACATTGAAATGGGTGAAAAAAATCGGTGGTCTCGAAGCAATGAACAAAATCAACGTTGAAAAAGCTGACCTCCTTTACAACGAAATCGACCGCAACTCTATGTTCGTAGGTACTGCTGCTAAAGAAGACCGTTCAATCATGAACGTTTGCTTCGTAATGGCTCCAGGTCACGAAGACAAAGAAAAAGCATTCATGGAATTCGCTAAAGAACGCGGTATGGTAGGTATCAAAGGTCACCGTTCAGTAGGTGGCTTCCGTGCTTCTATCTACAACGCATGTCCAGTTGAATCAGTTAAAGCTCTCGTAGCTTGCATGCAAGAATTCGAAGCTGCTAACAAATAATTAAAAATAAGGAAACGAGCAAAGCGAGTTGTCTCACATCTCGCTACTCGCTACTAATATCTAAAAATTATTTAATAGCATATCCCAAATAAGGCTAACCCCACAAGGTTAGCCTTATTTTTTTATCATATTTTTTTGCCAAATAAAAAATAATACGTACCTTTACATAGTGTAGGGACGCAAAAGTATGCCTCATATTCCTCCCCTTAGTAAGGGGAGATGCCCAAAGGGCGGAGGGGTATGCCAAAAATCTAAGTCCAAACACAAACTAAAACATACATTATAAAACATACATAGGACGTTTATACGACCTTAGTCTTTAACAGTTAAGAATCTCGCAAATTCATAATCTAGGTTAAAATACTGAGCAAGATAGATGTCTCCGTGGTGTGTATATTTCGGTCAAATACTTTGTGTGACAATTCATACAAAGCGTTTGTTAGTATATTCATATCTACGTGGGCTTCTGTATTGCTTGATCTCTGACTTAGATGGGCAATGCGAGAGCCTTTAACTGTGGAGACAAGTAACAAAAGCTCCACGTTTTTTTATGGTACATATAGACAAACTCATCAAGCAAGAACTTGAAGCCCAAGAACGCACCCCCTCATGACTCGCCCGCAAAATCAGTTGCGAACGCCCCAACGTATATAACATCTTCGAGCGCAAAAGCCTCGACACCGACCTTCTCTTCCAAATCTCCAAAACGTAAAATCAAGAATTTTTGACAAACAAACAAAAAAACTCACATATATCAAAAAACTCTTATTCTAAAATCAATTCTTCTATATTCTGCTGATTATCAATAAACATAACATAATATATTGGCAGATAAATTATTTTTCCTTTTCGACTTATCTCTCGCACATTGGAAAAAACCACACCCTCACAAATATTATACTCCGAATTTGAAATAAAATGAGATAATGCACTATGTATTGTATAATCTTTGCCTGATTTAACCTCTATTGGAACCACTGATAATCGATTATAATCGTCAATTAAAAAATCGACTTCTCCACGCTGTTTATTATCATAATAATACAACTTACTAAACCCATGTGCATGCAATTCCTGCGCAACAACGGACTCATAAACCGTTCCTAAATTGATACTTTTTTCATCATTAAGAATAGCATTCACATTTAAACCATATAATATATGTGTCAATATACCTACATCGTTAAGATATAATTTCAACAAATCCTTCACTGAAGATTCTATCAATGGAAAACGAGGATTACTAATTGCCGAAACTCCCAAACTAATGCCTGAATGCATCAAATATTCAAACTCATCAGCATAATCAGAAAATTGTTTTCCTTTTTTATTTTCAATATCCTTGACCCTAACTCTTTTCTTTTTATTCTCTAAATTAGACGGCACAAGGTCATATATCCTACGGATTTTCAAACTATTTTCAGCATCATATTGCGACGCATCTATACCATAAAGCTCGTGCACGTCACGCTGAATCGTACGTACAACAACCATATTTCTACTCTCTACAAACTTATTTACAGCATCAGGCAATCCCCCTACAAGCAAATAATAGCGAAACAACTTCATAATATAATCATGTGTCTCTTGTGACAAGGATTGACGCTCCAAAAAACTTTGCCTCATCGCTTGTATTGCATCCTTCCCGACTCCCATCGCACCTAAAAACTCTTCAAAATCTATAGGATACATCTGCTGAATCTCAATACTCCCCAATGGCACAGACGTAGTTTTTGCTAGAGCTATCCCTAATTGAGAGCCGCTAGCAATATAACGATAACGCCTATCTTGATTCAAAAACTTCAACATTGTAAGGAGATGTGGATATACTTGTATTTCATCTAAAAAAACTAATGTATTCGACCAATCACCCAAATTATCACCATATCGAATACCCAATTGCAAGTAAAAGTCTTCAATGCTACGCACATTGGCAAATATCATTTCACCCTCTTTATCAGCACGTAAATCAATTTCAACGAAATGAGAAAAAAGCCTACTACCCACATGACGAATAATAAACGATTTACCTATTTGTCGTGCGCCATTCAATAGCATAACTTTATCTGATTTTTCTTCCAAAAAAAGCTGTAAATACTTTTCAAATTTACGTTCAATCATAATATTTTATATTTTACACTGCAAAGTTACTGATTTTATTTGGATTATGCAAACTTTTGTCATTTTTCCATAACTTTTCCACCTTAATTCTGTCATTTTTCTATAATTTTTTCTCCTTGATTTTGTCATTTTTCCATAAAATACTATACTAAACTGTACTAAATTACAAAAGTAGGCACAAAAAAAATTTTTTTAGTTAAACATTTTTAGTGGACGCACGAGTTGTGCGTCCACTACTTTGTAAAGTCCAAATAATCACCAAATGCAAATGAACCAAAATGAACCAGTTAACCTATTGCACAAACAAATTAAACATACTAATTTTGCATCGTCAAAACAAGATAAAAAATGCTAATCACTCTATTTATATTAATCTTAATGTCTGTTAAGGGCAGACGTAAAACAAATTAATCTATGAAAAAAATTAATGCTTTAGTAATCGCCTTATTGGCTGTATTCATGTTAGCTTCATGTGGAAGTAAACAAGAAGAAACAAAAATGATTCCATCTAGCGAAATCAAAATGTCTGGAAAACACAAAAACATGGTCACAATCGCATCTGATTCAATTAAAATTATGCTCGTTTGCGTAGATGAAGAAGATAACAAATGGGATGTCCGTGCTATTTTACCTATAGGTAATACAAAAATATGGTCAGAAATTCCATCAAAAGAGTTAAAAGGAGATGACTTTGAATACGAACCACGTTTTGGCAACTTTACAGTTTCTTATCTTGATGCAAATGGTAGCGAATTAGATCATGATATATCTCCTGATTATTCTGTGCTTGAAAGCATATTATCTTCAGATGCACTTACAATTGAAGATGTTTTGGTTAAAGACCGCTGGGAAAATTTAGGAGATAAATCATACAAAACAATGAAAGCAATTTATGACAAAGTAGCAAACATTTCTCTTACACAAATAGAACTATCAAAAGTTTACAAAGTGTAAATTCAAAATCGAAGTGCAAAATTTTTAGATTTATATTGACGCCAGTCAATCAAACTTTGAAAAAACCCGCGGGTTTGCCAAGCGGCTGGGGGCGCGCAGCCCCCAAAGAGCGTAAAATGTAGAGTTAATAAGCAAT
>JAFTSS010000084.1 GCA_017467185.1 Paludibacteraceae bacterium | reverse complement strand
ATTATGATGCAGGACTATGGGAACATTTCTGCCATATATTAGCCAAAAATGCGGGCATAAACGCAGCCGAAACAAAGGTACTTGAAATAAACGACAAGCATCATACACTCCTTTCTCGTCGCTTTGACAGAACGGATAGCAGAAAGAGAATACATTTTGCATCGGCAATGACATTGCTTGGGCTGAACGATGGGGATAATGCTACAACAGGACACGGATATATTGATATTGTTGATTTTATTATAAGTGGTTGTACCGATGTTGATGCGAACTTGCGAGAATTGTTTCGAAGAGTTGCATTCAATATATGTGTCGGCAATAGCGACGACCATTTCCGTAACCACGGTTTCCTGCTTACTGCAAAAGGTTGGACCCTTTCGCCTGCATACGATATGAACCCAACGCTGAATGACCACCAAAGTCTGCTAATCAATAGCAAAACTAACAAGGCTGATTTGTCTATTTTGCTCAACTCTTGCGAGGAGTATATGCTCATCTCTGAGGTTGCCAAGAGTATAATCAACGATGTCGTAACGGCTGTCAAGGATTGGCGAATATTAGCAAATAGATTGTGTATTGCAAAGCGAGAAATGAGTTTGTTTGAGGGTGTGTTAGATAATCGGTTGCTCATTAAATAGATTGTCTAAGTATTATAATCTTACCCATCTACCAATCTTCTCACATTAAAAAATAGTTTTAATTATTGTAATGTATATATAGTATGAGTCGTTTTATTTTTATAGCTAATTCTAAAAGCTTCGAATTGGAAATTACAGGTAGTACAGAAGAAGAAACAACTGTTAATACGTACTGGGTACTAAGTCCTTTCGTAACCTCTATGAATCAAGAAACAGGTGCCGCGCAAGTGGCATATTATCAACAGAACACAGAAGAATTAAGGGAAAGAGTAAGAGATATTGTTACTCAAATAAAACATTTAAATCCTAGAATTAATAGATTAACAGATTATTTTGAAAAAGAACTTACACCTAATGAATGGTTTTTCCTTTCTGTAGATGAAGCGTTGCATCCTGAGGACACTGATAAAATTCTAGCTGAACTGATGAAAATAGGCGCCGATGAAAAAATGGAGAAACAAATAAATGGCACGATTGAAATTTTACATAAAATAAGAGAGGTATATGACATATATACATTTGGAGAATATACAAAGGCATGTATTGGAGAACCTGATAAAAACAAAAGAGTCTGTAGATATTGTCATCGTTCAATGCCTGAAGTTTCATTTAAAAAAACAGCACATACCATTTCAGAGGCATTAGGTAACAAGCATATAAAAACAAATGATGAATGCGATGAGTGTAACCAAAGTTTTGGTGACACGATAGAACAGGACTTCTTAAGCCTTTTTGATGTCCCGCGACTTATATTTGGAATTAAGAACAAAGAAGGATATCCTCATAAATTTATCGGAGATAATTATTCAATTGAAAAGGACGCTAATGGGAACTTAAAAATAGGATATAGAATGAAGGACAGTGAGACCATACCTCAAATTGATAATTTTCTTCAGAAGGTTATGTTGACGCCGCATCGTAGTTTTCCTGAACAGAATATATACAAAGCCTTATGCAAATACATATTTGGAGTTCTAGATAATAATACTATATTAAATTTTGAACGCACTCGAAAATGGCTTAATGGTGAAAACAAAGAAGTTGCACTTCCCCAAATAGCAAGATTTTATCATCCAGAAGTCGTGGCACATCCGCACATTACTTTATATGTTAGAAAAAAGGATGCAAGACGGGATCTGCCACATGTTGTTGCAGAAATTCGAATTATAAATCTTGCATTCGTTGTAATTCTCCCTTTATCTGAGCAGGATATTTGCACATACAATGAAGTACAGGATTATCAAAGATTCTGGGATTTTTTTGATGTATACAATAAGGTTGCAGGCTGGCAATTTAGTTATTGCAATGGCTTAGAATCAAAACATCCTACAGTACTTATAAAATTTACAGAGAATAAATAGACATCTCGTTCTTAAAAACTCCTGCAAATATATTATAACTACTACTCTAGATTGTTGTGTGAATGATAAAATTCACTACCTTTGCATCAAAGTAGGAACTTGATTCTGCGAGACACTGCAAAATAGTGCAGAAATCAGGTGGAGCAATAGCGGGAGATTACGTTTGTTGCGATTCTTTAACGCAAAGATATAGAGCCATTTAGAAATGAAACTCATTTTCTGGTGGCACCACATAAAAAAAAGCAGTTACGATATTTCGTAACTGCTTTTTTCTTTTTACCTTTGAAGCATAAAACAAATCATAATGTATAATAGTATGAAAAGAATTTCTCTTATTTGTTCTTTCCTGTTCATGCTTCTCT
>JAFTSS010000083.1 GCA_017467185.1 Paludibacteraceae bacterium | reverse complement strand
TATTTGTCTTGATTCATAAGCAGTTAATATTTTTACTGCGAATTTACAAAATCAAATCGGTTCGGTCAAAAAATCGTTGTAAATAACTAATTTTCAATAAGTCAAAGAGCTTTTTTTATTTTTTTAGTGGACACTAGTGATGCTTGA
The DNA here is from genome assembly GCA_017467185.1 of Paludibacteraceae bacterium. GTDB lineage: Bacteria > Bacteroidota > Bacteroidia > Bacteroidales > Paludibacteraceae > Aphodosoma. The sequence goes on along the minus strand of JAFTSS010000083.1, from coordinate 76,353 downwards.
TACATTCAATCAAAATATTTATATGGAAAAAAGAACGCTTAAATTTTTCGTTGGTTTATTAGGAATACTTATTTTATGGATCGTATTTAGTATGCCAACAAATGCACATACATTTTTTTATAAACAAATGGCAAAGTCAACAGCTGTTAAAGAATTGGAACATATTGACAGTGAACTCTATAATTTGACGGACACTACAATTTATATCAGTAGATACGCTGATGAATGGAACGATTATGAGTCAAAAATTTTAGCTGCTTTAGATCAATTAAAACATGAAATAAATGATCCTAACAAATTAGGTTTTGGTGATATTGCAGAATCAAAGTTGGCTAATATAGAAAATCTATTAGGTCTCCAAATAGGAACTATTGATAAACGAGGAACTAAAAATACTTCACGAAATGAAAGAAATAGAGTATGTCAATATTATGACAATGTTGTGAAAACACAATTAGATGTAAAACTTGGTCAGCATAAAACAAAAATAACAGCATTTTTGACCAATTTTCAAGTAAAAATTAATGAAGTTACTCCAATTCGTAAACAAATACATAAGACATTAGATGATTTGAATAATCCAACATACGATAAAGAAGCTGTACTAAAACAAGCTCGTCAAATAATAGAAAAGAGTTATGCTGTTTTGGAATCGTCTTTTGGAAATTTATATAAAGCCGACCCAAATATCTATCGTTCTGATCGTTTGCTAAAAGTAACTAAGGTGTGGGGTGATTATTTTAAAGGAGAATTTAAAGATACCGATTATACATTTTGGTATTGGATTCTTTTATCCGTAATTATAGATATTGCAGCTTTTGCATTTTTTGATATTGCATTTAAAAGAGATGATTTTTAATAATATTAACATTAAAAAATAAAAAAACATTATGGCACAAATTTCATTAAATGAAGAACAAAATCCTGTGATTCAAAACGAATCAATTGAGATTGAAGAGTCAAACATAGATCAACCCATAGAAACTTCTGTTGTATTTGAAGAGAAAGCATTACCGACAGAAGAAACAACAAAAGGTTTATCTCGAGAAGAAATTAATGACCCAAATAATATTAGTGTAACTATAGCAGATAAAGATACTCCTATTGTAGTATTATTTGGACCTCCTCAATGTGGAAAAACAATGACATTAGTTCGTTTAACACGCTTTTTAAGTGAAAATGGTTATACAATAACACCAGTACGCACATTCCGTCCAACATACGATTCTAATTATACTGATTTGTGTGATAATTTTGACACAATGATTAATCAAGATGATGCAGCCGATTCTACTAACCGAATTAGCTTTATGTTAGTGAAAGTTAGTAAAAAAGGACGTCCAATATGTCAACTACTCGAAGCTCCAGGAGAATATTATTTTAATCCTAAAGCACCTAACTCACCATTCCCAAGATATTTTAACGCTATTAAATCAAGCAAAAATAGAAAAATTTGGACAATTATGGTAGAACCCGATTGGGCAAACGAAGAAGATCGTAAAAACTATGTAACCAGAATAAAATATCTAAAAAAACAAATGGCAACAAAAGATAAAACAATTGTTGTTTATAATAAAATAGATAAAACAGACTTCTTGATTGATAATAGTGGTAATGCTCAAATAGGAGCTGCAACAAAAAATATTAAAGATTTATATCCTGGTATATTTGAACCGTTTAGAAACACTCAACCTATTTTAAGTTGGTTCACTCCATATAATTGTGATTTTACTGTTTTCCAAACAGGCGATTACACCAAAACCGATGCAGGAACTAAAGTCTTTCAACAAGGAGCTGATGTCTTCCCACGTAAATTATGGAATATTATTATAAAACATGTAAGAGGTTAATATTATGGATGTAGAAATTTTAATACATGGTGTTCCTAATGGACATGATTATTATGGTCCAAAAGAAGAACAAAATAATGCAGGGTCATTTTATATTACATCTCAAGAATCTATCAAATTTATTGTAGAAATCAAAAAGAATGGAAATACCCCTTATGTATATTATTCTTATCTTCGCTATAAAGGTGTTATTGGAGCAGAAGGTCGTTCAGGCTCATATTTTGGTTTGACGTTACGACTTGATGAGTATTATAATGATATTTTACATGCTTATAACATGCTTGATATGGTATTTAAAAAGTATGTTTTAGGCTCGTTGTTAATACCTACGGGCGAAACGTATGAATATAATACTCCTGATTTTGCATCTAAAAAATCAGATATTGAACGACTTCAGCAAGGATTAATTCAATTGATACAATCTACTTGCGTTGCATCAAAATTTATTAAAATAGATAATAGTTTTATTAATCCTATTTCAAATGCACCTATTTGCAATATAGCAGATATTACGGATGGAATAATGTTGTCCACTCTTAAAAAGCATTCAAAAGTAATACTTTCTCCAGACTATAAATCGAATTTGGAAAAAGAATATGAGAAAAAAATGCAAGATGCAGAAAATAGAAGTAATAGTGTTGTAGCTGAACGAGATAAAAAAATATCAGAAAAAGATACTACCATATCATCATTAAACAATACTATTAAAGCAAATGAATCGAAGATTGCATCATTAGAACAAGATATTAAACAAAAAAATCAAGAGTTGTCACAACACAAACAAAAAGGTGATATTGCACAATTAGTAGAGAGGATAAAAGACCCTATTGTGAAATTATCTGAGTATTTTCGTATTAAAGAGGAAATTCATAAACCAAAAACTAATTATTATGGTAAGAAAAATTTCATAATAGGAATAATTAATGGTGTTCTCACTATTCTTGTTCTTACTTCTATTCTTTTGGTTCATTTTGTTAAATTCCCTACTGGTGGTAAATCAGGCAAAAAGAACGATGAACTGATGAATTTAAAAACAGAATTGGTAAATCTTAAACAGCAGATAAAAGAAAAAGATGCTGTAATATTTGATTTGCGTAAAACAAGTGAGCAAGATGCATCACAAAAAGTCAATTTAAAAATTGATATTAGCGGTTTTAATGGAGGAAATTTATCGGCTACAAAAAATTATAAAGTAAGGATCAAAGAAGGAGCAAATACCTATACAGGGAAAGGTTCGTGGAGTATTATTAACGCAACAATTACAAAAGGTAAAGCGACTGACAATGAAATCGAAATAAGACCAACAGGCAAAGGAGAAGTGGAAATTGCATACAATGTTAGTTCTTATAAAGTTGAAAATTCTCCTCGAATAATTTCTGTAGAAGGATCTACTTCTGGTACCGAAAATTCTTTAGAAATTCTAATCTCGCCTAATGACGAAGAAGTTGAACTTGGAAAAGAATATACTTTTTCCGTAAAAGGCTATAATGGACAAGGGACTTGGAGGGTTCATGGTTTTGAAATAAAGAGCCATACACCTACACGTGCAATAGTCAAAGTAATTAAACTAGATGATAATACTCCTGAAAAAGCAACTATTTCTTATACTCCAGAAGGTGGAAAAAAAGTAACAAAACAATTTAAATATAAAAAACAATGAGCAAATTTTTTAGTTTATTACTACTCGTAGCCATATTGTCCTCTTGTTTTTCTTGTGGTGGAAAAAAAGCTAAACCAGACCCATTGTATAGTGATTATTATTATGAAGATGAAAATTGTAATTATGGTGGTGTGGTCGAGATTCCATTTAAACAATATGGCGGAGTTCGTACTGTTCAAGTGAAAATTAATGATTGCGCTGAATTTCCTATGATTTTTGATACTGGATGTTCAGGAGTTGCTATTTCCATATTAGAATTAGGAACTCTAATAAAACATGGTTATATCTCAGAAGAAGATGTAATAGGAATGACTCGTGCACAAATAGCAGATGGCAGTATTGTGCAAAATGCAGTAGTTAATTTAAGAAAACTACAAATTGGAGATTATGTATGTTACGATGTGGAAGCATCTGTATCAGATAATGAACAAGCTCCATTATTATTGGGTAACGGCGCATTAAAAGATGTAGAATCATTTAATATTGATGATAAGAGAAAAGTTATAAGTCTATATCTTAAATAATTAACATGCATCGAGTTATAATTAACATATAACTCGATGCTTTATATTATGTTTTATAATGAAAGCAGAAGTTTATATTTTTGGTAATTTTACATCTGGATATTCTCAATATCCAGATAATTATACGCATAACTTATTCGAACAAATTGGCAAAACACGCAAATCTGAATCAGAAATAATTTATCATAGGGATGGAAGTTTAACTTATTATATTTATACACAAGAAATTTCAAAGAAAGATAATACTTTTATTGGATTATGTTATGTGTTTAATGATGTGTTTATTAAAGACTTTAATTCATTATTCTCTGTTTTTGAAGATGTTATTACTATTATCGTCACAAAAGGAGGTATTCTTGAATTTACAAAAGAAGGTAAATTGTCAACTAAAATAAATCAACTATATGCTCACACAGAGGAACTACAAAGAATAACAGATTACCTTAACAGCAAAATATTATTAATTAACAAATACATTGAAAAATTACCTCCTCTTAATCTTGCAACATCTAAATTGGAATGGAAAGAATTTATATATAAAGATACAAATGATATTAAAACTGCGATTCTTGAATATTCGAATATTCGTATTACTAAAGGAGAAAATTATAATACAGAAGCATTAACTTCATATAGCAATATTTTAAATACTCTAAATAAAGAAAAAAATAATGCATTACAAACAATAACTAAACAAAAGCAAGAAATTTCAGAACTCAAAAAAAAGCAGAAAAATTATTTGTTGGTTATTTGGTTGATAGTTATTGTGTTTATTGTAGGTCTTATTGGCATAGGTTCTGTAAATAGTAGAAATGCAATCATTCGACGTCTGGAAGGGGATATAGTAGATAAAGAGAATATTATAGATACACAGGATAAAAATATAAAAAATCTTAATGATTTAGTTTCAGAACATGAAACTACAATTGAACAACAGCATTATGAAATTGGATTTCTCATTAGTTATAGAGATAGCATTTTAGATGTTAATAAAAATTTAAATAAAAAGGTAGAAACATTGCAAATTGAAAAAACAGAATTAAATAAAACATTAACTTCAAAAGAAACTGAATTAAATAAGTCAAGGAAGGAGATAAATTCATTAAAAAACCAAAACAAAAATTTAGTAACAGAAAACACACAACTTAAAAATAAAAAGATTGAGCCAGAAAAATATACAGTTTATGCTAAAAGCGGCAATAAAGCGTATTACTATTATAAAAAAGAACATTATTATAATAAAACTGGTGTTTCTGAAAAAGATTATACTACCATATATGTATATCATAAAGAAAATGGATATGCATTAACATCTAAGGGTTATATTAAATTGGAAGATATAAGGAATGTAAATTAAATTTTCGAATATAATTTCCGCCATCACACACACCCTGTGAGGTGGCTTTTTTGTGTGTGATTTTTCGCTCTATTTGTTTAGTTATTAGAGGATTTTTTAGTAACTTTGCGTTATAAAAGATAACTTAGTTTGTAACTATCATCTATTGATTATCGGACGCACGAGCCGTGCGTCCCTACATTAAAAAATGAACATCATGAAAAATAACGTAAATTTTGATAATCTCGTTCAGCAAATTGAATATACCGACCACGCACTGCAAAATAATGCTCGATTAGTAATCAATCGACATGTAACTGCCAAAGCTTGGCTGACTGGATATTATATAGTGGAATATGAGCAACATGGAAGTGATAGAGCACAATATGGGGAGAGATTGTTGCAGAATCTTTCCGAAAAATTGAAAAATAAAAAAACATTTAGTTATCGCAGTTTAAAGTTATATAAGCAATTCTATCTCGCTTATCGCCCTCTGGTTGACCAAATAGAAATATTTGCTCACTCGTTACTTCAAAATAGGCAGACAATGTCTGCCCAATTACTACCTGCTGATATAGATAACATTACAATTAGGCAGACTGTGTCTGCCCAATTGATGAAACATCAAAATTCAGAAAATAATATATCAACTAATCCCGAGTTGCTATTCAATAAATTATCATTCTCTCACTTATCACTTTTACTACCTATTAAAGACCCCCTTAAACGAGCCTTTTATGAAACTATGGCGATCAAGGGAACGTGGAGTGTACGCGAATTGCAACGCCAAATTGACTCTAATTACTACGAACGCAGTGGATGGAGCAAACGTCCAGAAGAATTGGCTCGCATGGTACAAAACAATGCAGAAATGGCAACTTTGGCAATGGATATTAAATCTCCATTTGTATTTGAATTTTTAGGTCTCAGAGCAAAAGACGTGGTTGAAGAATCGGATTTAGAAAGTGCGTTAATTGACAATTTGCAAGAGTTTATACTCGAACTCGGAATGGGATTCTGTTTTGAAGAACGTCAAAAAAAACTACTTATCGACGACCGATATTATAAGGCAGACTTGGTATTCTATCATCGTATATTGAAACGCCATGTCATCATCGAACTCAAAGCTCACAGATTGGATTATGCCGACGTAGCACAACTGAATATGTATCTTGCCTATTATCGCAAAAACATTATGCTCGTCGACGACAATGAACCTATCGGCATATTGCTCTGCTCAGAAGTGGGACAAGAGATGGCTGAATACACCATGATGGGAGCTGATGCCAATATGTTCTTATCGAAATATCATCTCGAATTACCAAGCACCGAACGCATCACTGAATTTTTGCGCAAAGAAAACGAAGGACTTAATGAATAATTAAACCTACTTACTACTAAAAACACAAAAAATCTGCTACTACATATTGTAATAGCAGATTTTTTATGCTTATCTCTTTGGGTCATAAGATGCACAAACCATACTTATTATGCGGACGCACGAACCGTGCGTCCCTACAATAACATTCGTCCAATCAACCAAGCGGACACGGCATGCCGTGTTCACTACTTTATAGTGAATTGAGGATTTCTTTTACTTTGTCGGAGATAGCGCGACCTTCGGCTTTACCTGCGAGTTGTTTGCTGGCTACGCCCATCACTTTGCCCATCTCTTTTGGCGATGTTGCGCCTACTTGTGCTATAATAGCCTTAACTGCCTCGGTGAGTTCGGCATCCGACATCATTTGAGGGAGATATTTGTTGTAAACCTCTACCTGTGCAAGATACTCATCTGCCAAGTCTTGGCGCCCTTGTTGCGCAAACACTTCGGCTGTGTCTTTGCCTTGTTTTGCCATTTTTTGAATTACCTTGATAGCCACAGCATCGGTAAGTTCGCCTGCATTCTCTTTAGAAGTTTTTGCTTCAAGGAGTTCTTTTTTAATACCACGTAGAGCTTCAAGTTCTACTTTATTACGTGCGAGCATCGCTTTTTTGATGTCTTCGCTAATTTGTTCGAATAGTGCCATAATATTATTTTTTTTATTTCAACATAAGTACATAATTAATTTATTAGGCTCACAAAGTAGCAGATATTTATCTACTTTAGTAAGGAGAACTATATTTTCAAGTACAAGCACTAAATAATAACAATGAATAAATAATTACTAATTAATAGCAAGGCATGTACTTAAAAAAACTATTTCAGCCATAATAATCATTCAAATATAAACAAATTTAATCACCCTATAAAATTAATCTGTACTTTTGGTTAAAATCAATTATTTAAATTAAAAGTTTAGTTTCGTTTGATTGCTGGGACTGTTTCCATGTAACGGAGCATTTCGTCGTCATCATCGATTTGGTCGAGCGAAATTGACACTTTTGATTCATCTTTTGGCGATGTGCCATAAAGTTGATTTTTAAAATCGTCCATCAAATCAACAGGCTTTGATTGCCATGCATACTTTGGAGTCTCTCGAGTAGTTTCTAATTGTTCAGTACCTGCATTATCATCATCTTCAGAATTTTTGCCCAATTTAGCAGCCTCTTCACGTTCACGACGTAACTCTTCGCGCAAATCTTCAGGGACAACACTCATTTCAGAACCAGTTGCAAGAAGAGTAACTTTTACTTTATCACCAAGTTCATCATCGAATGTAACCCCCCAAATAACCTCGATATCATCTCCCATTTGAGCCATAAAATCGTTGATTTCACCAACTTCGCTCATCACAACAGGATTTGTTTGAGAACAATAAAAATTAAGCAAAATCTTCTTAGATTTATGAATATCGTTATTATTAAGAAGAGGAGAATCAAGAGCATCATTTATGGCAGCAGTAACACGATTTGCGCCTTCGCCATAACCTGAATTCATAATAGCCACACCACCATTGCGCATAATTGTGCAAACATCGGCAAAGTCGACATTAATATGACCATCAATGGTTATTATTTCAACAATACCTCGAGCCGCACTTGTCAAGACATTATCAGCAAGTCCGAAGGCATTAGAGAGTTCTAAATCAGGATAAACAGAACAAAGGCGTTCATTATGAATCACTAACAAAGCATCAACATTATCACTCATTGCAGCAACGCCTTTAAGAGCTTGACGAATCTTACGTTTACCTTCAAAAAGGAAAGGGATTGTAACAATACCAACAGTAAGAATGCCCAATTCACGCGCAATAGAAGCTACAAATGGAGCCGCACCAGTACCAGTACCACCACCCATACCAGCAGTAATAAATACCATCTTAGTGCCATCATCGAGCATTTTACGAATTTCGTCACGCGCGGCCTCTGCAGCCGCCAAAGCCACAGATGGTTTATTGCCCGCACCAAGCCCTTCACCTATCAATATTTTATTGGGCACAGGAGAATGAATAAGTGCTTGTTGGTCGGTATTACATACCACAAATGAAACCTCTTCAATTCCTTGATTATACATATGATTAACGGCATTACCACCGCCACCACCTACGCCGACTACTTTGATAATTGAATTTGATTTATCAGCCATAATATATTGTTTTGTTAAATCAGTCATATGAGTTGAAAGTTATTAGCTTCGCTCATGATTTTTGCTCCGCTCGGCAACTGAAGTGAACTCCGTTGCTCTCGCTTATCGCAAAAATTGAGAGTTGAAATTTGAAATTTACCATACATCATTGATTAACTTTCAAATTTCAACTTTTAAATTTCACATTTATTTTATCGTTGGTTCGTCTGGGTCATCAAATAATGTACCTACACTAATTCTTTTCCAAAATGGGTCTTTTTTCTCTTTTTTAGGTGCAATTGGTTTATCTTTTTCTGTCTCTACCGTTTTGCGTTCAGTAATACATTCATCTGTTGCGTTCAACAATAAACCGACAAGCAATGTATATTCAGTATCGGCATACTTTTCTGCCGATTCGGCATCAAGATGATGAGTAAAAGAACCGAAACGCACGTTCATCTCTGTTTTTTGTTCGATAAACTCTTTAAAATCTGCCATACGCGAAGCACCACCTGTAACAACCACACCAGCACGCAACTGCTCAGCATAGCCCGAACGCTCAACCTCTTCCATGCAAAGTGCTACAATCTCGCCAAGACGAGCATTGATGATTTTAATCATTGCACGTTTCGACACAATGCGAGGTTCAGAACCTGGCTTTGAAGGCATTTTTAAGTTCACATCACTTGCACCTAAATTGTCAATTGGTGTACCTTTTTGTACTTTGAGCAATTCTGCTTCTGTAGGTGTTATATTTAACTCACAAGCCTCGTTTGCCAAGTCGTTAGTGATATGTTTACCGCCAAACGGAACTACTGCGACATGACGTAAATAGCCATTTTGATAAACAACGACTGAGGTGGTAGTTGCACCAAAATTGATATGCACAACGCCTTCCGATTTATCCTCATCGGACAACACCGCATCAGCCATTGCTAATGGGGCTAAAGTATCACAATTAACATCAGTAAATTGGACCGCACGATTAATACATTTCTCCAAATTATCTTGAATATCAGTGCGACCTAAAACAATCAAATAATTAGCCCCAATCTCACGACAAACAATGCCATTAGGCTCACGAACATACTCGCCATCAACGATATATTCTTCGTTTGTGATAGAATAAATAGCTTTTTCTGTATTGATTTTATCACGCAAATCATTGCGCAACGTAGATAATTCGCCTAAGGTTACTTCAGTAGAAGTTGAAAACGTACGATCGACATGACCTCGCACTGAACGTAACGAACGACCATTAACGGCTGTGTAAAAACTATTTATATCATACTTTTTACCCAATAGATTTTCCAATCTATTTTCCATTTTTTTAGCCATTGACGATAACAACAATGCTACATCTGCAGGTTTTTTCACTATACCATGTTGAATACACTCGGCAGGTGTTTCCATAGTTTCTAACGCCAACACCTTCAACGTCCCGTCGGCTTGACGCTCGGCAGCCATCATTATTATACGGGAATTTCCTAAATCTACTGATACGAACATACTTTTATCAATTCATAATTCATAATTCATAATTCACAATTATTGCTACCTTAAGAAAATATGAATTTATTTGTTAACAACTTATATTTTTTTAGATTATTTTTTTTCATAATTTTTAATGCAAAAGGTTAATTATGCATTATGCATTATAAATTATGCATTATCGACATACTACTTGGTCTTTGAATTCGAGATTTATGACCGAATATTTGTCCCAAGAGTGATATTTTGGCAATACTTTTAAGAATTTATCTAATTTTTCGAGTTTAGATTCATAGCGTTCTAACGAACCCATTTTCACCACAAAGTCGCCTACACGTGGCACCAAATCTACTTTATTGTCGGGATAAACATAGATTTGAGTGAAAGCTGAACGCCAACGACTTTCAGACTGCAAATATACAACAAAATCGTATAAGTTGGTTGTTGCAAACTCAAAATTTACATTTCCTGTTACAACTGGCACGTATGCCGAGAATTTGATTGAGGTTGACATGCGTTTGCGCTCATTGTCGATATAGTAACTACCTACCCCTTCCATCACTCGAAATACAGGTACTCGCTGCGTAACCGACACATTTACATCTCCATTAGTAGCAAAATAACATTTCACACTTTTCACCATATTGAGTTTTAACAAACTCTGCTCTATTTCGGTCAAATCTATCTCAGAATGTAATTTACCTACTGGATATACTCCCGAATTTTGCAACTGTGCACTAACATCTTTGTCGGAAATAAACTTGAAATCATCGTAATCACTAACCACAAGATGTATATTCTCGCATTTTTGTGTATCGGCAGAAGGCACAATAAATGCAATAAAACACACTAACCCAATCACAATAGAAGCGATTAAGATGGTAAATAATATTTTTTGCCAAACTTTCATAAACTCTAAACCCTAAACTCTATACTCTAAACCCTAAACTCTATACTCTAAACTCTCAACTATTTGTGGTATATATGTATCAATATCGCCTGCACCAACGGTCAATAGAACATCAAATTCAAGCGTTTTAAGTGTATCAATCAACTCTGCTTTTGTGGTTAATCGCTTGATAGGCGATGTTACTTCATCTAAAATCAACTGCGAAGTTACGCCTTCGATAGGCAACTCGCGAGCTGGGTATATTTCGACCAACACCACCTGCTCGGTATGCGACAAAGCAGCTGCAAATTCATGATAAAAATCGCGAGTGCGAGTGTATAGGTGAGGTTGGAAAACTACTACTATTTTCTTATCGGCATAGAGAGCATTAACAGATTTAAGGCTTGCCTCCAACTCCATTGGGTGATGAGCATAATCATCGATAACAGTGAGTCTGTCAGTACGGAGATGAAAGTCGAAACGACGACGAATGCCTGCAAAAGAAGCCATCGAGGCACGCAATTCATCGGCAGTTACGCCATTAAGATATGCCACTGCCATTGCTGCTACGGCATTCTCTACGTTAATCATCACAGGCACACCAAGTTCGACATCAGCAATACGCTCCTCTGGAGTAACAAAATCAAACACTAAACGACCACCGCCAAGACGAATATTATCAGCATAGAAATCGGCTTGCTCCGAACCTGAATAAGTATAGATTGTCACCTTATCGGATGTACGAGGTGCTAATTGAATGCCTTTTTTAACAAACAACACTCCCCCATCAACAATCAACGATGTGAAATGTGCAAAACTTTCGAGATATGCCTCGTGAGTGCCATATATGTCAAGATGGTCGGCATCGGTAGAGGTGATTACTGCCATATATGGCGATAAATGGTGGAACGAGCGGTCGAATTCGTCTGCCTCAATAACCACTAAATCGCTCTTATCCGAAAGCAAAAGATTGCTTGTATAATTCTTTGAGATACCACCAAGAAAAGCATTACAATCGACATGACTTTGTTTTAAGATATGTGCGGTCATTGTCGAAGTAGTGGTCTTACCATGCGTACCTGCGATACACAATCCACGCTCAAGACGAGTGATTTCGCCCAACACAGCAGCGCGTTTCATCATCTTAAAACCATTATCAACAAAGAATCTATATTGCTTGTTATCGGCTGGAATGGCCGGTGTATAGACTACAAGAATTGAAAGTTGAGAGTTGAGAGTTGAGAGTTCTAACCCCTCCGGCTTCGCCACCTCCCCTAAAACAGGGGAGGAATAATTAGAAGTTGAGTGTTTTTCAACTTCACTATCTATACCACGAAATGCCAATGGAATAGCCTCCACTTCATCTACATAATTTATCTTTATACCTTCTGCCTCTAATTCGCGAGTCAATACGGTTGATGTACGGTCGTAACCGGCAACTTCAAAACCCTTTGCCTTGAAGTAACGAGCAATAGCACTCATACCAATTCCACCTATACCAAGAAAATAATATCTCATAATTTGAAAGTTGAAAGTTGAAAATTGAAAGTTAAAAGTTATTTTACCCCCTCGGTCTGCGACCACTGACTTTGTCGACTTCCTTGTCGTTCGGCATAGTACAAGCAAGCTTAACTCTGCTCTCTCCTGCGTCAGTTCCCTCTAAAACAAGGGGAGAATATCGGAATCACTAAGTTTTTATGCTTTTCCTTATTCCCTATTCCTTATTCCCTATTCCTTATTCCCTAACTTAAGTATTTCGTTTACTATTTTTTCGGCTGAATTTGGGTAAGCCAATTTGAGTACATTATCGGAAAGGGATTGTAGTTTTTCTTTCGAAGCAATTGTTGCCAATGCAGTATCGACCATAGTATCTACAGCCTCTACATCGCGCACCAATATAGCAGCTCCCTTGTCGGACAAAGCACGTGCGTTATGGGTTTGATGGTCTTCGGCTACATTTGGCGAAGGAACTAATATCGAAGGTTTACCCAACAACGAAAGTTCAGATATAGAACTTGCACCAGCACGCGAAACAACTAAATCTGCCACAGCATAGGCATAATCCATACGAGAAAGGAAATCTAAAATTTTAATATCAGACAAGTCCGACCGGTCAGACAAGTCCGACTTTATCATCTCATAATACAACTTACCTGTTTGCCAAATGACTTGTATGCCTGATGCTCTGAGGCGTTCAAGACCTGCAATCATAGCTTGATTTATAGTGCGAGCACCAAGGCTGCCTCCCATCACCATCAACGTAGGCTTATCGGGATTTAAGCCAAAATATTCGTAAGCCTCTTGCTTATCTATTTTAGCCAATAAATTTTGGCGTACTGGATTACCAGTCAAAATTATCTTTTCGGCAGGGAAGAAACGCTCCATACCTGTATAGGCAACGCATATCTTCTCGGCACCTTTGGCTAACATTTTATTGGTAACACCAGCAAAACTATTTTGCTCTTGTAGCACAATAGGTATACCCATTTGTTGAGCTACTTTCAATGCAGCACCACTTGCATAACCACCTACACCTACGGCAACATCGGGTTGGAACTCTTTAATAATACCACGCACCTTTGCCATAGAACGCAACAAGTTCCACACCACTTTTACATTACGAAAAATATTCTTGCGGTCTAAGCCTTCGACCTTCAAACCTACAATATTATAGCCAGCAGCAGGGACACGTTCCATCTCCATGCGACCTTCGGCACCTACGAAAAGAATTTCACAATTAGGGTCTTGACGACGAAGTTCGTTGGCTATACTTACGGCAGGGAATATATGTCCTCCCGTACCACCACCACTTATCAAATATTTTTTCATATTATAGATTTTTAGTAACGAGTAGCCGAGCAAATCTCGCTCTTATATTCCTCCCCTGTTTTAAGGGAGGTGCCCAACGGGCGGAGGGATTTATTGCTATTAGGTTACCACTTTTTATTTTAATTTACCTCTTCAATTATTTCAGTATCTTCAACAACTGGATTATCAACTTTTTGCGACTCTACAGGCTCAACCACTGCTTTTGCAACCATCTCTTTTGCCAATTTTTGTTGCTGAATATATTTTGTTACACTAATGATAATTCCAAAATAGATGCAATTTACAAGTATTGACGTACCACCCCGACTAATCAAAGGCAAAGGTTGCCCCGTAACTGGAATTAAGTGTACCGATACAGCAATATGCACAAAAGCCTGCAACACAATCAATAACGTTACGCCTATCACCAATATAGCACAAAATAGCGAATCGGATTGTCGTGCAACTCTACCTGCCCTAAACAATAGCCACAAATACAGGAACATAACAAATATACCAATAAAGAAACCCAACTCTTCGACAATAATAGCAAAAATGAAATCGGAAAAGGCTTCTGGCAAATAATTACTTTCTACACTTGTACCTGGACCGCTTGGCAAAAATCCGCCACGAGCAATAGCCATTTGAGCATGATTCTCTTGGAAATTATCATCAGTAACTTTAAATCTACTTAAAGTTTCTTCATCACCTGCAAAATTCTCAATACGAGCAACCCAAGTCTTAGCACGTTCTAATTTTTTTAATACAGGACTCCCACTATTGTAATAAATGTCATCAGGTATAATCCAAGCCATTAACAATATAATCATAACAACTCCCACCACACCAGCACAAACCGCCAGCAATTTACGCCAATTTATCTCACCTATCAACATCATTGTCATTGTTATCACAAACAAAAGAGCCGCTGTTGAGAAGTTTTCAGTAAAAATCATACCACATGTGATAACAATAATTCCTATCACATACCAAAATAATTTATTCTGACGCTCTTCATTTTGCATTCGCTCAACCATATCTGCTACAACAACAATCAAAGATAACTTAGCAATCTCAGATGGCTGAAATCTAAATCCACCTATATCAATCCAACGCGCAGCACCAGCTTGCTCTACACCGCCAAAAAACGAAGTATATAAAAGCAACATCCACGAAGCTGCCAATCCAACATATCCCAACAAACGAATATACTTGAAATCAACTAATTGCACTATCATCAACGCCATAAAACCTACAACAAAAAACATAACATGACGCAATATTGGTCCCTGCACAGAACCACTCCAATGCACCAACATACTTGATGCACTAAACATCTCAACTATAGATATTATGAACAAAAACAGAAATATTGTCCATACTACCCTATCTCCCTGCAATGTTTTTGCCAAAAATTTATTCATACTATACTCACTTCGTTCGTGTCAACAATCAATAGTCAACAGTCAATAGTTAAAGGTTTATTATTATAATTGTTTTACAGCTTGCTTGAATTGTTCGCCACGGTCTTCGTAGTTTTTGAATAAGTCGAAACTTGCACAACATGGCGACAAAAGAACTGTATCACCTTTTTGTGCAACATCGTATGCAGCTTTAACTGCATCGGCAAGATTATCTGTATCTATGATTTTGCAATTTGTATTCAAGCCAAAATATTCATTGAGTTTTTTATTGTCTAAGCCCATAAATATGAGGGTATGGACTTTTTCGCGTACTAAATCGGCTATTTCGCTGTAATCGTTGCCTTTGTCGGTACCGCCAAGTATCAATACCACAGGTGTTTTCATGCTCTGTAAAGCATACCAACAAGAATTTACGTTTGTAGCCTTAGAGTCGTTGATGTAACGCACACCACGAATGGTAGCCACATACTCCAAACGGTGCTCTACGCCTTGGAAAGTTGCAAGTGAGCGACGGATTGTTTCGTTCTTCACGCCCATTATATTTGCTGCTACTGCAGCTGCCATTGAATTATACATATTGTGTTTACCTTTTATTGTTATTTCTTCAGTTTTAATTCTTAACTCTTCTTCAAATCCAAAAATTAACTCATCTGTGTCTATCAAATATTGTGCGCCATATCTTGCGTCTCGGATCTCACATCTCGTATCTATAAAAGGCGCCTGCGAAGCCATTATTTCTCGTTTCTCTAATTCTGCCTTAATCACTGGGTCTTCGCTCCAATAGATGAAGGTTTGCTCTTTGGTCATGTTCTGCAATATGCGGAATTTAGAGTCGATGTAGTTTTGGAATTTGTATTCGTAGCGGTCGAGATGGTCGGGCGTAATGTTCAATAAAATTGCTACATCGGCACGGAAGTCGTACATTCCGTCTAATTGGAAACTTGATAATTCTATCACATAGTAATCAAACTCTTGTTCAGCCACTTGCCATGCAAAACTCTTGCCTACGTTGCCTGCCAAACCTACTTTATAGCCTGCCTCACACAAGATGTGATAAGTGAGCATTGTTGTAGTTGTTTTACCATTACTACCTGTGATACAGATTGTTTTGGCATTTGTATATCGACCGGCAAACTCTATTTCGCTAATAATAGGAGTGTTCTGTGCTCGCAAAGCCTTGATAATAGGGGCTTTTTCGGGAATACCTGGCGATTTTATCACTTCATCGGCATTGAGAATCAACGTTTCGGTGTGTTGTTTCTCTTCGTATGGGATGTTGCGTTTTTCTAATTCTGCTTTATATTGTGGTTTGATGGCTGACATATCAGACACAAACACGTCGAAACCTTTGTTTTGTGCAAGGATGGCACTACCTACGCCACTTTCGCCTGCACCTAATACTACTATTCTTGAATTCATAATTCACAATTCATAATTCATAATTAAAAATGCTTCATTACATTCAGTTATGTTTTATCGTATTTTTAGTGTAATGATTGTTAAAACTGCGAGTAGAATACCTATCATCCAAAAGCGAACTGTGATTTTTGACTCTGGAAGTGGTTTGAGTGGGCGTTGGAATACGGCATCAATACCTGCATTGCCTGCTTTTTGGAAGTGGTGGTGCAATGGTGCCATTTTGAATATGCGACGACCGACGCCTGTTTTCTTTTTAGTGTATTTGAAATATGCTGTTTGCATGATAACCGAAAGGCTTTCGACCAAAAATATACCACTTAAGATTGGGATTAACAACTCTTTATGTATAGCGATTGCAAATACTGCAATGATACCACCTAATGCTAACGAGCCTGTATCGCCCATGAATACTTGTGCTGGGTAACTATTGAACCAGAGGAAACCGATTGTTGCACCGATGAATGCTGCGGCAAATATTACTAACTCGCCTGCACCTGGAATATACATTATATTAAGGTAGCCTGCATAGTTGACGTTACTTGATACATAGGCTAATATGCCTAATGCTGCACCTTGTATAGCAGATGTGCCGGTTGCTAATCCGTCTAATCCGTCGGTAAGATTGGCTCCATTTGAAACTGCTGTTACGACAAATATTGTTACGATTACGAAAAATATCCAACCCAACATTTGTTTGTGCTCGCCTGCCCAATCAAACAAATCGGCATAATCGAGATTGTTGTTTTTGAAGAATGGGATGGTTGTTTTTGTTGATTTTATCTCTTCACTACTATATTCTACTACCTCTGTATATGTATCTCTATCAAAATTTGTTGACACATTTTCGCGAATGACTGCATCAGGGCTTAAGTATAGTGTTAAGCCTACGATAAGACCAATACCTACTTGCCCTACGATTTTGAATTTGCCATGCAAGCCTTCTTTGTTTTTCTTGAATACCTTGATGTAATCGTCGGCAAAACCTAAGGCTCCTAACCAAATGGTTGTGATGAGCATCAATATCATATAGACATTGTGAAGAACGCCAAAACATAGGTTGGCAACCAAAATAGAGAGTAGGATGATGATGCCTCCCATTGTTGGTGTACCTTTTTTGCTCATTTGTCCTTCGAGGTCGAGGTCACGAATGGTTTCGCCAATTTGGAGTTGTTGCAATTTATCAATGATTTTTTTGCCCACTAAGGTTGAAAATATCAATGCAGTGATAAATGCTAAACCTGCACGAAACGAGATGAAGTTGAACATACCTGCACCAGGTAGATCGAATGTTTTGTCGAGATAGTTAAATAAGTAGTAGAACATATATATAAATTGAAAGTTGAAAGTTGAGAGTTGAAAGTTAAATTATTTAATCTAATTAGGCTAATTGGTCTTATTGCCTAATTTATCTAATTATTAACACTCTAAGAGTACTTCGCGGTCGTCGAAATGGTGTTTTACGTCACCTATGATTTGATAATTTTCGTGTCCCTTGCCTGCTACGAGAACTACGTCGCCAGCATCGGCTAACTGACATGCCGTGCGAATGGCTTGACGGCGATCAACGATTACTAAGACGTTGCGCATCTCTGTGGCATCTAATTCGGCGGTCATGTCGTCGAGGATGGCTTGTGGGTCTTCTTTACGAGGATTGTCGCTTGTAAATATCACTTTATCACTACCTTTAATTGCCTCACGCGCCATCATTGGTCGTTTGCCTTTATCGCGATTGCCACCACAACCTACGACGGTGATGAGTTTGCCTGCACCATTGCGAATTTCGTTGATTGTATCTATCACGTTTGTGAGGGCGTCAGGTGTGTGTGCGTAATCAACTATGGCTGTGAAGCCTTTTTGCATTTTAATTGATTCAAATCGGCCCGATACGGCTTTCGCCATTGATAATATACGCAAAACCTCCTCTGCGTCAGCACCTAACAATACAGCTGCACCATATACGGCAAGAAGATTATAGGCGTTGAAACGTCCGACAAATGGCATAAACACTTCGCGATTGCAAACGTTGAGCAACATACCATCGAACGAGGCTTCTAAGATGCGAGCTGTGAAATCGGCTAAACTGCGCACGCTGTATGTTTTTTTGTCGGCACGAGTATTTTGCAACATTACCATGCCATTTTTATCATCAACGTTAACTATTGCAAATGCGCCTTTAGGCAATTCGTCAAAGAAACGTTTTTTGGCTTTCAAATAGTTATCGAATGTCTTGTGATAGTCGATATGGTCGCGTGTTAGGTTAGTGAAAATAGCCCCTGCAAATTTCAATCCTGCTATACGACGTTGATCTACAGAGTGAGAACTAACTTCCATAAATGCATATTGGCATCCAGCTTCGACCATTTCTGCCAACAAAGCATTCAATGCCAATGCATCAGGTGTCGTGTGAGTTGACTCTATTGCTTTGTCGTCCACATAATTACATACAGTTGACAACAAACCCACTTTATAACCTAATGCGCGGTGAAGTTGATATAATAATGTGGCAATTGTAGTTTTACCATTAGTGCCTGTAACTCCGACTAAAGTCAACTGCTCTGAAGGACGACCATAGAAATTGCTTGCCATACGACCTAACGCTTCTGCGCTGTCTTTCACCCTCACAATCAACACATTACTTAATTAAACCGATTGTGAATTTTGCATTGTGCATTGTTCATTGTGCATTGTGCATTATCAAACTCTTCACACACAACAGCAACAGCACCAGCCTCAATTGCCTTAGCTATAAAATCGTGACCATCAACAGCTGTGCCACGAGTGGCAACAAACATACTGCCTACACCCACTTTGCGTGAGTCAAACTCGATATTTTTAATCTCGATGTCAGCAGATATTGGCTCTACCAATTCTACTCCTTTAACAATTTCAGAAAGCAACATTTTATTTAATGTTTAGTTATTAACGAAAATTCCTCATTCCCCATTCCTAAGTCCTCATTATATCATCTAAGTGTTAATGTAATAGTCGAACCTTTTACTATATTCTGTCCGTTCATGATTGACTGACGCACTACACGTCCTTTACCATATAATTGCACGTGCATTCCACAACTTTCTAACAAATAAACAGCATCAGCAGCACCCATACCCACAACATTTGGTACTAGATTAGTCAATACAGGACGCGCATCAACCACTAATTCGTTATATTCGGTAGATTTCGACAATGAAATCCAATCTGATTTATCTTTTTGATAATCTAAATCTAACTCATCCATTGCCTCCTCAACCAACTCTCTCGAACCTGCTTTCACTCTTGGCAAATTGTATGGATGAATCGAATCACCTTCCCAACGCACTAAATCGTCAATATCTTTTTCTCGCTCTTGCGCATAAATACGCTCTGCCACTTTTTTGAATACATCGCCACACATAAAGGCTGCAGCAGGATTCATTTGTGGCTCTTTCACTACCACTATACAAGAATACATTGGTTCATCAGCTGGGAAATAACCACAAAAGCTCACTTGGTGTTTTGTTACACCACCCTTACCATAACCCAATTGGGCAGTACCTGTTTTACCTGCAATAGCAAACTCTTCCGATTTATTTGATTTAGCCGTACCATACTCAATCACACCCTCCAACATCCCTTGCACCTTCTTTAATGTCGATGATTTACAAATACTTGATTTTACGACTTCTGGACTATTTTTCAACACCAAATGTCCATCACGACGTATCTCTTTTACGAGATAAGGACGCATCATTTTACCGCCATTGGCTATTGCATTATAGAAATTCAATGTATAAATAGGTGGTACTTGTACGGTATAACCAATTGACATCCAAGGCAACGTTACACCACTCCAACTCTTACTTTTAGGCGTTGGTATTGTTGGTGCTGCTGTACCTGGTATTCCCAATTCCAATTTATCGGCAAAACCTGTAGCTTTCACTGCATCAATAAATTTCATTGGGTCGTTTTTATAATGCTCATCTATAATTCTACTCACACCCACATTACTCGATTGTGCCAAAATTCCAGCTACCGACAAAGTATCATACCCACCCTTACGCCAGTTATGGTCAGTCATCCTACTTTTATGAAACATCCACACACCATTATTTATATTAAACGTATCGGCTGTATCGCAAACATTATGGTCTAATGCCACCATCAAACTCATAGTCTTAAACGTTGAACCCGGTTCCGACAAATCCGCCACAGCCATATTCCACCCTTCTGTATAACTACCATCTCCACATCGTTGCAAATTCACCATCGCCTTAATCTCACCTGTTTTCACCTCCATCAACACCAAGCAAGCATTTTTAGCCTTGATAACATCCAATTTCTCACGCAACACTGTTTCTGCTATATCTTGCATCTCAATATCTATTGTTGTATAGATATCTGCTCCACGTTTCGATGCCTTCTCTTCGACAAACACCCATTTATCTGTACCCACCAAATGTCCTTTCGACAAACCTGGCTCTCCTGCCAATAACGAATCATATGCCAACTCCAAACCATACTGACCACGTCCGCCACTACCATAAATATCACCTATCGTACGATTTGCCAACGACCCATACAAATTTTCTCTATTCGAAAACTCCTCAGCAAAAAAACCACTCTTATACTTTCCTGCTCTAAACAACGGAAATGTCTTAATTTCCATTAAATCGATATACGACACCTTTTTAGGATACAATCTCAATCGTCTATTTCCCTTAACAAAAGCAGCATCTATCATGCGACGATACTCTTGTGGCGACTTATCTCCAAATTTTTGCGACAAACAAATACACAACGAATCTATATTCTCTTGATAACGTTTTTGTCCTTTTGATGTCGTATACGCATCTACACCCAAATCCATATATAATGAATAATAAGGTATAGTTGCTGTAATCAAATTACCATCAGCATCATACATATTCCCCCTCTCTGGTATCTCCACTCTATCTTTGCGTTCCAATTTCGCTGCTTCCGCCAACCAATCAGCCCGATCAACCGTCATTACACGCAACATCTGTAGCACTGCCACAAAAAAAAGCATTGCCACCACAATATACACAATTGTGAAACGGTTTACTATAGATTTTCTTAATGCCATATCTCTTAATTCTCAATTATTATAATAGGTTTTGTAGCCTCTTCCAAATCACTTCCATGCGACTTCAACGCTTCTATTATCATCGTGCGACGCCCCGCCTGCTTCACCTCTTTCGATATAGTGAGCGATCTATAACGCAAATCCACCACTTCATTTCTCAAACTTGCAATCTCCCGCAACTGACGTTCATACAGGAATCTATTATTGATATAAACCAACGACAAAACGACCAACAACAATACATATAAAAATTGCTTTTGCACCGCCTCCTTCAAAAATACATCACCTGCAATAAACTCCCTCACCAATGTAATCACACTGGATTTATCATCATTCGAGTCTATAATCGTAGGCTTCGATTGCTCTTTTTTTTGTTTTTGTCTAAATTTAAATAGATTCACGTTATTACATTAAAAAGTTGAAAAATTGAGTATCTAACTTATCTGACTAGTCCGATAACCCCTTACTCCTTACTCCCTATTCCTTATCCCTTATTCCTTATTCCCTATTCCTTATTCCCTATTCCTTATTCCTTACGCCTTACTCCCTATCCTAAGCTTCGCCGATCTCGCTCGCGGATTTCTCTCTACCTCTTCTTCCGACGCCACTATCACCTTATTATTCACCGCCTGCATCGGAGCAATCACCCTTCCGTAAAAATCTTTCTCCTGCTTACCCTCACAATTACCTGTTTTTATAAAGTTCTTCACTAATCTATCCTCCAACGAATGATACGTCATCACCACCAATCGCCCTTCTTCAGCCAACACCTCTGGCACTTGCGTCAACATCTCCTTCAACACATCCATCTCTCTATTCACCTCTATTCTCAACGCCTGAAACACCTTTGCCAAATCTTTCTTCTCTCGTTCGTGCTTAAAAAATGGTTTTACCACTTCCATAAATCGAGCAATATCATCAAACTCCGCCTCACCTCTCGCCTTCACTATCGCTTTAGCCAATTTCCTGCTCTGTTGCAACTCACCATAAAAATAAAACACATTCGCCAATTCCTCTTCACTATATTCGTTCAACACGTCTGCCGCCGTTTTACCTGCCGCCGTATTCATCCTCATATCTAACTGACCCTCAAAACGAAACGAAAACCCACGAGTCTCATCATCCAAGTGATGCGAACTAACTCCCAAATCAGCCAATATACCATCTACTTTCTCAACACCATAATATTTCAAAAAGTTTTTCAAGTATCTGAAATTACTTCTCACAAACACAAAACGCTTATCATCAAAAGCATTCTTCATCGCATCCAAATCCTGATCAAACGAATACAAATGCCCATTCTCACCCAAACGCTCCAATATTGCACGCGAATGCCCGCCCCCACCAAAAGTCAAATCAACATAAATCCCATCAGGTTTAATATTCAAACCATCCAAACACTCCGACAACATAACCGGAACATGATATGTATTTAATTCACAATTCATAATTCACAATTCATAATTAATTAGACAATAAACAATTACACATTCCTCACTCCTCATTCCTAATTCCTAATTCCTCATTTACTTCCCAACATCTTCAATCTCTCACTCAACGTCTCTTTCATTGCAAACTTCTCTTCATACATAGACTTGCTCCACAACGCAAATCTATCAACCATACCCACAAAAATCAACTCACTATCTCCACCTAATCGCACTTGCAATCTTTTAGGCAACAACACACGCCCTTGCGCATCAAACTCCAACATCTCAGCATCACCCACAAACTGCATCAACAACATCTGATCCTCCGGATCCCATTCATTCAATTTCGACTGTAAATCCAAAACTTGTTTATTCCAAACACTCTCAGGATAAACCACAAGATACTTTTCATCAGCCTCCATACGCACCACAATACGCTCCCTATCCTCCTCCGAGAACACTTTTCGGAAGACAGATGGCACAAATACACGCCCCTTCACATCTATCTTCGCTTCTATTTTACCAAGAAATGTCTTCATAATTCATATATCAATTATCGTTAATTATCAATTATTTACACCACACAAATCATCACCAAACTCTAAACTCCAAACTCTCAACTCCAAACTTTTTTAATTACGATGTAAAGTTACGAAAAATATTTCAATTCCCCACTATTCCCCACCTAAAAAGTTATTAACAAGTTATTAACACTAATTATCAACTACTTAAGCCATTTACCCACACAACACAAAACAACAACATAAAACACTATATAACAATCAATTAACTCCATAATACAAATAAGTGGTGTAAAATCCCATAAACATATAGAAATACACTCTAAAAACACATTTTTTCAACACCCCCAACAATCTATTGTATTTTTAATAAAAATTAACCCATACAAAATACCCAATCTTCACATTTTCACCATAATTCTTCATAAATTTAGTCAAAAACATTCACCACAAACACAAAAAATCATAAACACTACCCTCTTATATAAACTTTTTTGTATCTTTGCATACAATTAAACACAACGCACCAATTTAAAATCTCATATCTCGCGTCTCACATCTTAAATCTTAAAATATGAAAACAAACAAACTATTCATCGCCATGATTGCAACAACCTTAGGCTTATCATGTTGCACTAACAACAAACAAACTATTGCGTACCCCGAAGCTCGCAAAGCCACCACCATCGACACCTATTTTGGCACTGAAATCCACGACCCTTATTCTTGGATGGAAAACGACACTACTGCCGAAGTGGCTACATGGGTAAAAGCCGAAAACGAAATCACCTTTAACCACTTATCTCAAATCCCTTTCCGCCAAAAACTCAATCAACGCTTGACCGAACTCATCAATTACGAAAAAATCGGCACTCCAAGCAAAAAACATGGCAAATACTATTTTTTCAAAAACGACGGACTTCAAAATCAAAGCGTTCTTTACACTAAGGAAACATTAGATGCCACCCCCGAAGTACTTCTCGACCCAAACACACTATCTAACGATGGCACTGTTGCACTCGACAAAATCAGTTTTTCCAACGACGGACGCTATTTGGGCTACACCATTTCTCGCAAAGGTAGCGACTGGAAAGAAATTTTCGTAATCGACCTCGAAACTCGCCAACATCTCAACGACCACATCCTCTGGGCTAAATTCACTGGCATACAATGGCATGGCAACGGTTTCTACTACAGCGCATACGACGCACCTGTCGAAGGGAAAGAGTTTTCTAACGTCAACGAAAACCACAAAATCTACTACCACCGCCTTGGTACTCCTCAAAACGAAGATCTTCTAATATATCAAAATCCCGAGTACCCTCGCCGTTTCTACTCATGTTCTGTAAGCGACGACGAAGAGATAATGTTCATCTACGAATCTGGTGCACACAATGGCAATCGTCTATTCTTCAAAAACTTAAAATCTACCAAAAACGATTTCACCCTCATCGCCAACAACGACGAATACGAACAATATTTCATCGAGAAAATAGGCGACTATCTCTACTTCTTCACTAACGACAATGCGCCTAAATACAAAATTATGCGCACCCACATCAACAACCCAAGCCGCGAATATTGGGAGGATGTAATACCTGAAAACGAAAACACTCTTAACGGATGCGAAGCTATCGCTGGTCACTTCATCGTCACTTACACCGAAGACGCCTCTGACCATGCCTACGTTTATGACTACAACGGCAACCGAATCCAAGAGGTCAAACTCCCTACTCTTGGTAGCGTTGGTTTCACTGGAAGCAAAGACGACGACGAAATATTCTACTCTTTCTCTTCTTACATCACACCTACAAGCATCTACCGCTACGACATAAAAACTAACGAATCTACACTCTATCTCGCTCCTGAACTCAAATTCAATCCAGAAGACTATGCCGTTGACCAACAATTCTTTGCGTCTAAAGACGGCACAAAAATCCCAGTATTCCTAATCCATCGCAAAGACATTGTCAAAGATGGCAACAACCCTGTCCTTCTATATGGTTATGGCGGTTTCAACATCAGCCTCACCCCTTCATTCTCTACTTCTCGCATCCCATTCATCGAAAATGGTGGTATCTACGCCGTTGTCAACCTCCGTGGTGGTGGCGAATATGGCGAAGATTGGCACCTCGCCGGCACCAAAATGCAAAAACAAAACGTATTCGACGACTTCATTGCGGCTGCTGAATATATGATAGAACAAAACTACACATCTATCGGCAAAATTGCCATCATGGGTGGCTCTAATGGTGGCCTCCTTGTAGGCGCAGTTGTCAATCAACGTCCTGACCTCTACACCGTTGCCATACCTCAAGTCGGAGTAATGGATATGCTTAAATACCACAAATTCACCATCGGTTGGAACTGGGCTCCCGACTACGGCACAAGCGAAGAAAGCGAAGAAATGTTCCGCTATCTACTCAACTACTCACCTATCCACAATATCAAAAACGACGGCACCCCATACCCAGCAATTCTAATTACTACAGCCGACCACGACGACCGTGTTGTTCCTGCTCACTCATTCAAATATGCCGCTACACTACAAGCCTCAAATACAGGCAACGCACCTAAACTCATTCGCATTGAAACAAATGCTGGACATGGTGCTGGCAAACCTATAAGCAAACAAATCGAAGAAACAGCAGATATGTTTGCATTCATAATGTACCACTTAAACATAAATTATAAATAAAGTTAAATAAAGTTAAAACCTTAAATTTATAGCAAAATACTTTTTGTACTTTCAACAAAAAGTCGTAACTTTGCATCGTGTTTTTCATGGTATTAGATTTAAGGTTAAGAAGAGATTGAGGTAGCCGCGATGGCTACCCTTTCTTATTTTTAGACAACACCAATATTAATTCATAATGCACAATGCACAATGCACAATAAATAATTCCTCATTCCCAATTCCTCATTCCTCATTCCTCAGTCCTCATTCCCAATTCCTCATTATGACAATTCTCCGTAACGCACTAAAAACCGCACTTTGGATTATACGAATCATAATCCCCGTATCTTTCGTAGTTACGTTACTTGATTTTTATGGAGTTATTGAATGGATTTCCACCTACACAGCCCCTCTTTTTCAACTCATCGGGCTCCAAGGCAATGCTGCCATAGTCTATTTCTCATCTCTTTTCCTACCTCTATACGCCCCCATTGCCATCATTGCCACACTCCCACTCACTCTACGCGAAATTACAATATTGGCACTCATGTGCCTCATCACACACAACCTACCAATCGAGTGTGCCGTCCAACGCCGTTCTGGCACTCCTTTTTGGCAAACTCTCGTCATCCGCATAACTTTCAGCATACTTGGAGGTATCTTACTCAACCTCATACTACCAAACGAAATGAATGCACAATACACAATGCACAATGCACAATTACAAACACAACAAATACTAACCCTACAAACTACCCTTATAAACTGGATCACCAACACTCTATCTCTTTGTATCAAAATTATACTAATAATCACAGCCCTAATGTACGGACAATTCCTACTAAAACGTTATGGCATAATCAACAAAATAGCCCGACCACTCGCTCCCTTCATGCGTCTTTGCGGACTTCAACCCGATAGCGCATTCCTTTGGCTCGTAGCGCAAATCGTAGGTCTCACCTATGGAGCTGGCATTATGGCACAAGAAATCGAAGAGTCTGGAGCCAACCGCGAAGAACTACACCGCATCAACCTACACATTTGTGTAAACCACTCCCTCATCGAAGACACCGCCATATTCTGCATGCTCGGTGTCGCCTGGTACTACCTCGTAATACCCCGCCTCATATTTGCAATCATCATAGTCAATCTGCACAATTTGATAAAAAATCATGCCCTCATATCTTCATGTCAGAAAAAAGACTAACACCGAACCAACAGCCTTAAGCCAAAGGCGAAAAATGGTATGTCATTCTTCTGTAAAGATGAAACAAAGTTTCAGCGAGACGTATGCAAAAAAAAAAGAAATTATGTTCTTATGTCATTCTGTCTAAAATAAAAATAAAAAAACATGAAAATCATCTTAAACATCATAGCTTTCACCTGCATAGGACTTGCCTCGCTCGGTATGTTCCTACCCGTACTTCCAACCACTCCATTCCTTTTACTCGCCTCATGGCTATTTCTAAAAGCCAACTCAGGCTGGCGCGATTGGCTACTCAACCATAAAATATATGGTCCCTACATCCAAAATTTCCTCATCCACCGCGCTATTCCTCTCCGTGCAAAAATAATTTCCGTATCTACATTGTGGGCTACAATCCTACTTTCAGCATACATCGTAAACCCAATTTGGCTAAAAACACTCCTAATTATTATCGCAATTGGCGTAACAATTCACATACTTTCATTCAAAACTCTCCAAAAATAAGAAAAAATTGAAAGTTGAAAATTGAAAATTAAAAGCTAAAAACGACAAATTTGAGTAAAAATCCAACATAAACCATTTAACTTTAAACACCAACACACTATAAAACAACAATTTATAAAAAACTTTGAAAATAATTACAAAAATATTTGGACAATCCAATAAAAAGTCGTAACTTTGCATCGCTTTTGAGAGATAAAGCAAATGATTAGCTAACGCTGATTTTTGCCTCACTCGGCAATTGAAACAAGCTTCATTGCTCTCACTTAAGCAAAAATTGTCTCATGGTGTAATGGTAGCACTACAGGTTTTGGTTCTGTCTGTCGAGGTTCGAATCCTCGTGAGACAACAGAAAAAGAGATTAGCTCCTTGAGTTAATCTCTTTTTTTGTAATACACAAACAACCATCTCTATTGTCCTCCTGTCTTAGGGGGACGAGCTCAAAGAGCGGAAGGGGTCAAATACCTAATTATGGAAATAACACTACGCTTAAACCTAACCACCCGAGAAGATTGGCGCAAATGGCTCATTGACAATCACGACACCCAAAAAGAGTGTTGGTTATCTGTCACACGAGGTAAGACCAACAATGGCGTACTCTACCTCGATGCTGTCGAGGAAGCCCTTTGTTTTGGTTGGATCGACTCCACTACAAAATGTGCCGATGGCATCACATATCAACGTTTTTCGCCACGTCGCAAAACAAGCCATTGGACCGAACTCAATAAAGAGCGAGTACGTCGTCTTGAACGCCTCGGACTTATGACCGATGCAGGTCGCGCCACCCTCCCTGCCGACTTCGATACACCTTTTATAATAGAAGAAGACATCCTTGCTCTACTACAATCCGACCCCATAGTATGGCAAAACTTCCAAGCACTTCCACCTCTATATCAACGCATCCGCATCGGCAACATACAATACTACCGCCACCGCAAATTAGAATATCAAACCAAACTCAACCGTTTCATCACCCAAACCCACCAAAACATTATCTACGGCGATTGGCACGACAACGGACGATTATTATAAATTCATTATTCATCTCTGATAAATATGTAGAGACGCAATATATTGCGTCTCTTTTTTACGAATAAACACTATCTTTTATTCTACCATCTGCAAAAAACAAAAAAAGCACTTGCACATATACAAAAAAATACCTATCTTTGCATCGTCTTAACTATGGGGGTGCCCCGAAAAGTTGAAAGTTGAGAGTTAAGAGTTGAAAGAGCCATCTGGCATTAATCTTTAATCTCTAATCTCTAAACTTTTTGTGGCTGAGATTAAACCCTTTGAACCTGGGCAGGTTATGCTGCCAAGGGAAGAAGTTCGAAACCTATAGTAGCAAGTAATAAGTAGCAAGTCGTAAGAAATCTTACAACTTAAAGCGAATAAGACTTACTACTTTTTTTATTTTCTACTATCTCCTATTAGTTGAGCATTATGATTACTAATACATTAATGTTCAATGGAAATGAAAAAACTACTCTTTACTCTCGTTGCTTGTCTGGCAACATGTTTGGCTCTTCAAGCCGACCCTGTAGTGAAATACTACAACGATTCCACCGAAACTCAACATGCCGATTTAGAGGAGATTACCATTACCTCAACTCGTATTAACAACTCTGGCACTCTTGCCAAACAAGAGATAAAATCGGAGGCTCTCCAACTCACCAATACTGGTGTAAATCTTCCTTTCTTATTACAAATGACACCTTCGCTTGTGGCTACTTCCGATGATGGATTGGGCATTGGCTACACCTATTTCCGTATTCGTGGCACTGACCATACGCGTATTAACACCACCGTGAATGGCGTACCACTCAACGACTCGGAGTCGCAAACCGTATTTTGGGTGAATATGACCGACATTGCCTCTTCAACCAATAGCGTTGAGGTTCAGCGCGGAGTAGGCACCTCGACCAATGGCGCAGCCGCATTTGGAGCTTCGGTGAATATGCAGACCGCTAAAGCTACCTCTGAGCCATACGCTCAGTTGGCATTCAATGGGGGTATGTACAACACCTTCCGCGAAGAGGCGAAAATAGGTACAGGCATCATGCCAAGCGGTTTTGCTTTTGATGCTCGTGTGTCGAAAGTGAACTCTGACGGTTACCTCGAACGTGCCTTTTCTGACCTATTATCTTACTATGCCTCAGGAGCTTGGTATGGCGACCAAACAATGGTGAAACTTCTTTTCTTCGGTGGCAACGAAACCACCTATATGGCATGGGATGGTGTGTCGGCTGAAGATTTAAAGACTAACCGAAGATATAATCCCGCTGGACAATACATCGACGATGAAGGCAATATTGCCTACTACGACAATCAAACCGACAACTACGCACAACAGCACCTCCAACTACATGCCACTCATAAATTTAACGCAAATTGGGATCTCAACGCTGCTTTGCACTATACACATGGTGCTGGCTATTACGAACAATATAAATGTGATGCAAAACTGCCCGATTACGGATTACAAATTACAGATTACAAATCTGATTTAGTACGCCAAAAACATCTCGGCAACCATTTTTATGGCGGTGTAGCAGCTGTGAATTACCGCAATAGCAAAGTGCAAGCCTCGCTTGGTGGTGGCATAAATAACTATAACGGAGCGCATTGGGGAAATGTGATTTGGTTACGCAACTACCCTCTCCCTATAGAAAAAGACTATGAATACTATAGAAATCGTGGCGACAAATTCGATGCAAACGTCTATATCAAAGCAAATTGGGAAATCTTAAAAGGACTCAACCTATATGGCGACCTTCAATACCGCCACATTGACTATAAAATAAAAGGCATCAACGACGAGGATTTGAGTGAAATTGATCTACACAAAAAATACAATTTCTTCAATCCTAAAGCTGGTATTTCGTATGTAAATAAAGGACATACGGGCTATTTTAACTTCGCTGTAGCCAACCGTGAGCCAAGTCGCTCAAACTTCACCGAGGCGGGTGCAAACGACATACCTCTACCTGAACGTATGTACGACTATGAGTTTGGTTATCAATACCTTCACAAGCGATTTGGAGTAGGTGCAAACTTCTACGTTATGGACTATTACAATCAATTAGTGCTCACAGGACAATACTCCGACGTGGGTGCTTACCTCACAAAAAACGTTGATCGCAGTTATCGCATGGGCGTGGAACTAACCGCTGGTGTGGAAATTACGAAATGGTTACGTTGGGATGTGAATGCTACACTATCGATGAATAAAATCATTGATTTCACCGACTGGGTTGATGATTGGTATGCCAACTGGGAAGACCCCGTAGTAGCAGAACATGGCGGACAAGTGCTTGTCAATTATAGCACTACCGACATATCGTTCTCTCCAAACTTCATAGCAGGAAGCAATATTCAATTCGACTATAAAGGCTTCCAAGCCAACCTACTCACCAACTACGTCGGCAAACAATACCTCGACAATACAAGCAACCGCAACGCCATGCTCGACGACTATTGCGTTAGTAATCTACGACTTGCATACACATTGCAGATTACAGATAACAAAGTACAGAGTACAAATAATAGATATCAATTCATTAAAAGTATAACTTTCAACGTACTCTTAAACAACCTCTTCAACACCCGCTACGAATCGAATGGTGGAGTGTATGGCTACTTTGAAGGTGCTAATAAGAATGGGGATTACTTACCTGAAAATCAAAAATATACTCCATGGTTCTATGCCCAAGCCGGCATCAATGTGCATGCTGGATTTACAATAAATTTTTAGATAAAAAATAAGGGCCAAAAAGTTAAATAAAATTAAAATTGGAGGGGGTATTTTTTTATAACAAATTTTTACTTATCTTTGCAATTGTAAAAAAAGTAGAAATGCAAAACTACTACAAGTCCGTTGCATTGATACAAAACTAACAGAGAACTTGTAAAAATTTAAATCTTTATTATCATGTCAAACGTAATCAAACGTCTTTTGTGTGCTGATGCTGCACTTGTTTTATTAGGTGCTATTTTCCGTATTTATCATTGGCCAGGCGGAGGACTTACAATATTTGTAGGTGCATGCTTAGGTATTATATTATTACTTTGCGCAGCATTCGGTTCTCGTCCAATCAATGCTCTTAGAGTTTTATTCTGTTTAGGCGGTAGTCTGTTTATCATTGGCTATATGTTCAAATTTTTCCATTGGCCAGGTGGCACACTTATATTCTTAACAACAGCAATATTAGGAATTATACTTCTCCTCTACACTGCAATTTTCCACAAATTCGACAAATAACAACTATAAACAAAATAAAAAAGTCCACTTCATTATTGTGTAGTGGCTTTTTTTTTGTACCTTTGCAGTATGAAACGATACGCATATATAATATTGATTATTGCTTTTGCACTGATTGGATGCAAACGCGAGAAACGTCATGCTGACTTAACAGGAATAGATTTTGAGGTTAAAATAGAACGGTTCGATAGCGCATTTTGGACTCTAGATACAACCAAAGTTGCCGAAGAGTTTCAGCGTTTAATGATAGAATACCCTGATATTACACCTATTTACACAGAAAATGTAGTGCGTTTTGGACATCCAGATTCGGCAATTACCCATGAAACTTATCTATTTTTTAGACGTGACACTGCGGTGCAGCGTCTTTACACTGATGCACTTAAGATATATAGCGACATGAGCGACATAGAACGTGATTTAACCACTGCGTTTCGCCGTGCGCGATATTTTTTACCGCAATTTGCAACGCCTAATGTTTATTGCCATGTGTCGGGATTAAATCAAAGTTTGATTATAGACGAAACTTTTATATCTTTGAGCATTGACAATTATTTAGGCGCAGACTACCCTCTCTACAAACATATTGGAATATATAAATATCAACGACCAAATATGCGTCGCGAGAAAGTAGCTTCGGACTACATAACAGCTTGGTTATCATCAGAATTTTCGACAAATCTTGCTAATAATTTGCTAACTGACATTATTCATCGAGGAAAAATCTTATACACCGTATCAGTATTGTTGCCTGAAACACCCGAACATGTGATTATGGGTTATAGCAAAGGACAATGGGATTGGGTAAAAAATAATGAAACAAGTATGTGGAACTCTCTTATTTACACAAAAGACCTCTACACAACCAACATGATTACAAAAAATAAGTATATCAATGATGGTCCATTTACTTTGCCATTTACTCAAGAGTCACCAGGACGTGCTGGTGTGTATATAGGATGGCAGATTGTTGAAAGTTATATGCGCCATAATCCAGAAATATCAATTCAACAATTATTGCAACAACCTGATGCACAAGTAATATTAAATAATTCGAATTATAAACCGTAAGTAATAAAGAACAAGGAAGAAGGAAGAAGGAACAAGGAATAGGGAATTCTCAATTTTCAACTCTCAATTATGAATAGTCCATTAGAAATATTGAATGCTTATATTAAGCGGAATAATTTGAGACACACTTACGAACGTGAGCGTGTATTGGAACATATATTGTCTATAAATGGACATTTTACAATATTATCATTATACGAGGAGATGAATAAAGATATTCCTATTTCGAGGGGATCAATATACAATACAATAGAATTATTCTTAAAAATAGGACTTGTAGTGCGCCACCCTTTTGCTGGTGCAGAAGCTGAATATGAAACAACTATGCGAGCCTCGACGCATCACCATCGGATATGTACATCGTGTGGAGCAATAAAAGAATTCTCAGACCAAAAATTTTCTAAAGCAATAAAAAATCGTACATTTGCAAGTTTTCAGACTCAATTTCATTCAATATACATTTATGGGCTGTGCAAAAAATGTCAACCTAAGATTAAAAAGACAAAAAAATAAACCTTGCATCTTACTACAAACAAACCATCATCTCTAAAATCAAACATGAAACAATTTGACCACTATACTTCGACCGACAAAATGCGAGACCTAATTCAGCACAACAACTCGCTGATAATGGTGCTTGCCCGATTTGACATACCTCTCGGCTTTGGCGAAAAAACTGTGGACGAAATATGCCAATCTCACAACATCGACACAAATACGTTTCTCGAAGTAGCCAATTTCGTATCAAACAATAGTTTCGATTACACCAACATCTCAGTCAAATCGCTCATCAACTATCTCAAAAAAGCCCACGAATACTATCTCGAATTCAGTCTGCCTGCCATACGTCGCAAACTAATCGAGGCCATCGACCTCGCCCACTCCAACGAAATAAGCATACTAATCATTCGCCTCTACGACGAATATGTCAACGAAGTAAAACGACACATGGGCTACGAAAACAATGTCGTGTTTCGTTATGTTGACAATCTACTACAAAAATATCTAAATCGCAACTACACTATATCAACCTTCGCTGGCAAGCATTCGCCCATAGGCGACCGACTAACACAACTTAAAGACGCAATCATCTGCTACTTTCCAGAAAAGAACAACTATCTGCTCAACGACGTGCTACTAGACATCATGATTTGCGAACAAGATCTTGCCTCTCATTGCAAAATCGAAGACCAACTATTCGTGCCTGCGGTAGAGTTAGAAGAGATAAAACTAAAAAATTCAGGCAAAGCCAAATACTCCGATGACAAAAACAAAGACCTATCATATAAAGAAAAATCAGATTCTCTCACTCAACGCGAAAAAGACATTATTGCTTGCGTAGCCAAAGGCATGAGCAACAAAGAGATTGCCGATGCGCTATTCCTTTCGGTTCACACCGTAACTACCCACCGCCGCAATATCGCTGCCAAACTACAAATTCACTCTCCATCAGGCATCACAATCTACGCCATTGTCAATCACCTGATACGCATAGAAGATCTAAAATAAAAAAAGATAGGGACACACAATTGAGCGGTCCCTATCTTTTTTTTATTTACGAACATAAAGTCGTCGTATCCACAAATAATATCCCGTAAGTGGCAAACTTGCCCCAAACAATGCTACCAAAAACGCAATTATGCGTGTCGCAATACCACCAAAACTCCCCACATGCACCGAGTATATCCAACCACGCAACTTATTAGCCCTACTGCTATCGGCATACAACTGCTCTGACACTATCTCGCCTGTCAGCTCACTGAACTTATACTTATCGCTTGCTCTCTGATTTCCCCAACCATCTACTGTCACACTCACCTCACCCTTCGCAACTGTCATTTTACTCGCCTCAGGTCGCAACATCTTTACATTATCAAAAGCTAACTGCCACGAAGCAAATCTATCTGCTCTATCCTTGTCTTCTCGTTTATTATGCATATCATTTTGAGCAACTGGCTTTTGCATATCAACACCAAACACACTATAAAAAGCCGTACGATACCAAGGGAACGACCACGTCAGCCCAGTCAGCGCCATTGCCAACAATACCACTAAAGCATAAAATCCTCCCGCCACATGCAAATCATACCAAAACCTACGCCAACCTTTATCTAGTTTGATAGTCAATCTATTACGCAACATTTTCTTGCTTCGAGGAAACCACACAACCAATCCCGTAATCAATATCACAACAAACACTAATGTGCTTATACCTACAATAGTTTTACCTACAAAAACACCCGCATTAGGAGTTGGATCCATCAACCACCTATGAAGGCGAAACATTGTTGCAAAAAAAGGCAATCGCTTGTAACACCCCTTCACCTCACCCGTATATTGATTGACATATACAGACGCATGTTTAGGTTTCGAGAGTTTCACTTGATAAGCCTTTTCGGCACTATCAAACACAGTTATACCCGTCACTTCTACTCCCTCATCAAGCGTAAGCGACACTATCTCTGCCAATTGTTCAAGTGGCAACGCCTTTTCTCCCACTTGCTCTATGGTGTATAATTCTTTATAGAACGCTGCGGTTATCTCCTTTTCGAACACCAACATAGCCCCCGAAAAACAGGTGATAAATATCACCAATCCAAATGGCACCGACAACCACAAATGTAATTTCTTTATCAATTTCATATATTAATCTTTTTCAATTTACCAACCCCATTTACTTGTGTTGCCTCTATCGTAACACCTTTTAAAGCTTTAGCTGATTTTGCATCTACTACATAAATAGCTGGATACGAATCTGTTGTCGTCACAGCAATATAAGCCTTTCCGTTTTCGCAATATGGAGCATTACCAAATCCTGAAATATTTTCAGGCAAGCCCTCTACTTCAGTCAACTCGCCTGTCTCGGCTTTGAATATAGCCAATTGATTAGCCGTAAAAGTCTTATCAACTGTCAGAGGCGAATCATACATCAACAACAAGAAATAATCTTCGGCTATATGCCAACTGCGCAAAAAAGCACGACCATTTGACTTCTCCTCAATATTCACATAATAAGTTGGGTCAAACTCCTCTTCGCCTGCCTTGATACGAACTACTCCTGCTGGCAGTGTTGTTTGCTGACGAGGGTCCGACATCGTTTTTGCATAACTTGGCGAGAATACATATACATCGCCATTATCGGCTGCCCAAATCATTTGATAATATTGCGATTTATTGCGCCCACAAGCATAACTAATCTTGTCTGTACGAATAAGTTTTTTCGACGTCAAACTTGCATCATCGAATATAGCCACCCAACATTCATTAGGATATTGAGTCCATTGCAATTCATCTTTTTGATATGCCCCCGAACCAGAACCTCCAGCTTCGGTTTTCACTAAATCTTCGTTGCCTTCTACTATCCACTTACCACCACCATCTTTCACTCCATATTGGCTCAATCCCATTGGCACTGCCGCCGACAACAATTTGCCATCGCGCTCCAATATACCGGCCAATGTCACATACTCGCCATTTCCAAGAAAATTCTCCGACATATAGGCTTTGCCGGTTGGGTTTGCAGTAAATGTTTCTGCCTCAACATCGAGATACGACACCAAAAACATTTTTGGCAAATAGCCATTCTCGTCAGCCCACTCTGTAGGTCCGTTGCCTGTAGATGTAGCCATAACATACTTGTCATAAACACCAAATGTAGTAAATCTCTTAACTGCATATTCGCCCGAACGTGCCTCCAATTCGCCCTCTGCGTTGCGAATAAACGAACGTGTTGTGGCTGCATTCCCTTGATTATAAGTCAATCCATAAAGATACTTATCCTTATAGAACACCCATTGCGTCGCACCATCGTTGACCAAACCATTGCCCATCACCGACACATTGCCCGAATCGAGCGACGACGACGAAATCAACACATTGGTTGTTGAATTCGACGCGGTTACCGACGATGCAATTACATACTCCGCACCATCCAAATCATTCATTGGTGGTTCTACTTGCGATTCACATGCTGCAAAAACAACAGCCATAACGCTTGCCGATAGCAAGCCTTTAAATAAATTCTTTTTCATAGTCTAATTTTTTTATTATTATTTTACTTACATTACTTAAAACATATTCTGAATTTTCCATAAAAAGCACGACCTGCCTTCTGCAAACTGAAATTGTCATATAGCTTTTCATTCGTAAAGTTTCGGCATTCAAACGACACATTATATCTCCCCTTTGCAAAACTATATGCCACTGCCAAATTGTGCGAAAACTGACTCGGCACCATATATTCGCCTTTATTTAAACCAATTACCGACGAATAAAACGAAAACTCGTGCAGATATTGATTATCATAACTTATTGTCAACACATTACCCTTACCGAACAAATCATACCATGTAAAAGTCACATCTCCATCGGCAAACAGATATGGCAGATTAGGCATCCTCTGACGATAACCTATATTTGGCATCGTTGTGCCAATCATAGTTTTCATATTATCGCGCACATCCATCTGCGAGAAATTAGCCCCTATGCTCACCCAACGACCAAAGCCATAACGCACCGAAAGATTGTAACCTAAGGTTTCCACTTTGCCATAATTGATATACGTTGCCGCCACTTTACCTCCACTCAAATCGGCTATATTGCGCTGAATATAATCCTTCGTATTGCGATACACAAAGCCAGCTTCGGCATATAGCAGATGCTCGCCTATCTTCTTGTTATACGCAATGTTAAGATTCATATTATCGCTATTTTCGGGCTTTATACCAATATCGCCCATCTCAAGATCTTCATCGCCAAACATCTCTTCTATCGTTGGCAAACGATATGCTTTCTCGTACGAAGACTTCAATTGCAACTCATCAATAATGAAATACGTGCCAGCCACTCCATAACCTAACGACGAGGTCTGACGCACCGTACGCACAAATTCGGTCTGATTTGCATCTGTTGCCATTGGACCTGCCACATACTGATGATAATACTTCCCGAATGCCGATACATTCCACACCTTCGACAGCATCAACCTATACGCCAACCCAGTGATATTCTTTACTGTCTGTTTTCCAATAGCATAAGTCTGTGCCTCTGTTGCCAATAGCGACGTATTCTCTCTATCAAACGCATTCATCACGTGGTTCAGCGTAAATTTATGCGCATCACCTAATCTGTAATCTACCGACAACGTAGCACTCCAATTGTCACTTTTCATTCTGGTATGTTGCAACGATTGCTCTCCTGGCGAATTAAGCTGTTTTGTCTCGGCCAACCAATTGTATTTCACGCCCGAAGTATCCACATTTGTCGATATATTGTTATTATAATTGGCTGTAAACACCACATCCAATCCCTTAACAATCAAGTCGCGCTTACGATATTCCAACGATGGCATCAACGAATAGCCCCTACGATGCTTATCGCCATACACCACATCCTGACGCACTCCGGTCTGAATATCTTTATACATATTGGAAAAAGTAAAACCAAACATCA
Organism: Paludibacteraceae bacterium; assembly: GCA_017467185.1. Classification (GTDB taxonomy): domain Bacteria; phylum Bacteroidota; class Bacteroidia; order Bacteroidales; family Paludibacteraceae; genus Aphodosoma. The sequence continues at coordinate 37,242 of JAFTSS010000083.1, read as the reverse complement.
ATCTATCTGCCCACGATTTTCCAACCAACCCAACTTTTGCCACCACAGCTTCGTTATGATAAGTATCACTGAAGCGTTGCACCCTCTCTTTCTTGGTTTTATCTATCCTCCCTGTCTCGAAATCCTCTACTGCGGCATCAATCCAATAGTTGTTATCTGAATAATTCTGAAAAGCATTCACCTCATACGAAAATCCATTTTTCAAAGTCTGCCCAAAATTCACATACGATTTATGCGTATTAAACGACCCATACGAATAAGCTGCATCAAGAAACCAATTCTGACGTTTGAACACACTTTTTTTAGTCACTATATTTATTACTCCCCCTATTGCGTCTGCCCCAAAAGTAACAGGCACTACGCCCTTATACACCTCTATGCGTTCTGCAAAATTCACAGGGATATTATTCAGTCCAAACGACCCTCCTACCCCCTCTTGTGGCACTCCATCGATAAACACTTTCACGTGCTTACCACTAAATCCATCCAACATAACATTCATATCCGACCCAACACCACCCGACTCACGCAGTTTCAATCCAGGAGTTTTAGCTAAAGCATCTCCAAGCGATTTAGTGCTATTTTGCAAATCACGAGTATCCACAGCCAAAGCCGTAAATGCCGAATTTCTCACCCTACTCACTCCCGACGAAACTACCTCCACCTCTTCCAATTCTGTTACAGCCGTCTTCATCTGAACATTTACACGCGTAGTTTCGCCCGCAACTACCACTACCTTACACTCTGTAGTTTCATAACCCACTGCCGACACTACAAGCAGATACTCACCTTTAGGTACTCTCATTTCAAAAACGCCCTTTTCGTCGGTCATACAACCATAATTGGTTTTCTTCAAATAAACCGTTGCAAAATCAACTACATCACCCGACTCACTCACCTCTCCAACAACCAAACCATCTTGTGCCTTCACGCTAAATGCCACAAAACAAGACAAAAACAAAATAAATAAACGTATTTTCATATTCAATTTTAATAAAAACAAATTCCGTCACCATCGACGATGCAAAATTACAACACCCCCACTCCACCCACAATACTCAAAAATAGGTATTTTGCAATTAGTCAAAATAAGGCATAAAAAAAAGACTCACTACAAATGTTTTGCAGTGAGTCTCTTTATTTATAAATTTAATCGTTCTTATTTTTCCGTTTAGTATAAGTGAAATAACGTGCCGCACGGTGAGGAACCCCAACTTCGGTTTCAGCAAGAGCTGAGATACCTTCGAGTTGCATCATGCGCTTTTGGAAATTACGTACATCGCTCTTCTTCTGATAAATCGTATCGTGAAGATTGCGCAACTGCGTCATAGTAAACTTTTTAGGTAAGAGCTCAAACATGAGATATGGCTCATACTTCAGTTTTAAACGGATGCTTTCTAATGCAGCAGCAATAATATCTTTATGGTCGAAAGCTAAATGTTCGTGACGATAATCCTCAATATTAAGCCAGACAATCTGACCTTTTTGACTTGAAGATTGTTGCTTTATTCGATTATTTATCTTGATAAGAGCAACATAGCCCACAGTAACAAGACGACTGATATTCAATCTTTTCACCTTCTCCATCCATGGTTCATCGGCATAACTACTACGATTAGGACTACCAAATGCTTTGAATTGATGCAAATAGATGTTAGACAACCCCGTATATTCTTCTAAAATACGATACGCCGCACTATCAAGATCCTCATTAGGCAAAATGATACTTCCTGGCAATTTACGATTATTAAATCCCTCTAATTCTTCGTCTGGCACTTCATCATTACGCTGAACTAACAACACTTTGAGCCGAGATCCGTCAAAACCAAAGACTACACAATCGACCGATATTTCAGGTTTATATGTTTCAATTATACTCATATTTTAGATTTTTAGTAGCGAGTAACGAGTAACGAGACATATTCGCTCCGCTCATTTTTTCCCTTTTAAATTTTTAGTAACGAATAGCGAAACTTTCTCATACTCGGTTTTCGACTCGTTAGTTTTTTAAATATTTAAATATTAGACACGAGATATGAGATACAAAACTTTTAATACTGAAAGCTTTTGTATTTTATGTCTAATTTAGCCACAAAGATAACATTTATTTTATAAACGACAAAATTATTCTCAATTTTTTAATCAAAAAAAATAAAATATTTTTTTCCGAAAAGTATATTAAACAAAAAAAATATATTATCTTTGTGGTTGATTTACTATGTACTGACAAATTTGGTCATGAAACAAGAAATAGAACTCTATTTATCTAAATATCAATACAAATCACTAAACATAAAGGCTGCTTTTTTCGACATGGATGGTGTGTTATTCAACTCAATGCCGTATCATGCCGAGGCTTGGAAGCGCACAATGAATGCTCATGGCATCCCATTTGAACTCCATGATGCGTATGTTTGCGAGGGAAGAACGGGGGCAAGTGTAATAAATGAAGTGTTTTTACAACACAAAGGGCGCATGGCTACCGATGATGAAATACAGTTGATGTACAAAGAAAAAAGCGATTGTTTCAATAGCATATCTAAAATAGAACGCATACCCGATATTTTACCTTTGCTGGAAACACTAAAAGCCGACGGAATTGATATTTATATAGTAACAGGCTCGGGACAAGAGTCGCTATTAGATAGATTAAACAAATGGTTTCCTGGAATTTTCTGTAAAGAGAAAATGGTTACAGCCTTTGACGTAAAAAAAGGTAAACCCGACCCAGAACCATATCTGATTGCTTTAGCTAAATCGGGAGTCCAACCGAATGAAGCTTTTGTGGTTGAAAATGCTCCACTTGGAGTAAGAGCAAGCGTAGCAACTGGATTATTTACATTTGCTGTAAATACAGGCATTTTGACTACCAAAGAGTTAGAGTGCGAATTGAATGATAGTGGTATTGTTCTGCCTGATATGAAAGCCGTTTTGAATTACTATAATGAATTAAAAACTAATGCTAAGATTTAAATTTTGCATATTATTTTTATTTGCAATAATATTGAGTTATGCTAATGACTCAACCACGATTACGACCATAAAAGAAGCCTTTGTTGATAAATTTGGAAATCTTGACCATGCTGGTGATGCCGAGGGAGATCGTATAGAAAAAGAAAAAATGGCTGCAATTGACTATGTCCCTGAGATTCATGGCACAGTGAGAGCAAAATATGAGTACTGTCCTCAGTTAGATGCAAGTCGTTTTCAGGTGCGCAACGCACGATTTTCTGTTACTGGCAATGTTCACCAAATGGTAGCATACAAAGCCGAAGTTGAACTATCGGATCGTGGACAAACCAGAATACTTGATGCTTACGTGAGAGTGCTACCTATCAAAGGATTAGCTTTTACTTTAGGTCAAGTAAAAAAACAATTCTCTACCGACAATCTACGCTCGCCTCACAATATGCTATTTGCCAACCCTGCGTTCATAGTTAGTGAATTTGCTAATCTACGCGATGTTGGCTTCACTGCAGGCTACAATGCTAAAGAGTATGTGCCTATTGAAGCTATTTTAGGTGTATATAATGGCAATGGATTGTACGACCAAAAAATTTGGAAAAAACACTTCGACTACTCTGCCCGATTGATATTCAACACTTGCAAATACTTTGCGTTCGACCTCAACTGGCAATCTATCAAGCCTGAAAACATAAGAATGAATGTGTTCGACTTGGCGATGAGAGCAGACTTCTACGGCGTACATCTTGAAGCCGAAGGTGCTTATAAGATATATCAAAACAATGTATTCAAACCATCGTATGGATTCACAGGTACAGCATATTATGACATTATGTTGCCAAAAATATTCCACCATTTGAGAGTATTAGGCAGATATGATATGATAACTGATGATTACGATGGTTCGGAATTAATAAAAGAAGGTATCGGCACTGTGTATCCAACAACAACCTCTGCACGTCAACGTATTACAGCGGGTGTAACTCTCACTCTTGCAGACCCTATCTTAGCAGAATTAAGAATTAACTACGAAAAATACTTCCACAAAGACTGGAGCGCAGTCAAAGCAGACAACCAAGATAAATTGGTAATTGAAATTGTGGCAAGATTTTAGATAAAATATATAGAAACTATAGAGACTATAGAAACTATAGCAACTATAAAAAATATAAATAAACAACTAATAACTAATCATTAATAACTAATCATTAATAACTAAACCTTAAGACTATGTACAACGATTTTCAAAAGCATCTCACAGCCGAGCTCGATGCAATTAAAGAAGCAGGCCTTTATAAAAGTGAACGTTTGATCTGCTCACCACAAAGTGCAGAAATCACAGTAGCAGGTAAACAAGTATTGAACTTCTGTGCAAACAACTATCTTGGATTGGCTAACCACCCAGCTCTTATCGAAGCTGCTAAAAAAGCTATGGACGAACGTGGCTATGGTATGTCATCAGTACGCTTCATCTGCGGTACTCAAGATCGTCACAAAGACCTCGAACAAGCTATTGCTAACTTCTTCGGCACTGAAGATACTATTCTTTACGCTGCATGTTTCGATGCTAATGGTGGTGTATTCGAACCACTTTTGACAGCAGAAGATGCTATCATCTCTGACGCATTGAACCACGCATCTATCATCGACGGTGTACGTCTTTGTAAAGCACAACGCTTCCGCTATGCAAATGCTGACATGGAAGACCTTGAAAAACAACTTCAAGCAGCAGCTAACTGCCGTTTCAAACTCATCGTTACTGACGGTGTATTCTCAATGGACGGTAATGTTTGCCCACTCGACAAAATCTACGAATTGGCAAACAAATACAACGCTATGATTATGGTTGACGAATCACACTCAGCAGGTGTAGTAGGTGCAACAGGTCGTGGTGTAACAGAATTGCACAACCTTCGTGGTCAAGTAGAAATCATCACAGGTACACTCGGTAAAGCATTCGGTGGTGCAGTAGGTGGTTTCACAACAGGTAAAAAAGAGATTATCGACCTTCTCCGTCAACGTTCACGTCCTTACCTCTTCTCTAACTCATTGCCTCCAATGGTAGTAGCAGCAGGTATCAAGATGTTCCAAATGATGGAAGAAACTAACGAATTGCAAGACAAACTTCACGCAAACACTGACTACTTCCGTGAAAAAATGCTTGCTGCTGGTTTCGACATCAAACCTACACAATCAGCTATCTGTGCAGTAATGCTTTACGATGCTAAATTGTCACAACAAATGGCAGCACGCCTCCAAGAAGAAGGCATCTATGTAACAGGTTTCTTCTATCCAGTTGTTCCTAAAAACGAAGCACGTATCCGCGTACAATTGTCAGCTGCTCACGAACAAGAACACCTCGACAAAGCAATCGCTGCATTTACTAAAATCGGTAAAGAACTCGGCGTGATTAAGTAAATTTCTCTAGATACAAGATTTTAGACACGAGACACGAGACAAAGTTTCGCATCTTGTGTCTAAAATATATAATAAAATAAACAAGGTGAAACCGAGAAAGTCTCATATCTCGTATTTCGCTAATAAACATCTAAAAACTAACGAGGCGAAGCCGAGTACAAAAAAGTCTCGTTACTCGCTACTCGCTACTAAAAATCTAAAATATGAAAGCTTTAGTAAAAAAAGAGGCAACCAAAGGTATTTGGATGGAAGACGTGCCAATGCCAAAAGTTGGTGTCAATGATGTTCTCATCAAAATCAAAAAAACTGCTATTTGCGGTACTGACCTCCACATATATAAATGGGACGAATGGAGCCAAAAAACTATCAAAACACCTATGACTATCGGTCATGAATATGTTGGTATAGTAGCAGAAGTAGGCGCAGGCGTTCGCAATATCAAAGTGGGCGACCGCGTAACAGGCGAAGGTCACATTGCTTGTGGTCACTGCCGTAACTGCCGCCGTGGCAAAGAACACATCTGCGAAAACAGTATCGGTGTTGGTGTTAACCGAGATGGTGCATTTGCTGAATACCTTTGCATTCCTGAGTCTAACGTAGTTAAACTCGACGACCGTATCACTGACGATATGGCTGCTATCATGGACCCATTCGGTAATGCAACTCACACTGCATTGTCATTCCCATTGTTAGGCGAAGACGTACTCATCACAGGTGCTGGTCTTATCGGTACTATGGCTACTGCAATTGCTCGCTTTGCTGGTGCTAAAAACGTAGTAGTTACTGACTTAAACGACTATCGTCTCGACATCGCAAAAAAAATGGGTGCAACAATGACTGTCAATGCTACTAAAGGCGAAACAGTTGCTGGTGCAATGGAAAAACTCGGTATCCGTGGTTTCGACGTAGGTCTTGAAATGTCAGGTTCTCCTATCGCATTCCGCGACATGGTTGCTAATATGTACAATGGTTCAAAAATTGCACAACTTGGTATCCTTCCTCCTACAACAACTGTAGATTGGAGCGACATCATCTTTAAATCACTCACTATCAAAGGTATCTACGGTCGTGAAATGTGGGAAACTTGGTATCAAATGCAACAAATGTTGATTTCTGGTCTCGACCTTACTCCAGTTATCACTCACCACTTCTCTGTTGATGACTTCCAAAAAGGTTTCGACGTTATGGAATCTGGTATGTGCGGTAAAGTTATCCTCGATTGGGAAAAATAATCACACACATTAAATAAATATTGCCATCTTTATGCTCTATTAATGCGTAAAGATGGCAATGTTATTAAACCTTTCAACACAATTTTTATCTAATATTAATAAAACCACACATAATATTTCTATCTTATTCAACGTTTTAGATAAAAATACAAACTATAATGAAAAGAAGTTGCTGGCTCATATTATTTTTAATTTGTGTTATAAATATCAACGCACAATGGTTTTCGATTGGAGTTAAGGGAGGATATAGTACAACACTCGAACAAAATCAATCGTTCGAAGATGTATTTAATGTATCAAGTAATCTCCAAAACGGATTCCATTTAGGGCTTTATATGCGTATGGGTCGTACATGGTATGTACAACCTGAAGCATTATTCAACTACTACAACTATAGTAGTACATTAAATTACGAAAATAAAAATCTACACGAAAATAAAAAATATCAAATCAACACAATCGATGTTCCTGTTCTATTAGGCGTGCATTTAGCTAATACCAAAATGTTCAAAATGCGACTAATGGCTGGTCCAAAATTCAGTTTCAACATAGGATCTACCATAGCCGACACATTCGATGATGCCGAATCACTAACACAATCTCTACGCGAAACGCGACTTGGACTCGACTGCGGTATAGGATTCGACATTTGGCGCATAACACTTGATGTAAGATACAATCTCATCCAAGATATATATAAGTACAAAAACGATAAAGGCACTACATTAAACAACAAGCCATTACATTCGATACAAGCCTCTATTGGCTATCGTATAGCAGGTGACAACAAAAAGAAAGATAAATATAGAAGAAGATAAAAAAAATCCGTCATTCAATTGAATGACGGATTTTTTTATATCGATTATTACACCCTTCGGTCGTGATAATTGCTACGAGCGACAATAGACAAATAAAAGAATAATTTGTTATCACAAATTTTTATAATACAAAAGAAAAAAAACGCCGAAGGCGTGATAGAACATAGCCGGGGGTGTTAACCCCCGGTAACGAATTATAAAAACCTAAGCGCCGAAGGTGCGACAGAAAGAAAAGTATTAAGACCAACATATATTCTTTCCCTCTGACACCAATATAAAAAAATAGAACTCTAACAAATAAATTTGTCGAGTTCTATTTTTTTATTATCAAATTTTTGCTATTGCTTATCGCAATTATTCAGCAGCAGCTTCAGCAACTACGTTCAAAGTGATAGTAGCAGCAACTTCTTTGTGAAGTTTAACTACTGCGCTATAAGTACCAACTTCTTTGATAGCGTCTTTAATAACGATAGTTTTGCGGTCGATTTCGTGACCAAGTTTAGCCAATTCTTCAGCCACTTGGATGCTGTTAACAGCACCAAAGATAGTACCAGTAGCAGAAGTTTTAGTAACGATAGTGATTTCAAGGCCGTTGATTTTTTCAGCCATAGCTTCAGCATCAGCTTTGATTTGAGCCAATTTGTGAGCACGTTGACGAAGGTTTTCAGCCAACACTTTACGAGCTGATTCAGTAGCGATAACAGCTTTACCTGTAGGAATAAGGTAGTTACGACCGTAACCACGTTTAACGTTTACGATATCGTCTTTGTAGCCCAAGTTTGCTACGTCTTCTTTCAAAATAAGTTCCATATATATTCCTCCAGTTTTATTATTTCAACATATCAGTTACATAAGGGAGCAAAGCGAGGTGGCGAGCACGTTTAACAGCTTGCGCAACTTTGCGTTGGAATTTCAACGAAGTACCAGTGATACGACGTGGAAGGATTTTACCTTGTTCGTTCAAGAATTTTTTCAAGAACTCAGGGTCTTTATAATCTACATATTTAATGCCCATTTTTTTGAAACGGCAATATTTTTTCTTTGTGTTATCGACTGCAACAGGAGTCAAATAACGTACTTCTTGATTTGCTGCCATAAATTATTTCTCCTCTTGTTTAGCTTTGTTAATACGTTTATTAGCATATTCGAGAGCGTATTTGTCAAGACGGAATGTCAAGAAACGGAGTACGCGCTCATCACGACGGAATTGCAATTCGAGTTTAGCAACGATGCTAGGCTCAGCTTTGAATTGAAGAAGTGAATAGAAACCAGTTGATTTCTTTTGGATTGGGTAAGCCAATTTTTTCAAACCCCATAACTCCTCATTTTCGATTTCTGCGCCATTAGCTACCAAGAAACCTTTGAATTTTTCTACAGCTTCCTTCATCTGAACATCAGACAAAACGGGAGTCAAAATGAAAGCTGTTTCATAATGATTCATCATAATGATAGAATTTTTTGTTAATAAATTATTGATTATTTGTTATTTACACGAGCCCCACTCCATCACAGAGCACACCTCGCAAAATCGGATGCAAAGTTACAACTTTTTTCCGAAACTACCAAATATTTGTATAATAAAATTTTAACCGCAACAAACTATATATCACGCAACAAAAAATCGGCTATATGCATACACTCCACTCCATCAATATTCCCCGCCATCAAACTATCGGTCGTAACCAGATATTTTGGATAATTATCATTAATCAAACGGAAAGGTTTCAACTCTCTATCACGAGTTTCTATCGAATCAATACGATACGACACCTGCACATAAACCTTCTTATCTTGTTTAATGCCCACAAAATCTACTTCATAATTAGCACCTTTTCCCACATACACTATATACCCTTGACGCATCAATTCAAGAAAAACAAGATTTTCTAACATTCCCGAAATCAATTCGGGGGTATAACCACGATGAGCATAAATCAACGACAAATCCGATATAAAATACTTTTCATTGGTTTGCAACAACTCTTTCCCTTTCAAATCATATCGAGGCACCTTATATACAATAAACGACGACTCTAAAGCTTGCAAATAGTTATAAAGTGTTTCATAATCCAACTTTCGCTGCTGATTTTTAAGATATGCAATTATATTTTTGGCACTAAAACAATTACCCAAATTATCAAACAGAAAGGCGACCAATCGCTCTAACATATCAACATTACGAATATTATAGCGTTGAATCGTGTCACGCAACAACACCGACGCATAAATATCCGACACAAGCTGATATATTTCTGCATCTTTATAACTATTTATATGAGCCACAGGAAATCCACCTTGACGCAAATAAACATCAAAAGCATCTAATATATCAGTTTTACCCAACACCTTATCGCCATTTTTAAAGAACAAAAATTCTTTAAACGACAATGGGAAAACCCTAATCTCAATATATCGTCCAGCCAAATAAGTAGATAATTCCGACGACAATAATCTCGAATTTGAACCTGTTATATAGACATCCACATCCCAATCGGCATACACCGAATTTATCACTTTTTCCCACTCTTTCACCTCTTGAATTTCATCAACAAACAGATACAATTTCTCACCCTTAGCTTCTTCTCTCTTTTTATCCAAATAATCATACAACGCCTCAGCAGTAGCATAACTACGCCATGCAAAACTCTCAAAGTTCACATACACAATTTGCTCTTCCGCCACCCCACGCTCAACCACCTCTTTTCTAACCATTTTCAGCAACTCCGACTTACCACAACGTCTAATTCCAGTTATAACTTTTATAATTGGCTTATCTATAAATGGTCGCAACTTTTCTAAATATAACTCTCTTTTTATCATAATTACCTCCTTTTCTTTTTCAAATCCGATGCAAAGATAATAAAATTTCCGATTATAACCAAGAAAACGACCAAAATTTACATATTTTTCGGGTTATAATCGGAAATTCAAGTGATTTTATTGCATTTTTCGGGTTATAATCGAAAAAAAATCAAATCAAATAAGAAACTTTTATTTTCTTATATTTTTTACCTAAGTCTAATACAAAAGCGGTTTGATCTTTAATTATCAATTCTCCTTTTTGTAACCCTGCTATTTCAGAACAAATATCTTGCAATTCTTTTCCTACAACACCAAATAAATCCTTTATAACATCATTTGATATTGTTTGTTGCTTCATAATTAAAGGATATTGTGCATTTGCATAAAAATCAAAATATTTACTTTTAAAACTTGCCATATTTTGAGTAGCTAAAATAATACTCAATCCTTTATTACGTCCTACTGCAATCAAATTCCTCAGCGGACGATTATCAAAATCAAGCATATAATGCGCTTCATCAATTATAGTAAAATGCCGCAATTGCACGTAATCTTCGCTCATTGCTTGAGGCTCTAATTTTTCATAAATAATATTCAATTTTGAAACAACAAAATAAACAATTGCTTTCGCAATAGGTCCATCTTTAGGAAAAGAATCCATTTTCACAATAAAAGACTCACCTATCAAATCAATCTTATCCTCTTTTTCAAACAGATTAACACGAATGAGATTTTTAAGTACAGACGTAACACTATCATCTTTGTCGGAATTCATCAATGCTACATAACAATTCAAAATCAATTCAAAGTCAATAGGTTTACCTTCAGTTTTTTTATAAGCCTCAACAATAGCCTCACTCAAACGATTACTCATATTTGCACTTATACGAGCGTTATCTATAGCGCAAAGAGCAGTTGCCATTTCTGTCGAATAAAGATTGATTTCATTGATTGTGCATCCCGAAAAATCTTTAAATGGTGTAAATGGCAGCGGAGCCGACACTGGGTCTAATATTGCCGAACGATCAACTTCAAAATATTTAAGCCAATGATTATTTGCAATATCAGAAAATTCTCCTTTGTAATCAAACAACAAGAAATTGACTGGATATTGCGTTTCGATACTCCGCGAACGTATTTGTTCTATTAGCACTGCCAACAAATTAGTTTTACCTGAACCTGTTGCGCCTGCGACAAGTATCTGAGAATTAGTAATTGCACGACTATTCACATCCAATACAGCATCAATATCATCGCCATAATCACCTATCAATAATTCTAATGCTGGTATATTATTACCTACTCCCTTCACCGATGTAGCATACAAAAAGTTATTAAGATTATTATCATCCAACAAATGAGTTCTACCTCTCAACATTTCGTATGCAATTATTTTCGACAACAACGTCACATCAGTCCAATCTATTTCATAATCTTTATAACGCAACTTAAGCATTGCAGAATAAAGAGTCGACATATTTTTCGTAGAAAAAAAACTAGCAACAATACGCTGGCTATTACGTGATAACACAACATTTTTCACATGTTCCATATCTCTTTTACCAACACTAAACAATCCCACCAAAAAACATATACGCATCACCTTATTATTGGTCAATGTAACACGCTTTGCATTACCTACCATTTTCACAAGATTTATTTTCTCTTCAATCTTTTCTTTTACATCACTTAATTCATCCAAAATGCCCTCGGCTTGTTTTACTTCATAAAAAGAAATTTCCATAATATCAAGCATTTAAAGTTACACCAAAATATCCATCTTCAACATAAGTACTCTGACTCTCCACATCACGCACCAACGTGTATGTTCTCGAAATAAAAGGCTCTAATTTGTGATAATCTTCGTTTATACGAATCTCCGAAGTAGTACAAAGTAATATAGTTTGTTCTGCTAACTGAGGAAAATACTCCTCCATCAACGCATCACGACTCTCATTATCCAATACTCCCATCACTGTATCTATCATCACAGGTGGATTATAATCCCCCAAGCCTCGCAACACTTTCAACAACACCTGAATAAATATCTGTTTAGACGCTGCATTCAACTGACTTAATGAAATTTGATTACCTGCTGTATGATACATTTTTATACTGAAATTCTCTAATGTTTCCGATAACTCTACCCTTGCGATATGCCCTTTGTACGAAATCAACAATTCGTTTAATTGTTGTTGCATTTCTGTTTCAATACGAGCCTTTTTCTTCTTCAACAACGTACTTGCAACTTCTTCAAAGAATGGTTTTAACTTCATCAACGTATCATATTTCACATCTGGTTCTTGCTGTATTTGAATATCAATACGATGAATATTTGTTTTCAATCGCTCTATCTCTTTTTGCAATTTTGATTTATCATCCTTTAATTGTTGCAATTCTCGTTCTTTACTTTGATATGCACGCACCAAATCTTCATTACCTCCCGTAAACGAACGTTGCAATGATTCTCGTTGCATTTCCCACGAATCCAAACTCTCTATTTGAGTATTTATCGACATGCGCAACTGATCTAACGCTAAAAATGGATTTGCTTGTGCATTGTTTAATAAATAGTTAAATCTATCAACTTCACTATCGTCTAAAAATGCGTATGGATCAATTGGTCTATTCTGATTTTGCAATGCTATCACATAATTTACCACATTATTTTCATCTACCACATCTTCACATAGTCCCATTTCACGCAAATATGCAACTATTTTCGACGTTACATCTTTTAACATATCAAGCGAATAAACCGCATCCCCCTCACGTTTCAACTCCTCTTTTATCTTTATTATATTGCCTAATTCCGCCATATTATTCGACAACAATTTTGGCAAAAACACAGTCGATTCTATATCTTCAACAAACGCTTTCAAATTTTCATTATAATCAGTTGATCGCTTAATTGTATCATTTATCTTATCATCCAACGAGGCTATTTTACTTTTTAATTGAGCTGAAGTTTCCACTCCCGACTTAGCACGTTCATAATCCTCTTTACTATCAATCAAGTATCTACAAATCAAATCTTCTTTAGCCTCAATATCTGCAAATTGCACCTCTTTTTCTCGTTTCTCGGCACATAATCTTTCATACTCTTTATATTCTTGTTCTGCCTCCAAACGTTGTTGTGCTCTTTCTTGCTGAGCATGCTCTGCTGCTCGTTTCAATTGAAGATATTTTTTGAAACCCATCACATTCTCAATATTATCTTTAATTATCTGAGCAAACACATTTTTCTTCAACAACTCGCTTGATTGCATAGCATCGAACAAGAAATATTTACTTAGTTCTTGTGGCAAATTAGCTTTTATTATTTTGTTTACTTGTTGTTCGCTTTGTGCTCTTTGCAACGCAGGTGTAGCAGTTCCATAAGTAAATACATTTCCATTCATGTTTAGATAAACACTTTCTACAGGCTTATCATTCGGATTTAGTTTATACGACCTACGCAACACATATCGCTGTTCTTGGTTAAGCACTACCCCCACAAACGTAACTTCCAACTTTATTTCTGGCGTAACACTACCCACTGCCCCATTATTCAACAACTCCTCAAACTCCTCTTTTGTATTTATATTCAAGCCATACAAAGCACCACAAATAGCCTCGAACAATGTTGTTTTACCACCACCATTCATACCGCCAATCAAAATAATTGGACGTTCTTCATCTACCGACAAATCCAAATCCAACGACAAATAAGTCTTATAATTACTTATGTTTATACGTTTTATAATCATATTACAATCCTCCTTATCTTATTTGTTGAATTGCATTTTTTATTATTGCTTCTGTATCTTCATCCGACATTTCAATTACATCAACTCGCTTAGCATGATACTGACGCAAAATATTCTCTTTTATCCAATCGGCATCCAAATCATATTTGGCACATATAGCTTCTATAGTTGCCAAATCTTCCATTCTAATACCATAATGCACAAATTTGCTATCTATACCTTTTCCCATAATCATTTAGTTTTTATAATCTTGTGGATAAAACGCATTCCAATTAACAATATCTTCAGTATTTTCTATCTTCATTGGACTATACATCCAGTTGCCTGTTCTCGTATCTTCTATCAAAATTCCCCCCTTCAAATTTTTCTCTTTATGCGTTTCATTCATATATGTCCACAATGCATTATGTTTATTAGCCGCCTCCAAATCACTACCAACCGATTTTGTATCAAAAAGAAATATTTGTCCATTTTTCATACGAATCACAAAATCAACATAAAACAACTGATGGGTTTCGTCTTGAGCAATATATTCTACTGCATAGTGCTGTTTGCCCTCATCTCCATTTTTATACCACCAATCTATCGCATCTTTGTGTCTTTCTAAAAAATCTTCAAATTTCACCTCTGGACGTGAAGCAATTTTCAATTGAATAAATGGCAACAACGCATGCTCCTCTACCTCTTCCACCTCTCTATTTGTTAGTTCGTTATACTCACGCAATTCCGGTACCTCCCATTCGTACGATTTGAACGACCGTTTTCTAGCATCAGTTCTACGCTTATTTATAATTTTTGTATATTTTTCTATCGCACGACCTATCACTTCTGAAAATTTTCCTTTATTTTGATAATACAAAATCGTACGTGGCACATCTGTTTCAAACACACCTAAATACTCTTCCATCAACTGATAAATATAACCTCGCAACGACGTTGCACTTATTTTTTCATAACCTCCCAATAAATCTTGACAGAATTTAGTGAAACTAATCAACAACTCTTCTTGACTGCGTCCATACCCTATTTGTTGCTCTTTACTCACCATTGTAATACCTGCATCACCCGAAATATCAACATTTTTCACCATATCAATACGCACTGTATGATTTGCAAAATCAATACCTACAGCTTCTGCTTGCCGCCTGTTTTGTGCTACATTTATCATAAATCCCGAATTAGGTGTTGCATTAGAAGCAAATGCCGACACTGCAAACAAATTTTGCTGTATTGCCTGCTTAAACCATGCGTTATTAAATGTTTCTACTAATACATTCCAAAAGTCTGGACCTAAACGATTACGATCGGCACTCAAATACTCACTATAAACTGATGGCAATTTAATATTTGCTAAATTCGAACGCCTATACGCCATCATTGCCTTTGATATATAATTGACATCCTCGGCTACAATCTCTATCTTATTCTTACTCAAATTGGTATATACCCACCCATGATTCAACAATCCATTAGGATAATATCGCTGTTCTGGCATACGCATAATGCGTCCTACCGTTTGCACTCCAAACGTTGTGCTCTGTATATCTCTAAAAATCAACAATACTGCAGCACGTGGACAATCCCAACCTAATGCAATCGCTTGCTTGAACAGCAATACTTCAGTATGATTATAGTTATCTTCCAATCCCTCAAGATTTTGTTTTTCATTCGACAACCAAATTGCCAATCGACCATTTGTTGTTGTGATACCATATTCTGCATCCAATCTCGACTTCACCATCTCGATAATTGTACGCTCTTGGTCGTCCAATGTCTCTGCTGTGTCATTTGGCAATTGTATCAACAAAAGCGGATTTATTCTCATACCCAACTGATTATATGCCTCTTTTATCTCCTCTCTACGCTTCATTGCTTGGTCTAGTAAATAGGCATTTTCACCAACTCCATTATCTTCAGCTTCTACCTTCGGATTTATTGTTATTCCATCTTTTATCATCTCCTCTTTTATTACACACGACCTATCTACCGAAACCATTTCGTCAGGTTGTGTTATCGGTGTTGCCGATATTCTTATCTCCACTTTAGCATCAATATTATGCAACACTTTTTCTGCTTGCTTTGCTGCACGACCAGCAAACATGTGCTCTTCATCTATCACTACAATAACTTGCATGCCATACTCTTCTTTGCTTCGGCGCACTATATCGTATATCGACGATGAATTTTCTGTATCTCTCACCATCACATTTTTGTCCATACGTATACTTTCCCAATTGACAAAAAACACCTCTCCCCGTTTTATATAACCACCTGTCGAATGATCCAACTCATCATACATCACAGGATTCAACTCATTTGTCTCCGAAAAATAATTTTTCATCCGCATATAACTCTGTTGATGCAATTTATTCGGTGCTATCCATATAAATGCTACTGCCCTATTATCTTCCTTGAATTGAGCAGTCAACACATCGAGCATCTTACTAGCCATCACCGTTTTACCCGATCCAGTTGGGGCTTTAAATACCAATCTTTTCCGAGTACCATCCACATTCAACAACTTAATGGTCTTTGCCACCAATTCATTGACGGCTTCTGTTTGATATGCAACTTCTTTAATCATTGTTCTCCTCCTTTTTTCTTGGTAAAACATATTCGTATGCATTATATATCGCTACTGGCAAAGCACACAACTCTACCTTATCAATCACCTCTTCGAAATTATCGTTATAAGCATACCCATTATTCGAAAATAGATAAATCTTTATTCGTCGTTCAACATCTACTTCTCTCAATACTTCTATAATACTCTCAACAGCCTGCTCATTATACACAATCAACATCTGTTGCCTTCGATCATCAAAATAACGTGCTACATCTTTATTCAATTTTCTACCAAAAAATTCCTCCTGCTCTGCATACAAATCATTTTTTATACACACCAATTCTGTCGAAACTGCCATCAATGCACGCATATTTTTTATTGTACGTTCGCGCGACATAAGTTTAGTTTTGTAATAACGTAAACTATTATTTTTCAAACCCTCTACTTTTTCTCCTTTTGGTGTTGTGTAGCCATTTATCACTCGTTTATTGCGTTCGTATGTAATCTCCTCACAAATATTATTGTTTTCATTATTCGTTACAAGAATACATTTCCGCATTCCTCCATCTTCTGCATTCAACTGCATCGTTGCATGTAAAGTCGTTCCTGAACCTGCAAAAAAATCTAGAATAGTAGAAGTATTCTTAGTCGAAATATCCAAAATAAATTTTAACAACTTAATCGGTTTAGGATAAGAAAAAATATTTTGTTTCCCTATTATAGATGCTAAATCAGTACTTCCTGTTCTTGTACGCCCAAATCTTTCATCAACCATTATACTCCTAGGTTTTTGACCATCTTCTTTTTCATAATTCTTCGTATAAACATAAGGATATATAAAAACCAATTCTGCGTATCTCTCTTTAACCGTGTCTTGTCCCCAACGCCAACGTGCTTTTTTATTTAAGGGGTCTTTATGTTCTACAATATACTCTTTTCCATCTGGTCCCATTATTGGAAAATCCAAACTTTGCTGATATCCCAAACTTTGTTTATCTAATCTATCTAGAGCATAACGTCTACCTTTTTCATCTACCTTATTGTAACTTGTCGTAACAATAGCACCTTTATCATTATTCAACAATAATTTTTCACTATTTTTAGCAAAACACAATACATATTCATGATCAACTCCAAAAGAAGAAGAATCATTTGCACCTCCACTTTTACTTTTCCAAATCATATTAGCCACAAAATTACCACTACTAAAAATCTCATCACATAACAATTTCAAATTAGCTTGTTCATTATCATCAATAGAAATGAAAATAACACCTTTATCAGACAATAAGCGTTTTGCAAGTTTCAAACGTCGACTCATAAACGACAACCATTTGCTGTGTCGATAAGCATCTTCCGAATCGACAAACGAATCATTATAACTAAAATCTTTGTTACCTGTGTTATAAGGGGGATCAATATAGATTACGTCAATTTTGCCCTCGTGGGTATAAGAAAGGGCTGTGAGGGCTTCAAGGTTATCTCCCTCTATAAGAATATGATTTGGAGCTTCTGGTGAATCAGACAAAATAGCTCGCTCTTTCACTTCGGTAAGCAATGGCAAATGGTCGCGCATAGCCTCCTCTACATCTTCTGGTTTGTTTTCCCACACAAGTCCATATTTCTTGTGCGTATTAAGCAATTCTATCAATGCCGATTTGTCTTCTGCACTCAAACCTTCAAGTTCGACTATCGTCTTACGCAACTGACTCTTGCGTTCATTCGTGAGCTTTGCCATTGTTGTTCCTCCTTTATATTTTTAAATTGGATTTTTTTAATTAAGTTATTAAGAGGAACTCTTCAGTTCAGGACATAAAAAAAGCGGAACCATTCTTACGTCCTCTTGTACGGAAGGTTCGCCAAAACCTATTGCACAGATATACGCACGAACAGTTCACGCCTATATACAGACGTGAACCTTCTTTCGTACTCATTCTCGTGCAATTAAAAAAATTTGGCGATTTTCCGTACAGAGAATAAGAACTAAAAAGTTCTAAGTTAGTATGTTAATTTATTTTATGTTTTTGTTATATTTCGTTTTCGAATTGAAAATTTTATATGATTATTATTTTTGTTTTATTTCCCAAAATCCACTTTTGTCAAGAGATTTTTGATACTGTAAAATTCGGAGATTCGAGGTTTTCGATAAGTTGCAACATCATCACATCAAACACATCCAACAATCTCTTATCTATGCTATTCATCTTATTCCCAAATAAAAGAATATTTTCACTCCCTCAAAAAAAATCAAAGCATCACTTTATCTTGCAAAGATACAAAAAAAATCATTACCAACATCTCACATTACTAATATTTTTCTAAATCTCACCCTCCTCTCTATTCTAAAAACAAACTTTTTTTCAATACTGTCTTGTTTATATCAATATTTTTTGTATCTTTGCAGTGTTTTATAAACCGCCATTTATATAAATCACCATTTATATAAATGGCCATTTACATAATTTTATGAAATTCTACAACAGAGAAAATGAATTAGAGCTATTGCATACTACCGAACAACGCTCAGAAAATTCTGCTCAACTAACAATAATAATGGGTCGCCGACGAATTGGGAAAACTTCGCTAATACTCAATTCGCTAAAAAGCAAACGCTACGCCTACCTCTTCGTCGGACTCGAACCTGAAGCCATTATGTGCCAACGGTTTCAACGCGAACTCACATCTTCTCTTGGCTTAAATATATACGGCAACATCACCTCTTTTCGCGAATTATTCGAAATAATTATGCGCGAATCTACACAACAACACTTCAGCGTTGTTTTTGATGAAGTGCAAAATCTAATTCGCATAAATCCCGATTTTTTCTATCAAATGCAAGAAATTTGGGATAAATATCACAACGAATCGCATATCAACCTAATAATGAGTGGCTCAATTCACTCGCTCATGAAACATATTTTCGAAAATCACGCTGAACCTATGTACGGTCGTGCAACTTCGAAAATGACTATTATGCCATTCAAAATCTCTGTTCTTAAAGAAATTTTATACGACCACAACCCCAACTATTCTGCCGAAGATTTATTATGCCTATATATGCTCACTGGCGGAGTTGCAAAATATGTCGAAATATTGATGGACAATGGTGCAACGAACAAAGAGAGTATGCTTGACTATGTCGTTCGACAAGACTCTTATTTCCTAACTGAAGGCAAAAATATGTTAAACGACGAATTTAGTAACGACTATTCTATCTATTTTTCTATTATGCAGTTAATCGCAAACGGAAAAACAAGAGTTTCGGAAATAGATGGTGAAATTTTACGTCCAACAAGTGTTTACCTTGCTAATCTCGAAAGAAACTACGAACTTATTGCCAAAATACAACCTATCTTAGCTCGTCCAAATTCGCGAACTACAAAATATTTGATTAACGACAATTTCTTGAGATTTTGGTTCCGCTTCATCCTACCCTATCAATCACTTATTGAGCAACAACAATTTGCTCTTCTCCGTCAACACATAGAAGACTCATACACTCAATTCTCTGGTGTCACGCTTGAACAAATTTTCCAAAAAATGATGTTCGAATCAGGCAAATTCACAAATATTGGGAATTGGTGGGATAATAAAAGCAATAACGAAATTGATATTGTTGCCATCAACGAATTCAACCACACTGGTGTTATTGCCGAAGTAAAACGCAATCCTAAGAAAATAGATTTATCCATACTTGAGGAAAAAATCAAAGCTCTCCCTACAGAGTTTAATAAATATAAATTTGAAATTATTGGTTTATCATTAGAAGATTTATGCAACAAAAAATAGAACTTATCTCGAAACGATTGAATATTAGCGAAAACCGTGTGGCTGGGGCTTTGCAACTGTTGTTGGATGGGGCCACAATTCCGTTTATTGCACGCTATCGCAAAGAGGCTACAGGAGGATTGGACGAAGTGGAGATTGCGGCTATCTATGCCGAAAACGAGAAACTTGACGAACTCATCAAGCGTAAAGCATTTGTAATTGAAGCTATTGAGGCGGCTGGTGCTTTAACCGACGAGTTGCGTGCGAGAGTCGAAGCATCGTGGGATGTGAACGAAATTGAGGATATATATTTGCCATACAAACAGAAAAAACGCACTCGCGCAACGATTGCTCGTGAGGCTGGACTGGAGCCGTTGGCTAAGATAATAATGACAGGCAGATGCGACGACATCGAGCATCAAGCCGAGCGATTCGTGAACGACAAAGTGGCTACGACGGAGGATGCTATCGGCGGTGCACAAGACATCATTGCCGAATGGGTAAGCGAAAGCGAGGCAGCACGCAATGCAGTGCGCCGATTGTTTGAACGCGAGGCGGTGATTACGAGCCATGTGGTAAAGGGCAAAGAGGAAGAGGCTGCCAACTATCGCGACTATTTTGAGAAATTATATCGTTTATCGCGCTGTCCGTCGCATGCGTTGTTGGCTATGCGCCGTGGCGAGAGCGAGAAATTGTTGAAGGTGAATATCGAGATTGACGACGATGAAGCAATCGAAAGATTGGAAAAGATTTTTATAAAAACTGACAATAAAACTGCCGATATCATTCGCCACGCGGTGAAGGATGGTTACAAACGATTGTTGGCACCGAGCATCGAGACTGAATTTGCTAAATCAAGCAAAGAAGTGGCTGATAAAGAGGCCACTCGCATATTTGCTAACAACCTGAAACAACTACTGTTAGCTGCTCCGTTAGGACAGAAACGCACGATGGGCATCGACCCTGGATTCCGCACGGGTTGTAAGGTGGTGTGCCTCGATGCACAGGGCAATTTGCTCTACAACGACACCATCTACCCTCACCCTCCGAAAAGCGAAACTGCAATGGCTCTGAAAAAAATCTCGACCCTCGCAGAACAATACAAAATCGAGGCTATTGCGATAGGCAATGGTACTGCTGGGCGTGAGACTGAGCAGTTTATACAAAAGGTGAGTTTCCGCAATCCGCCATTGGTGTTCGTAGTGAGCGAGAGTGGTGCAAGTATCTATTCAGCTTCGGCTGTGGCACGTGAGGAGTTTCCCGACTACGATGTTACGGTACGTGGTGCAGTGTCAATTGGTCGCAGATTGATGGACCCGCTTGCCGAATTGGTGAAAATCGATGCTAAAAACATTGGCGTGGGGCAATATCAACACGATGTAGACCAAACTATGCTTCGTCAGGCGTTGGATCAAACGGTTGAAACCTGTGTTAACTCGGTGGGCGTTGAGGTGAACAATGCGTCGAAACAGTTGCTCACCTACGTGGCTGGCGTAGGACCTAAATTGGCTCAAAATATCATTGACTATCGCACCGAAAATGGTGGCTTCAAATCACGAAAGGAGCTATTGAAGGTAGCAAAAATGGGAGCGAAGACCTACGAGCAATGCGCTGGTTTCATTCGTGTAGCCGCATCTACCAATCCACTCGACCGCTCGGCTGTGCACCCTGAGCGATATGCCTTGGTCGAGCAAATGGCTAAGGATTTAGGTGCAAAAGTAGAGGATTTGATTGTCAATGCCGAATTACGCAAACAAATCGATATAAATAAATATGTGTCCGACAAAGTAGGTTTACCTACGTTGCAAGACATTATGTCGGAGTTGGAAAAACCAGGTCGCGACCCTCGTATGCAAATCGAAGCATGGAGTTTCGACCCTAACATACGCACTATAAACGACCTCCACGAAGGCATACTACTCGATGGCGAAGTTACCAATATCACCAACTTTGGCGCATTTGTCAACATTGGCATCAAAGAGAACGGATTGTTGCACATATCGCAAATCTCCGACCGCCGCATATCGTCAATCGAAGAGGTGCTACACATCAACCAACACGTGAAAGTGCGCGTGCTTGAACTCGACCTCGACCGTAAACGCATCAGTCTCACGATGAAAAATTAAATAAACAAATTTATATAATTATTTTGCTTGATAGAAAAAATTAAGTAACTTTGCAAGCGTAAAAAGCCCACGCAAGGGACAAAACAGATTTACATTTGTTTTCAAAAACGGGTGGGAACTATTTTACAAACATACATAATAAAACAAGGCGTCATATAACGTTTTGACTTGGCTACTTGAAACTTCGCAACTTTCATAAAAACTCCAAGACACTACGGCATATTGATGTCCTCGGGATATGTATATCCATAATACACACTATTGAATCAATAGTGTGCGTTCATACATATCAGCGTGGGCTTCAGTATTGCTTGTTCGGAGTTTAAGGCAATGCGAAGGCCTCAAGTAGCGGAACAGCAATAATGCAGTCCCGCTTTTTTTATAAACCTATCATAACCATGGAGGAAACCGAAAATCCATAAAAGAGTAGGCATAAACAATAAAACAAATACATATGGAAAAACACCTATCAATTAAATCTTGTATAGAGACAACAATGAATTGTCTTAAAAAAAGTGAAAACTATACAGACACTTCTACAACTTCACAATTTATGCTACTAATAGATTCCTTTATTAAAAATCCAAAAGAACTAACAACATTAACAAATGAAGAATTGGCAAACCTTGGATTTTGTACATCTTGTATAATGGCAAGTGATTTTACTAGTAAATACTCTCAATATTACAATTGGAGTACTGGAGCTATTGTTGTTTCTATTGGCTTTTATGCTTTTATGAAGCAACTTGACAATTCATATTTATTAAATTCACATTTTCCTGCTTTTATTGTACTTATACATGAAGGCAGAGAATACTTTGCTAATTTAATTCAAGAATTAATTCTTATCAAAAAAGAAAAATTTAGTTTTTATAATCCTTTCGATAGAATTAAATTCTTTGGTTCTGAACAAAAAAAATATGATATTGCAATACATTTTGAATACACATTACAAAGATATTGCATAGTAAAAGGTACTTCAAATGACTATTTAAACGATTGGCTTCAAGAAATATTATATGATATTAAATCTATTGAAGAAAGATTAGAAACGACAGACTCCGTACCACAAGCAAAAGAAGTCTATTATATTTTATCAAACTTACTTTTAAATAACACAATGCCAACTTGTTGTGAAATCGATTAAATCAATATAATTATGACAAATATAGCATCTTTTACATTCCATGTAACACAAATTCAAAGTTACAAACGTGGTAAATTATTAAAATCACAAAATACCGATTTTAAAATACATAGTTTACAAAACGCCCAATACAACCAAATACAACTTTTGGGATATTATGACATTAATATTACTCAAAATTTCAAATTACCTATTAGTAATGATCCATTCGACCCAGATGAAATTGAAGATAGATTTGTTTATGGTCGTTTAACACCCTTCCACCTTGCTTCTCCTATCACTAATACTAATGAGTATTTAATTCCTATAGTTATGGAAAAATTTAAAACAAAATCTATGATTAGATTTTGTTTACCCACATTAGAACAAATTGAATGTTATGGATTTTATGAATAGACTAAAAAACTGATAAAACTATGAGTCGCAATTTAATAAACAACACAATTACAAGTGAATTAAACCAAAAAAAATCAATAGAAACAGGTTGTAGAATTACAACAGAAAGTGAATTAATCTCATCAGAATTAGTTGGTTTTATTCCTATGAATCAAATTGATTTTTATGATATTACCAAATTCATTGTAGGTATCAATTATATTCGCTTAGAATTTGATGCGTGGGGAAATAAAAAAGAACATCGATTCTTCCCTATTGCAAAAAAAATTGATAAATTAAAAGTTAATAAATTAATCATTGATGATAATTTCATTTCAATTTTAAATTTAGATTCTGCCAGCAAAACAAGTTTAAAATTATATCAACAATACTTTGGAACTGTAAATGGTAATATTGAAAAGAGCAAAAACAACTTACTAAAAACAAAAGAATTCATCTTCGAAGATGAAAATCTTTATTATATTCTCAAAGAAAATGAAATGTCTTTTTCTAGAGGGAATAAAATTTTAGGCATATCCGATTATTTCTTATGCTTATGCTCTTACATAAACCCTATAACTGGAAAACT
Source organism: Paludibacteraceae bacterium (assembly GCA_017467185.1). Taxonomy (GTDB): domain Bacteria; phylum Bacteroidota; class Bacteroidia; order Bacteroidales; family Paludibacteraceae; genus Aphodosoma. The sequence continues at coordinate 12,688 of JAFTSS010000083.1, read as the reverse complement.
TGAATATGTAATAAAGCAACCAGATGAGCTAATAATTACACTACAAAAAAACAAATAAATATGTATTACTCTGTAGATATGTATTATTTTGAGTCTATTGATAATACATTTCAGTTTGGTAGATATAAAGGGTACACAATGGAATATGTATTAATTAATAACCCTTCTTATCTTGATTATTGCATAACCGTCATAAATGATTTTATGATATCACCTAACGTAATAGAACAAATAAAAGAATTTTTTCCTAATTTTATAATTCCAATTTGTTATTCAAATAAAATAGGAAGTTACCTAGAATATTTAAACAATATAAACACTAGCAACTACAACGAAGACTATAACAACAATGATTATTCAGAAGAAGATAATTATGAATACTACAATTCAAATGAATCTACTTACGAAAGATATAATGGAAGTTGGGCACAAGACGAAGAAGGTTATAGCGATGAAGACATAGATACTATATTTGAAGGTGATCCTAGTGCTTATTGGAATATTGATTAAACTAAATTTTACCACCTAAAAAAACGCTTTTCTCTCGAGAAAAGCGTTTTTTTTACTATTTATCTTCAAAAAAAACTTTTGAACAAAAAACAATTTGCCATTTGAAAAAATATTATTATCTTTGCGAATACAATTAATTTCAGAAAAATAAAACATGAACAACGACATACAAAATATACAAGAAATCAATAGTCTATACTCTGAGGTACGCGAAATTATTGCATCTGCACGACAAAATGCCGTACGCAGTGTGGATTTTTGCAGAGTACAAATGTATTAGCAAATAGGACGTCGCATACAAGAAGAAGAACAAAAAGGCAAAGAACGTGCAGACTATGGCTCATTTTTACTAAAAAATCTCGCAAAAAAACTCGAACCAGAATATGGAAGTAGATTTTCAGTACGACAATTAGAACGTAGCCGACAATTTTACAGAATGTACCCAAATGCGTCCGCACTGCGGTCGCAATTCAACTGGACCCCAATACAAACAACTCATTGCCATTGCTGACAATTTTATGGAGTTTATCAAATGCGAATACAATGTGTGCGCTATTTTTAATGCAACTAACAGAAACAATCCAAATAAAAACTAATCATTAAATTATAATATTATGGAAATCAGACAGTACATTGAACAAAATTTCGACCGATTTGTTGACGAATGGGGTTCGTTGATCGAAATCCCTTCTATATCGGCTAAACCTGAACACAAAGCTGACATGGTGCGCTGCGCCGAACGTTGGAAAGAGTTGCTATTGGCGGCTGGCGCCGACCGCGCCGAAGTGATGCCTAGCAATGGCAACCCTATCGTTTATGCCGAACGCTTGATTGGAGCCGACCGCCCAACTGTGTTAGTTTATTCACACTACGACGTAATGCCTGCCGAACCACTCGATTTGTGGAAAAGCGACCCTTTCAAAGCCGAAATTCGCGACGGACGCCTCTGGGCTCGTGGTGCCGACGACGACAAAGGTCAAGCTATGGTGCAAGCTAAGGCTTTCGAATACCTCGTGCGCCAAGGCGAAATGAATTGTAACGTGAAATTTATCTTCGAAGGCGAAGAAGAAATCGGTTCGCCATCGCTCGAAGCTTTCTGCCAAGAGCATAAAGAGTTGTTGAAGAGCGACATAATCCTTGTGTCTGACACAAGTATGATTGGCAAAGATACACCTTCTATCACTACAGGTTTGCGCGGATTGGCATATTGGGAAGTGGAAGTAACTGGTCCTAACCGCGACTTACACTCTGGCCATTTCGGTGGTGCTGTGGCTAACCCTATCAACACACTCTGCAAAATGTTGGCTAAAGTGGTCGACGACAAAGGCCGTATCACTATTCCTGGCTTCTACGACAAAGTGTTGCCTGTGCCTGCAGAAGAGCGTGAAATGATTAAAAACATACCTTTCAGCCTCGAAAACTACAAAAAAGCTATCGACGTGGAAGAGGTGGAAGGCGAAGAGGGCTACTCTACTCTCGAACGCAACAGTTGCCGCCCATCGTTCGACATCTGCGGTATTTGGGGCGGTTACACAGGCGAAGGCTCAAAAACTGTGTTGCCATCGAAAGCATACGCTAAAGTGTCGTGCCGACTTGTGGCTAATCAAGACCACCACGAAATTTCGCAAGCATTTGTCGATTACATCCAATCTATCGCACCAAAGAGCGTGAAGGTGAAAGTTACACCAATGCACGGCGGTCAAGGCTACGTATGCCCTATCGATTTACCAGCATACAAAGCGGCAGAGGCTGGTTTCGAAATTGCTTTCGGCAAAAAACCTCTCGCAGCTCGTCGCGGTGGTTCAATTCCTATCATCTCTACGTTCGAACAAGTGCTCGGCGTGAAGACTATCCTCATGGGATTCGGTTTGGAAAGCAATGCAATCCACTCGCCTAACGAAAACTTCGACCTCGAAGTATTCAAAAACGGTATCGTTGCCGTAACTGAATTCTATCGTCACTACCAAAAATAATAACTAAACAATAGGTGCATTATACAATATAGTGCGCCTATTTTAATAAATAATGTACTATGAAAAAACTGGTTTATATCTTATTTACATTGCTCATCCCTATAATCTCCTACGCTCAGTTCGCTGGCGAATGGCAGGGTAAATTGTCGATGGGTCAGACGGAATTAGCCCTTGTATTCAAATTCACCCAAACCGATTCTGTTATTACAGGCACACTCGATGTACCACAACAAGGCGCAAAAAATTTACCTATCGACAAAATCAAACTCAATGGCAATAAAATAGCACTGACTATCAGTGCAATCGGATTTGACTATAATGGCATGTTGAACGAGGGCGATATGCCTACTATCGAAGGTGAAATGCGCCAAAATGGTTACACTTTCCCTTTGACACTCAAACCTAATATTAAGATAAATCGACCTCAAACGCCAAAGAGTCCATTTCCTTACTTTCAAGAAGAGGTGGTTGTAGTAAATGCTAAAGACGGAAATAAACTAACAGGAACACTAGTGAAACCTCTAATGATGAACGAAAACACGCCTGTGGCTGTGCTCGTTAGTGGTAGTGGTCAACAAAATCGGGATGAGGAGTTGATGGAGCACAAACCTTTTTGGGTAATTGCCGACTACTTGGCTCGTAATGGCATTGCTACGCTCCGCTACGACGACCGCGGTGTTGGTGGCTCTGATGCTCTGGGATTGGCTACTGCTACAACCGAAACATTTAAAGGCGATGCTTTAGCTATGGTAAATTACCTAAAAAAGAATGGAATGAAAAACATCGGCGTAATCGGTCATAGCGAAGGTGGACTGATTGCCTTTATGCTTGGCGCCGAAGTTGAAGATTTGAATTTTGTAGTTAGTCTTGCTGGCACTGCCGTGAGTGGCGACCAAATTTTAATCGAACAAAACCGCGTGTTGCTCGAAAAATCAGAAGTACCTACCGAAATAGTGAACTCGTACTGCGAATTACTAAAAGAAATTTATGCAATCAAACGATCTAATACTCAATTCGATAGAGAGAGTAAAATTACAGAATTAAGGAACAAATACTCTAATCTACCACTGCAAATGACAGGCAACATAGCCGCACTATTACAACCTCAAGCTTGGATTGATTATTTCGTATCGTACGACCCAACCGAAGCTTTAAAAAATATCGGTTGCCGTGTGATGGCTCTGAATGGCGATAAAGATGTGCAGGTAATAGCAAAGCAAAACATCGGAGCTCTGAAACAACACATCCCTGCAGAACAATTGACCACAAAAATATATCCCGACCTAAACCACCTATTCCAACACTGCACTACCGGAATGCCAAACGAATACTACCAAATTGAAGAAACCATATCGCCCGAAGTGCTAAAAGACATAATAAATTGGATAAAGAAACAATAAAATACTATTAGTTATATCTAATATTATAACTATTTTTAACCTATAATAATAGACATAACTATAATTACAACACAAAAGTCATTCAATATCACTTGAATGGCTTTTTTTATTAAAAAAAATCTAAATAAGTTTTGATATATCAAATATTATTTGTAAATTTGCAGCGTAATAATAGATATAACTAAAATTATTCACTACATCAATAATTAAGTTATGATAGACACTTACGGATTGAGCGATATCGTAATCTTAAAAAAGATAGGTTCGCAAATAAAGCAAGCTCGCATAGAGCAAGACATCACTCAAAAAGAATTGAGCAAAATGGCAGGTGTATCTATGTTTTCAATCAGTTCGATAGAAAATGGTAGCAACACCTCGATACTGACTTTAGTGCAAATATTGCGAGCACTAAATCGCTTTGACATGCTCGAGGCTTTTTTGAAAGAAAAAGAGATTAGTCCTGTTGCTATTGCTCGCGCCATGGAAGCTCAAACTGTATATCAACGCGCAGGTCGCACCAAAAAGCGTAAAAACAATAACAATGAGGAGGACTACGAATGGTAAATTTAGCACACGTTAAGATATGGGGCGAAATGGTAGGTTATCTTTTTTGGCGCGAAGATAATCAAACTGCCACATTCGAATATACCCCTGAATTCAAAAAGCTTGGACTTGATTTATCGCCTATCGTAATGCCTCTAACCTCGCAACGAGTCTATTCTTTTAGCAATATTTCACGCGAAACCTTTTTAGGTCTGCCTGGATTGTTTGCCGACTCACTACCCGACGCATACGGTAAAGCTTTGCTTGACAGATGGCTTGCATCAAATGGACGCAATTTTGCAAATCCCGTAGAACGCCTATGCTATCAAGGCAAACGCAGTATGGGTGCATTGGAATTTGAACCTGCCCACAACGACTATTTAGAAACTAGTAGTAACATCGAAATAGACTCACTCGTTGCTACCGCCCGCGAAGTACTCAATCAACGAGAGGCATTCAGTACTAATATGTCTGACACCAAAGAAGCTTTAATTAATATAATAAAGGTAGGAACATCGGCAGGTGGGCAACGTGCAAAGGCTATCATCGCCTACAACGACACTACGAAAGAGGTACGCTCGGGTCAAATTGATGCCCCCGAAGGATTCGAACACTGGCTATTGAAACTTGATGGTGTTACAAACAACGAATTGGGTGACCCTCAGCACTATGGCAAAATAGAATACATCTATCATCTATTGGCTAAAGAGGCTGGGATAAATATGGCGGAATGTAGATTATTGGAAGAAAACGGCAGAGCTCACTTTATGACCAAACGTTTCGACCGCCACAAAAACGATAAAATTCACATGCAAACTCTATGTGGTATAGCTCATTACGACTACAAAATGCTTCGTGCTTACTCCTACGAACAAGCATTTCAGATAATGCGCCGATTGCGACTACCATACAACCAAGCCGAAGAGATGTATCGCCGAATGGTATTCAATGTCGTAGCTCGCAACCAAGATGACCATACAAAAAACATATCTTTTCTCATGAATCGCACAGGCAAATGGTCGTTATCGCCAGCCTACGATGTTTCATGGGCATATAATCCACAAGGCGATTGGACATCGAAACACCAAATGTCAATAAACAATAAGTGGGATGACATCACACGCGAAGATTTAGTCACAGTAGCCCAAAATATGAACATAAAACACCATAACGAAATCATCGAACAAGTGACGGATGCTGTCAGTCATTGGCGCAAATTAGCTACCGAATACGAAATTCCAGAAGAAACAATTCGCCAAATTGAGCAATCATTACAACTACAATTATAAAAAAAAATCAGCGAATCACATTTCTGTAATTCGCTGATTTACTTTTTGTAGTGCGTCCGGGACTCGAACCCGAGTTTCCGGCGTGAGAGGCCGGCGTCCTAGGCCACTAGACGAATGCACCATTTTTACAATGCACAATGCAAAGTGCACAATTTTTACGACTGCAAAGTTAATACTTTTCTCAAAATCTACCAAACATTTCAGTAAAAAATTTATCACTAAAAAATATTTCACATTTTTTAGAAAAAAGTTGCAGCAAAGTTTTTGTATATCAGAAAAAAGTCGTATCTTTGCACGCTCAAAAACAGAGACTAAACAAACATTATTTATTCACTAAATTTTAGGAGGACTGCCTTATAGCTAAGCAAGTTACAAAAAAGGGCGAAGACAAACACCGTGTTAATCACGAGATACGTGGTGTCAAAGAAGTTCGCATTGTTGGCGAAAATATCGAATCGCAAGTATATCCAATAGCCGAAGCATTGCGCATGGCTGAGGAAATGGAAATGGATTTGGTTGAAATATCACCTAATGCACAACCACCAGTTTGTCGAATTGTTGATTATCAAAAATTCTTATATCAACAAAAGAAACGCGAAAAAGAGCTTAAAGCAAAAGCTGTGAAAATGGTAGTCAAAGAGATACGTTTCGGTCCTCAAACCGACGACCACGACTACAACTTCAAGCTCAAACACGCTGAAGGGTTCATCAAAGAAGGTTGCAAAGTTAAGGCATACGTATTCTTCAAAGGACGTTCTATCCTCTTCAAAGAACAAGGTGAAGTATTGTTGCTCCGTTTTGCAAACGACTTGGAAGAGATTGCTAAAGTCGATTCGTTACCGACTCTCGAAGGTAAACGTATGATTATTATGCTCTCGCCAAAATCAAACAAAAAATAAGATAAGGGGAAAATCCCCGTTTATTTAATAATTAAATTTTATAAACAAATGCCAAAAATTAAGACTAATTCCGGTGCCAAAAAAAGATTCGCTCTTACCGGAACAGGAAAAATCAAACGTAAACACGCGTTTAAAAGTCACATCTTGACTAAAAAGACATTGAAACAAAAACGTAACTTGACTCACACAGGTGTTGTTGCAACTGTTGACCAAAACAACGTTAAATCTCTTCTCGGTTTGAGATAAGAAACTTAATTAACCGTTTTTACAAATTTTTCTATTTAGTGATTAACCGAATGCATCAGCTCGAAGTTTCCTAAAGGAACGCTGTCATTCAAAAAATTTTTAAACTATGCCAAGATCAGTAAATCACGTAGCTTCTAGAGCTAAACGTAAAAGAATTCTTAAACTCACTCGCGGTTATTTTGGTGCTCGCCGTAACGTATGGACAGTAGCAAAAAATACTTGGGAAAAAGGTTTGCAATATGCTTACCGTGACCGCAAAAACAAAAAACGTAACTTCCGCGCATTGTGGATTCAACGTATCAACGCTGCAGCTCGCCTCGAAGGTATGTCTTATTCACAACTTATGGGCGCATTGCACAAAGCTGGTATCGCTATGAACCGTAAAGTTCTCGCTGACCTCGCAATGAACCACCCAGAAGCTTTCAAAGCTATCGTTGCTAAAGCTAAAAACAACTAATCCCTCGGTTAGTAAAACAATAAAGAGCCTTTCATCTTCGGACCGAAAGGCTCTTTTTTGATAATCTTTCAACAAAAGTACAAACTTATTTTCGGGACAAATAAATTTAGAGAATATCAATAAGTCATCATGCTTATTCATTTTTTTTAAGTACATACTATAAATCATATTTTTTTATAAAAGCAAACTTAAAGCGACTACAAATCACAAAGCATGTACTTAAAGAAAATAATTATCCTTACAAAAAATTACAAAAATACAAATTTAGCGTTTGACAACCCATAAATAAAAAAATATGTACTTATGTTCAAAACAAAAAACAAAATAAAATGAAAATAACATTCCTCGGAACTGGCACCTCTACTGGCGTACCCGAAACCGGCTGCACATGCCCAGTCTGCTCAAGTCGTGACCCTCGCGACAACCGACTACGCACTTCTATTTTAGTAGAAACCAACAACAACCGCATTCTGCTTGACTGCGGCCCCGACTTCCGCCAACAGATGTCGCACATCCCATTCGGCAAAATCGACGCCATACTCCTCTCGCACGAGCACTACGACCATGTGAGCGGCATCGACGACCTACGCCCATTTTGTCGCTTTGGCGATATAAACATCTATGCCGAACCAAATGTAGCCACTGCCATACGCACACGCATACCCTACTGCTTTGGCGAGTCGCTCTACCCCGGCGTACCTCGCATCATAATGAACGAGATAGACATCAACACACCATTCCGAGTTAATAACATAGAAATCACACCTATACGCATTCTACACGGCAAACTACCCATCGCAGGCTATCGCATAGGCAACATGGCATACCTCACTGACGTGAGCCTCATACCTGAAGAAGAATACACCAAACTTAAAGACCTCAATCTCCTTATAATGGGCGCTCTTCGCTGGGAAAAACACCCTTCGCACCAATCAATCGATGAAGCAATAGAAAAAGCCCAACATATCAATGCCCGACAAACCTACTTCATTCATTTTTCGCATAATTTAGGACTCCACCACGAAGCCGAAACCAAACTACCTGCAAACATATATCTATCATACGACAAATTGGAACTAACAATATAAACAACAAATAACCAACATATAAAGTCCTCAAAGAGGGCTAACTATGCTTAACCGCATGCGACTGAGCGGAGCGAAGGAACTTGCGGATAGCAAACATCCCTACCCCACGTCCCCAATGGGGGCTAACACAAAAAAGCACCGACTTTTTCACAAAAGCCGGTGCTCCAATACACTATTTAACTAACTAAAACTTATGATCCCCAATATTATTCCCCTGTCTTAGGGGGGACGAGAGCTTAGCTCGGAGGGGGTTAAAATACAACAAAATTACAAGATTTCAATAGCACGATGCGTTTTCTGGATACGCTCTTCAGCAAGTTTTGGCAATTCGATTTTCAACACTCCATGTTTTACCTTTGCCTTGATTTTATCCTTATCAACATTGTCAGGCAAAATCATAGTTTGTTGATACTTCGAGAATGAAAATTCGCGACGCAAATAGCGTTCTTCACATTTACATTCTTTGTCTCCCTCTTCACATTTACACTCCTCTTTTGGTGCTTTTTCCTCACGCTCATCACGTTTTTCCAAAGTAATGATAAGATAGTCATCTTCATCGATACGTACGTCGAAATCATCCTTCGTCATACCTGGTGCAGCCACCTCTACCACATACTCATCCTTGGTCTCTTTCACATTGATTGCAGGCGAATTAACAGGCATGCGCTGAGCAAACAATGGGTGCTCAAATAAATCGTTAAATACTGATGGTAACCATCCTTGGTTTTTTCTAACTAAAGTTGTCATAGTTTTTTCTCCTTAATAATAAGATTGTTTTTATAAGATTTTGTTTGTAGATATATCCACGCCTAATATAAATCAAATTGCGTGCCAAACAACAATACACCACAAAAAATCCCACAAATCTCACAAATCAACACAAATAATTAAATTTGTGAAAATTTGTGCAATTTGTGGGACAAATTCATGTATCCAGTCACTAACTCTATTTTCATCCCCCTACCACAAACCTAAAGTATTGTTCTATGACACTCTGGATGTTTAACTTACGCAAAATGTACAAATAAAACCTTCCCCACCTGCAACATATAAAACCGCCACACCACCCTTTTGTACATTTTACATTATCTACTTACAATCAACATATTACCTCAATTTTCAATTCTCAATATATACCCTTTACACGTTGCACGTCGCCCATAAAGGATAATATTCTGCTCACTGGCAAACAGGACGGACAGATCGTCCGGTACTGCGACCGTCGTAGTACCAGTCCACGTAGTCCGAATAGAAGTGCACGTAGTAGGCGTAGTGCGGATTGTCTGCGCCGAGCGAACTCGACCAGAAGCTGCCGTACGACCCAGCACGGCTGAGCGTGCCGTCGTTCACGCAACCCGCAGCGGGCAAGAAGATTGAATTTTCATTTGGTCCTGTTACTTTATATCCATTTACACCATTTTGTGTGGTCCATGTCCATGTGCAGTTATTGATGAGTTCTTGTTGCTCTGCTTTAGTTGGCATACGCCATGCTCTGCCCCAATTCACAGCCGCTGCATCATCTTCTAGGTCTAACACGATTTTATTATCTGTAAAGCCATCTTTACCATATTCACTATTATTACAATATTTTGTCAATTGGTTACACGCTGTCCCATATTTATATGTTCTCCAATTATAAGTTTCCTTAGGCTCTACCTCGCCCCATGCGAAATAATCACCATACTCTTCTGGACTATTTGCACCGACATTACATGTTGCCCATTTTACAGACAAGCCAAGATCAACATATTCATGTCCTTTATGCTTATTCTTACCATCTTCCCCTATTGAAGGTTCACAAGCTGTAAAAACCAACATACCCATTGCCACCAAAGCAATAATCGTAAAAATTCTTTTCATAGTTGTTATTATTTTTTTAGTTGTTAATAATATTTTATTTTCAACGTAGGGACGTAGCGTGCTGCGTCCTATCGATCACCAGATCGAACAATTGAGACACGATCATCAATTTGCATTTTTGTTTTTTGTACTCGCTTCGCTCGTTAGGACGCAGCACGCTGCGTCCCTACATTAATGAGAACGTAACACACAGTGTCCATATTAATAGATATGTTGATTTTTATATGATTTATCTATTAAAACAATCGTTATACTAGGTCAATACGTTATTTTCAATATAATTCGAAATATTATTCATATCTTTCACTTTTCGTATTGCATGATCGTGATAACGAGGTTGCCAAGCAAAATCTCGATCAATTTGATGAACCTGCTTACTTACTGCCGACTTCAATCCACGAACAAGAACCGACAACTTCGGCAAACGTCTCGCACGCAAATCTCCAACAAATCGCTCCTCCAATGTAGGGACGCAGCGTGCTGCGTCCTGTCGATCGCCAGATCGAACAATTGAGACACGATCATCAATTTGCATTTTTGTTTTTTATACTCGCTTCGCTCGTTAGGACGCAGCACGCTGTGTCCCTACTAGAGCACAAATGTAGCAATAATATTTCATATATCACAACTTTTTTCAAAAAAAAAATAGGCATCTACCCCCCCTCATCAACTCTTTTTAACACCTTTTTCAAACAAAAAAAAACTGCTCAAAATATCAATTTTGAACAGTCATTCCTCTTATTCTTCCACATAAGGACAGTTCTCGAGTTTGAAACGCATACGCCAACGACCATCTGCAAAGTCGTGAGTGAGGATGCGGAATGTGCCTATTTCGCTTGTATTCTTCACATGGGCGCCAATGCAAGCACAATTATCATAATCGCCCACACGCACAATACGCAAAGTCTCTGAGGCATCAGCAGGCAATTTCGACAAATCCACCAATGCAGCAGCCTCGTCACGAGTCATAAACTCGATAGTTACATCAAGATTGCGAGCAATTTGTTCGTTTACACGGCGTTCTATTTCGCGTATTTGCTCTTCGGTTGGAGCTTCGGCAAGTTCATAATCAGCTTTACTCTTTTTGCGCTCAATATGAGCATTGCGCGAACGCGGACATCCAAACATTTTCACCATAGTGCCATTCAAAATATGCTCGGCAGTATGCATAGGCGGAAATTCCGCCTTGTTGTGTGCATTTAATTGTGGTTCCATAAAATATTCTATTACTATTATCTGTTATCTGTAATCTATTTAAAGTTCCCCATGATCGGCAAAACTATAAAACTTTTCAAAATCGGGGGTTATAATCACATGGTCGAGCAATCGTACATCAATTAACTCAGCTGCAGAGGCTGCTCGGCGTGTCAATGCTCTATCTTCTGCACTTGGCGACACTGTACCTGAAGGATGATTATGACAAAGTATTATGCTTGATGCCAATCGCGTAATAGCAGGTTTCAACAACAAACGCATATCAACCAGCACTTGCGACACTCCACCTCGTGCAATGCACTCTTTACCAATAATCTTATTTTTCCGATTAAGCAGTATAAGCCAAAATTCTTCAACTGGCAGATCACTTATCAGAGGGTGCATCAAGTCCACAATATCTTTCGATGTACGTATCGAATCATCACCCCCTCTTTTTGCCGCATTACGACGACGACCAAATTCAAGTGTAGCCAATAGATGCATTGCTTTTGCCTCACCAATACCCTTAAATTGCGATTGAAATTCATGAAGTGTAAGTCGTGCCAACTGGTCCAAATCGCCACCCACAAAATCAAGTATCTCACGCGATAACTCCACCACATTCTTATCTTTAGTACCCGATCCAAGCATAACAGCGAGCAATTCAGCATCCGACAACGTCTCTACCCCATGAAGTTTTATCTTCTCTCGAGGTCGTTCATCTTCATTCCAAAGTTTTATAGCTTTATTTTTCATTAATTTATAAATTTCAATCCATTTGTATATTCACTAAAAACTTTCTCCTCCTCTAAATCTAATTCTTTATCTACATATATAATCTCTTCTCCTACAATTTTTGAATAATTCATTATTTTTAAATACATATCCATACCTTTTTTTGCTAAATGACACAAAGAAGCACCCTCAAAAGACAAATAGGCATCAACAACTTCAGGTTTAAGAGCCACATTAAACCCCTCCCCACCCGCTTGCACTGATGGATATAGAATACCATCAAACTCCTTAGTCTTCAAATTTATCCTCATTAAATAATAAATAAAATGAGCTATTTTAAAATAATCTAAATTACACTAGTGTCCACTAAAAAAATAAAAAAAGCTCTTTGACTTATTGAAAATTAGTTATTTACAACGATTTTTTGACCGAACCGATTTGATTTTGTAAATTCGCAGTAAAAATATTAACTGCTTATGAATCAAGACAAATAT
>JAFTSS010000082.1 GCA_017467185.1 Paludibacteraceae bacterium | reverse complement strand
TTCTCCACACGCAGGTTCTCTAAAGCTTGGTCTTTTGCATCCATGTGTTTCGAGTTTGAGTGCAAAGATACACTTTTTTCTTGACTCTTGCAAGAAGTAAGCCATGTATTGAGCGTGCGTTGGGGAATTTTCCACTTGGTATAACATTCCACTTGACTCATACCTGACTGAAAATAATCATCCAAAACTTGTTGTTTGAACGAGAGAGAATAACGATTTAGAGTTCGCTTCATAAAACTTGAATCTTAATAATTGATACTTTTTGTTCATTTTATGAGTAAACCTATTTCAGTATAAGACAAACTTGAAAAAATGCGTTTTGTTAATATTCCCTCTCCATTGGTTCGGGTCTTCTTTGTGTTACCGCCACAGGTTTAGTGCTCGGCGTTAATTCACCGAGTAATCCTTGCCTTCTATGTTCATTAACCCGAATGTTATTCGGGTCTTCCTTGCCTTTACACTCTCCACCATACACCAGAAAAATCACTCTACTCCCTTACAACTTTTAAAACTCCTAAAACTTTTTCCACTCAAAATTTGCAAATGCGCAAATTTTGTTGTACCTTTGCGGTCAAAACGGAAAATACATACAAATGTCATCTGAAATAACAAAACATACTCCTCAACCAGATTTGGCACGCACGCGTACCAAATTATTTGAGTTGCTCCTTTCTGATGTGCGCAAAATCATTGAAAAAGGGTTGCAACAAGCGTATCATTCTGTTAACCAGGCGATGCTCCATACCTATTGGAATGTCGGAAAACGTATTATTGAGGATGAGCAACATGGCAATCGCAGAGCGGAATATGGCAAACAACAAATCAAACATTTAGCAGAGGAACTTGTCCCACAATACGGCAGTTCATACAACGAACGCAACTTATACCAATTTAGAAACTTCTATTTGACATTCAGCAATTTAGAGATTTTGAACGAGCGCGTTCAAAATCTCACATGGACACATTTTCGTAGTCTTATTCGCGTTGAGAATGAGCAGGAGCGTTTATGGTACATGCAAGAGGCCGCTAATGAAAGTTGGAGTACAGGAATGCTGGATCGTAATATCAATACGCAATATTGTCGTCGTATCTTGGCAATGCAAAAAGAGGGGATTATTCTTGCTAAAGAACAGGAGGAAAAGCCAGACAAGTTAGAGTTCATCAAGAATCCTATTGTGGCAGAATTTTTGAATATATCTCCCAATGCCAAATTGTATGAATCAGATTTGGAAAGTGCTATAATAGACAATCTGCAACAATTCTTGATGGAATTGGGCAAGGGATATGCTTTTGTAGGAAGACAAGTGCATATTCGTACTGAAGAAAATGACTATTTCATTGATCTTGTATTCTACAATTATATGCTTCGCTGCTTTGTGCTGATTGACTTGAAAGCTGACCGTCTATCGTTTCAAGATGTAGGACAGATGGATATGTATTTGCATTTGTACGACACATTTAAGAAGCAGCCTACGGATAACCCAACTATTGGTATTGTATTGTGTTCACAAACAAATGGAGATGTAGTACGTTATTCCTCTTTGGCAGATAATCCACAAATGTATGCTGCCAAATACGAGCTCTATCTTCCCTCTCAAGAGGAACTTGCACGAGAGATTGAGCGTCAAAAAGAAATCTATCGCCTGAAAGATACTTATGTGAATGATTAATAAGAGTTTGTAATTACATTTTTGTCAAATGAATAAAAATCACGCAAAAGATTACCTAATAGAGTATGCCAATTCTTTAACAAATAAAGATTGGTTAAAATGTCTTATCATAGAAGCCATTAACACCAACGGAAATATATCACAAGAGAAACTAGATGAGATCTATTTAAACTTAACAAAGAACCAAGAAATATCTGTCCCTACAATTGACAATAGAGGAACCCAAACAGACTCAATCTTACTGCACTCATTAAAACATATATCTGGTATAAATGCATTAGCAAACGACCAAACTATTACATTTAGTCCTGATGTAACCATACTTCATGGTATGAATGGAGCAGGTAAAAGTAGTTATTTTAGAATTTTAAATGAGGTAACAGGAGGGAATCAAATAAAAGAAATTTTTTCAAACATTTACACTGATACTCCAGAGGCAATAAATGTTGAAATTAAATTCAAGAAAAAAACGACTACAAATACCAATATAATTATTTGGGATGGGGCAAAAAGAGCTTTGCCAGAATTAAACTATTGTAGTGTTTTTGATAGTTCCTATCTTGCTGGTTTTCTACAAGTCAGAAGTATTGATGAAACATTGATTTTACCACTAGGATTGAAATTGTTTACTTATATAGCATCAAAAATAGATGAATTTAAAATAAAGTTGAATAAAGATTCTTTAGATATAAAATGTCAAAAACCTAATATTGACTACACTAAATTTTCAGAAGAATTAAAAACGGCATTAGCAAACAATAATATCTCACCAGAAATTCGAGCAAAGATAGAAAGTTGTTATAATTTTAATGAAGAAGATGAAAAACAACTTACGAATGTACAGAAACAATTAAAAGGTTTAAAACAAGTTAATATAGCAGATAGAATAGCTTTAATTAATAAAAATAAACGAGCGTATGTAACATGTAAGAAACAACTAGATTCTACCTATCAAGCAATAAATAATATTATTCCAAAAATAGCAAATAGCATTCAAATTTATATAGAGAGGAAAGAAAAAAATATAGAGGCGAAGAATCAATTTACTGTATTTCGTTCAATTCCAGACAGTAATACTCAAGAATGGAAACAATTTATACAAGCAGCTCACAAGTATCATCCGCAGAAAGATAAAATAATTTGTCCATATTGTCGTCAGGTTCTACAGACAGAGGAATCAAAATCATTACTAAAAGCGTATTTCGCTTTTATGACAGACAAAACAGCAGACGAACTAAAGGAAGCTGAACAGAATTTACGAGATATACAGAAGCACCTTGATAGTATCAATTTAAACTTGGTATTATCTGAAGAGGTAGAAAATGTCATAGATTTTTCTTTGAAACAAGATTTTCTCCAAAATCTAAACATTATTAAAATTATCGAAAGCAGTTTATGTGAATCTATCCATAATAAGGAACTTATAAATTCGACCCCTAGCGTCCCTAATTTTGAGAAAATAATAACTGCAATTGATATAGAATGCAAAAAAATAGAGCAAGAATTAGAAGTATTGAACCAATCTCCAGATAAAAAGATTCGAGTAGTGGAAGCTTTGGAACAAAATATCAAACTTTTAGAAGAGAAAAAAGACATCTCAAAACAACGAGATCAATTTATTTCTTGGTTTCAATATGATGAACTTGAAAAAAAATTACAATATCTTGCAGACGATATATCTACGATGGCTATTACAAAGTTATCTAATAAAGCGCATGAAGAATTGTTGACTGAAAAACTTAAGGATAATTTCACAGAAGAATTGAAAGAATTGAAAAAACAAGGATTACAAGTTGAATTAATAAAAGCAGGTAACTCAAAAGGAAAACAAAATACCAAACTAATATTAAATCGCAAAAAAAATGTCACTGAAATTTTAAGTGAAGGTGAACAAAAAGCAATTGGACTAGCTTTATTTTTAGCTGAAATTAGAAGTTCAGACACACACAATCCTATCATTCTTGATGATCCTGTTAATAGTCTCGATCATCAAATAGCGAGTGCTTTTGCTGCAAGACTACTTAAATTAGATAATCAAATTATCATATTTAATCACAATATGTTGTTTCTAGATGCATTCGAGTGCGCTAGGAATCATCATATATGTAAAAGTGACAATTCTGCCTGTAACAATACAAGAGGTAAACATATAAAAATATATCAAGTATGCGATGAGGGACAAAATTTAAAAGGTGTAATAAGTGATTATAAACAGAATAAAGCAGAAAGACATATTAAAAATGCCGAAAAAATACTTAATAAATCGCCATTTAATGATACTCTAAAGGTATCTGCATTGATTCGTAGAGCAGTAGAATGTTCGATTGATGAAGTTGTTTTTAAGTGTCAATGTCCTACTAAATATAGTACCAAAATTTCTAGAATAGACTGGAATGCTTTAAAAATAATGGGTGCTAATAATGATGTCATTGACAAATTACATAATATTCATGATAGAGTATCTGGAGGGGAACTTCATAATGGTAGTGAGTTAACAGAAAACCCTATTAGAAAAGACGAATTTGTACAGTTTGTTGATGATATTAAGAGTATATTGTCAGCTAACAAAGAGACATTGGCATCATCATCCGAAGCGTCGGAGTGATTATATAAGAAAAAAAATAATAACATAGCATTACTATTATTTCATCGTTCGACGAAGTCTACCAAACAAAATTGAACTACCGAAATAATAATAGTTGAGGTGTATCTACATCTCTACTCCTATTAATGATAGTATGCACTCACCATTGGTGGGTTCATTTATCAGGAGTAGGGGTTTGGTAGACACCTGTCGAACGGATAAGTGGGCTCGCCTTTTTTATCCGTTAGATGATTGATAGTATGCACGAAATAAACTATCAATCATGGCAAAAAATGATAATTTGCGCCAAGCTAAGGCTGCAAAAAAAGATGAATTTTACACACAATATGCAGACATTCAAATGGAAGTGAATGCATATTTAGAATATAACCCTGATGTCTTTCGAGGGAAAACGATTCTTTTGCCATGCGATGATCCTGAGTGGAGCAACTTTACGCGCTTCTTTGCAGAAAACTTCGAGTTGTTTGGTTTGAAGAAACTAATCAGTACTTCTTTTGCAGTGGAGAGTAAAAATACTAAGTGGTATGAACCTACTTTATTTGAGACAGACACACCAAAATTTGATAAAAAGAAAACCCGAACACATGGAAAAATATTTGTATTAGAACGCGATGTTAATCATAGTGGACGCATAGATTTGGATGATTTACAATGGGAATATCTCGAAGGAGATGGTGATTTTCGAAGCAAAGAAGTAAAAGCATTACGAGATGAAGCAGACATTATTATTACCAACCCTCCATTTTCTTTATTTAGAGAGTTTGTCGCTTGGATTATGGAAGCAAATAAACAGTTCCTAATTTTAGGTAATATTAATAATATCTGCTACAAAGAAATATTTCCTCTAATTAAAGATAATAAAATGTGGCCAGGTAAGCGTCTTAATCAACGTGTTAATGGAGACAATATGACTTTTCAAGTTCCAGATGATTATCCCATGACAGGTACAGAATTATATATTGATGGAGGTAAAAAGTTTATTAGTGTTGCAGGGACTGGATGGTTTACTAATTTAGAACATGGTCGTCGTCATCAGCCGATACAATTAATGACAATGGCAGATAATATCAAATATAGTAAACATAAAGAAATCAAAGGAAAAGAATACGTAAAATATGTTAATTATGACGCAGTAGAAGTGCCCTTCACTGATGCGATTCCTTCTGATTATAATGGCTTGATGGGTGTACCTGTCACATTTATTAATAAATATTGTCCAGAACAATTTGAAATAATAGGAATAAGTTTAACTTTGGCGACTACTAAACCTGCAAATCTTCCCAAATCACAACAAGGAGGACCTGCATTTTATCTTCAAAAAGAAGACGGGTATCAAAGATTATACCCAAGAATAGTTATTCGCAAAAAATCATAAAATCATATACTATGGACACTTCATTACGAACTGATTTAACTGTGCGTGACATTTGTGTTGGCTTTACGTACAACGAGTTAGAAGGCAAAGGATTATTCGGATTGAATGGCAAACTGACTATTCAACCAGAATATCAACGCAATTATATCTATGCCGATGGGAAGAAAGATGTTGCAGTAATAGATTCATTACTTAAAGGATATCCTATAGGTGTTCTATATTTTAACAAAGTAGGAGAAGATCGATACGAGGTATTAGATGGACAGCAACGCATTACTAGTTTCGGTAGATATGTAACTAACAAGTTTGCTGTGCCAGTCAATGGATTACCTCGTAACTTTGATGGATTAGCAGAAGATCTGCGCGAAAAAATATTAAATACTCCTCTATTGATTTATATTTGTGAAGGAAAAGAAAGTGAGATACGTGAATGGTTTGAAACAATCAATATTGCAGGTGTTCCATTGAATGACCAAGAGATTTGGAATGCAGTCTTTAGCGGACCTTTTGTTTCCGAAGCCAAGCGAGAATTTTCCAATTCGCAAAATGCCAATATGCAAAAGTGGTCATCATTTATTCGAGGCAAAGTAAACCGCCAAGATTATTTACACACTGCATTATCATGGGTCGCACGCGGAGAAAAGAATATTAGAGAGTATATGTCATTGCATCGAAATGATACAAACATCAATGAATTACGCAATTATTTCACAAGTGTAATAGATTGGATTGATTCTGTATTTATTCATATTGAGAGCGAAATGCAAGGATTGCCTTGGGGAGAATATTACGAATCATATCATAATATCCCGTATAATCGTGAGGATGTCGCACGCATACAACAGGAGTTATATGCAGATCCTTATGTTAAATCACGTAAGGGAGTTTTTGAGTATATTTTAGGAGGTTGTCAATTACCTCGACTATTAGAAGTTCGTTGCTTTGATGATGCCACAAAGAAGAGTGTCTATGCTCGCCAAACAGAGGAGGCGCGAACTAATGGTGTTAGTAATTGCCCTCTCTGTGCTATCGGAAAAGATAATAATCGAACGAGAATTTACAAACTATCCGAGATGGATGCCGACCATGTGACGGCATGGAGCAAAGGCGGCGCAACAGATATAAACAACTGCCAAATGCTCTGCCAAATCCACAACCGCGCCAAAGGAAATAAATAATCTTTGCCTACCTTCGGCACAATCTTCGGCACAATCAACCTTTTTTCAAAAAAAATACACCTATGCGGAAGGTCTTATAATACAGCCACTTCCGCATATTATTCACACCTATTCTTCTTTCAAAATCATAAATCTTCGGCACAAAACTACTAAAATGCCGAAGATTTTTGCAGCATTATTATAGAGGCACGTTTATAGAAAGCCACAGAAAGCCCACAGATATCCCACAGATCTCCTATAGTGGTCCCGAAACTTCTAGGCCCCTTCGACACAAAAAACCTTCTGTCCCGAAGATTTTGCAATATATTATTAGGAAGTGTTGTTATAAAATGCAACAAACTCTTGCATAATTCGTGATTTTTCACTACCTTTGCACCCCAAATTATAATTACTATAAAACGTAGATAATTCAAAATTCATAATTCATCATTATTATGAAAGCCTTAGTAAAACGTTATGCCGAGCCAGGGCTCTGGATGGAAGAGGTGCCAATGCCTCAAGTAGGCGTGAATGATGTGCTCATCTAGGTCACCAAAGCCGCTATTTGCGGTACGGACCTGCACATGTATAAATGGGATGAATGGTCGCAAAGCCATTGCACACCGCCCTATATCATGGGGCACGAGTTCGTGGGCGTGGCTGTTGAGGTCGGACCAGGTGTCCGTG
>JAFTSS010000007.1 GCA_017467185.1 Paludibacteraceae bacterium | reverse complement strand
TTTGCTATTTCAGAAACAATTAAAGAAGGCGAGTTCTTCCCATTCGGAGGCGAAAACCTTACTGAAACAGGTGTTTATACTGATAGCCTTGTAAATCAATATGGTTGCGACTCAGTAGTGGTTCTTACATTGACAGTCGAACCTGGTTCGGGTGTAGCTCTCGACAACACAATGCTTACCGAATTGGTATTGACTCCTAACCCAGTAGCAGTTGGCGAAGAGTTGTATATCAGTGCAGAGTTTACAGCTGAAGAGCTTGAAGGAATGACAATTGAAGTCTTCAATGCAACTGGTCAATGTGTTTATAGAACAGAAAGTGCACAACTCTCAGTCGTTAATTCACAATTTGCAATAACTGGCTTACCTCAAGCAGGTGTTTATATGGTAAATATAACAACCGCAACTGGTAGTCGTTATCAAGGCAAAGTGATTGTGAAATAATATTTACAATTAATGATTCATTTATTCAGAGGTGTCGATTATCGGCACCTCTGTTTTTTTTTTGTGTGTTTTGAAAAAAAAATTTGTGTTTATTTGCAAATAAAAATATTTATTTGTAACTTTACCCCGTCAAAATTTTGCTAAAATCAATTTTAAATTTTGATTAAAACATTATTGTTTAATTTAAAATCTATTTATCTATGAAAAGAGATTTACTTAAAGCATTTTTTATATTTATGGTGCTTTTTATAGCCGTAAATATAAGTGCTCAGTATCGCTATTTAGATGCTGACTTTTCATCAGAGTTGCCAAGTGATTGGACAACAGAGTCAAACAAGGTTAATGATAATTGGAGTATTGTAGATGGGCAACTTCAATTTGTAGGAGAGGCAATGGGGTCTTTTGCTATTGTTACTTCGCCTACAGTGAACCTTAAAGAGGCTGTTGAGCCTATTATTGAATTTGGTTATCTCAATGAGCAATTCGATGGTTTGTTGAATAAATTTGAAGCATACTATCGTGTTAGTCCTGATTCAGCATGGATTCTTTTGCTTTCTACAGAACAACGTGAAAAACGAGTGAAAGATTTTTCTTTGCTTATTGCTGATTCGTTGAAAACAGAGCAATTTCAATTGAAATTTGAAGTAGCAAATAATTTTGGTGCTTTTACAGCTATTGATTATATACGTATTGTAGAGGATAATGTATGTATTAGTGCACCAACGAACTTGGATTTGACAGATGTTTCAGAATCAACAGCTATGTTGGCATGGAATACCGATTCTGTTGCGGTAAATACTCGCATTGTGGTTGCTACAAAATTGTTTGAATCGGAAAAAGATATTGACGCTTCGGCGGTAGTTTTTGATTCTACAATGGTTGCAAGTCGTTTGATTAACACGGCTAAGGTCGAGAATCTTGTGGGCGGTACAACCTATTATGTTTATGTTCAAGCCGACTGTGCATACGGCGATTTGAGCCCTTGGTCTTCAATTAGTTTTGTTACTCCATGTAAAGCTATTCCAACTCCATTTAAAGACAATTTTGAAAATGGTTTAGGTTGTTGGCAAATCAAGAAATCGGGAACATACGCACCTGAATTTGATACAGAGGTGTATAATAGCGAGAAAAATTCAGTTTATTTCTATACTGCTAAAAACAATTTCTTGTATGCTTATACTCCAGAATTCGATGTAGAGGATATTCGTAAAATGGCTTTGTCTATTAGTGTATATTCTGATAAAGTTGGTACAACTTATGCTTCTGAAATTGTTGTTGGTGTATTGACCAATCCTGCTGATGAGAGTACATTTGCTCCTGTTCATGTGATTGCTCCTACCGAAAAATCTACTTGGCAAACAATAGAAGTTACTTTCCGTGATTACGAAGGTGATGCATACGGCAATTTTGGTAAATATATTGCGTTCCGTGCTGGTAATGCCGATAAGGCTAACTATATTTGGATTGACGATGTTGAGTTGGATATAGCAGGTTGTTCCGCTCCTCAAATGGTAACAATTGAGGATGTTACGGCTCGTACCGCTACTTTGTCGTGGACCGAAATGGGTACATCAACCAAATGGAATGTAAAAGTAGCTACCGATACTTTAGATTCTGCTGCTTTGCTTCTTCCTGCAATGTATGATGTAGTGGTTGATACTCCTGTTGTTACAATCCCTAATTTGGAACCTAACAATAAATATTATGTTTATGTACAATCTGAATGTGGTGCATGGGCTGATGTTGTAGAGGTTGAAACTAAAAAAGTTTGGAAAGTAGGTTATACCGATAACTTCAATTCATACGGCTCAACTATGCCAGATGACTGGGTTTATGGTTATGTTGTACAATCTACAGGTGCATTGGGTACATCTTCTAAATATATGCCAAAATTGAATACAACTGCGTCTAACAATAACTCATCATTGGCGACAAGTGCACCTGGTGCATTGTATTTTAACCATACTACATCATATAATCCATTCTGTATTTTCTCAGAGGTGGATGTTGAGCGTATTCAAGATATTCAGTTTACATTCTATGCGAAAATGGCATCATTGACAGAGGGTATGGTTGTTGCCGTATGCTCTTCTCAAGATATTAATAATGCCGAAATTACGCCAATTGATACTATTTATCCTAATACTGCGAATAAGTATGAGCGTCATATTATTACTTTCGATAAATATCAAGGTAATGGTAAATATATCGCTATTTCTGCAAAATTAGATGTTAAGGCAAAATCGACTAACGGATGTTATTTCGATGACTTCTCTATTGATTCATTGTCTCATTGCAATACACCTCAAGGCGTAGAGGTTTCTGGTATAAGTGTTGATGGTGCAACTTTGTCGTGGAATCCAGTAGCTGCATCTAAATGGAATGTTCAACTCTTTACTGCTGCAAAAACTGCATCGTCTGTTGCTGTTGTAGATACTATTGTTGAAAGCCCATATTGTGAAATAAAAGGGCTTGCTAATGGTACAACTTATTATGCATACGTTGCTGCTGTTGAAGGCGAAAATGTTAGTGAATATACACTCCCTCTCACATTTACAACTGTTTATGTGATGACTGTGCCTTATTATAATGACTTTACATCAGAACCTACTGGCTCTGGTAAGTATCCGGTTGGTTGGGTAGTATTTAATGAATTATCAACGTCTAATTCTTATAAGCCATACGGTTATAACTCAAACTGGTCTTTTGATAAATCATATACTGCACCTTCTGATTTGGCGAAACCATCATTGTATTTTAGTGCAACAACAAGTGCTTATAGAGCATACGCAGTTATGCCTGCAATTGCCGATACAATAAATATTAATGAGTTGTATCTCTCTTGCTATTTGCATTATAATTCAACATCTACCACAGCAATTACCGATTTAGAGGTTGGTATTATGTCAGATCCTAATGACCCTACAACATTTGAGCTTGTAGATGTAATGCATGTCGAAACACCTAGAATCCCTCAAAATTGTTACGTTAGTTTTGCTGGCTATAAGGGCGATGGTCGTATGATTGCATTCCGCACTCCTGACGAAAAGGCTGTTTCGTTGTATCTCGACAATTTGCGTATCGGTTATATATCAGAGTGTGCTCAAGTGTCGCAACTTGAAACTGCCGAATTGACCGATAGTAGTGCAGTAATTACTTGGTTAAATGGTAATAAAGAGGCACAATGGAATGTTAAGGTATTTGATCACCAAGTTTTCCCTGCTGATTTGTTGACAGAAGAGGGTAATGTTTTAAACACAACTACAACCGAAAAACCATTGAAACTTTCAAACTTGGATTATAATACCTCTTATTGGGTAGCTATTCAAGCTAAGACTGCTAATTGTGTAGGCGATTGGTCAAGTGTGTTTGAATTCAAAACCGAATGCCCTGCTCAATACACAGTTCCTTATCTCGAGACTTTCAATGATATGGATGGTAGTGTGTTATTGGATTGTTATTTGGCTAAAGGTGAAAGTTCATCTAATATTGCTAAAACAAATAATAATAGTATCTCTTATCCTGATTTTGAAAATGGTTATGAAAATACATCTACTCCTGGTAAAACATTGAAATTCTATGCTGATGATGTTTATTATTCATATTTGATTTTCCCTGAATTTAATAGACCAGTTAATGAACTTCAATTGTCGTTCTATGCTTTAGGTTATGGTACTTCATATCCAGCATACGTCGAAATTGGTGTAATGGAGGATATTGATAGTACGTTCCTTGACCCTGATGTTTATACAAAAACTCTTGCAACAAGCGATTCGTTGTTTGTTCCTATTACAAGATTTGAATGTCAAGCACGTGGTACTAAAACGTGGGAATATTGTATGGTTCAATTCGACTCTTACGTAGGTAAAGGAAAACGCATTGCATTACGTGCTGGTGGTCATAATGAAAGATTAGGTACTACTTCTGCAAATCAAGTGTATCTCGATCATATTCAAGTAGAGGAGTTGCCTACATGTACGAAGATTATTGATGCAACAATATCTGCAATAGGAACAGATAATGCAACTTTGACTTGGTCTGCTCGTTCAGAACAACATTGGAATCTTAAAGTTGCTGATCGTGAACTTAGTCCTGATCAAGAAACAGGTTGGACTATAAATACAGAAATAACCACATGTCCTTATACAATTACAGGTCTTACACCTAATACTCGCTACTATGCGTATGTACAACGTGTGAATAAAGTAGATAATTGTATTGGTGATTGGTCGGAAGTTGTAGCATTTAATACAAACTGTGCTCCTACAACAACAAGTTTCTTTGATAACTTTGAATCTAATATAGAACGTTATGGTTCTGGTATTGCTCCTCGTTGTTGGACTATTTTGGGTACCGACCCTAAAGGCTCGTATGTAGATGTTTTGACTGCAGGTGGTACTATGGGTAAAAAACCTGTTAAAGGCGACTCGCTTGTATTTGTTCTTTATAATACATCAACTTATAAGAATGACGCAAATGTATCATATACATCTTATGCAGTCTTGCCAGAGTTGGCTCTTGATTCGGTAGAACAAGTTCAAATTCGTTTTAAAGCTCACCGTCGACTTGATTCAGGTGGTCAATTTGAGGTTGGTGTTATGACTGATCCGACTGATGCAAGTACTTATCGTGCTGTTTATGCAGATACTGTTCCTGACAATGATGCATTCGATACTTGGCATGAATATACAGTCAATTTCTTGAACTATACATGTGATGATTATGGCGATGTTGGTAAGCATATAGTATTGCGCGCAATGCCTGGTCAAAGCTCGACATATTCAGATCGTTTGAGTACTAATACTATCTATATTGATAGCCTCTATGTCGAACCTTATCAATATTGTGCGAAACCTATGCGTTTAGCTGTAGATGAGGTTGATGCTGATTATGCAAAACTTTCATGGAAAGGCAATGGTAATAAATTCCGTGTATTGGTAGGTCGTTCTAATAATTTTGACGAACATAGTGCAATTGTAGATACAGTTGTTACATCGTTGAATCCTACAATCGAAGGTTTACCAATGGGTACGTATCTTGGCGTAAAAGTTCAAATGTTGTGCGATGAAGGTGGTAGCGATTGGACCGATGTTGTGATGTTCCGCACATTGGGTTGCAATGCTCAATTGCCTTATATCGAAAGTTTCGAAGGTATTGATGCTGGTAAAGTAATTCCAGATTGTTGGAATGGATATAATGCTTATTCTACTATAGGTTATGGTTCAGGAGGCGACAATGCGTATTATAATTCAGCTTCTTATGGTGGAGGTCAACCTTATATTTATGCTTCTGCCTATATTACAACAGCAAATCCTGCAACTGGTAAAAAATCTTTAGGTATAGGTTCTAATACTTCGTATAATGGTTATGCAATATTACCAAAATTGAATATAACAGATTATAGCCAAATTACAATGGCGTTTAGTGCTTATCTATCATCATCAAATAAGATAGAAGTTGGTATTATTGAAGATGTGAAAGATATTACAACATACCGACCTTTGAAGATTTTCTCAGCTACGTCGAATTTGCCACGTGTGGATGCTTTAATTAATTTTGCTGACTATGCTGATGTTATGACACCTAAACATCGTATTGTATTGCGAGGATTAGGTAATACATCTACAGAAGGATTGATTTATGTTGATGATATTATTGTTAATTATACAAACGATGCATTGTGGGCTCCTTCTGATATTAGTATTTCAGATGTTACTCATAATTCTGCAACTGTGAAATGGGCTAAAGTTGGTGTGGTTGATGAATTTGAGGTGGCTATTGTACTTGCTGACTCTGCAATAACATCAGAAACAACTATTCTTAAAACTACAGACGCTCAAATTGCATTGAATGATTTGGCTTCTAATACTAAATATGACGCTTATGTTCGTTCAAGAAAAGGTAGTGAATATTCATCATGGACAAATCCATATATGTTCTACGTATATAATGAGCCAACAACATTGCCATACTTTACTGGTTTTGCTGATCCTGAAGATAATGCTAAATGGATGTTCCAACAAACTGCAGCAAATGGTACTCCTTGTGTAAATCAATGGATATTTGGTTCAGCTACATATTATGGCTCAACCGATAATATGGCTCTTTATATTAGTAACGATTCTTCATCATGGGCTTATACTCATAAGTCGGCGTCTGATAATGCTTACGATTGGGCTTACCGTACATTCAAAGTTGAAAAAGCAGGATTCTATGATATCGAATTGATGGCGCAAAATGAAGCATGCGCTGGTTCTTCTAACGATTACTTGTCTGTATCATTTATGCCAGCATCATACGTACTTTCTCCTGGCGATAATTGTAAAGATATTTATACAAACACTAAATTGAGCCATACATCAAGCAATGTTATCTCTAAAACATTCTCTGCTAATGTTTGGACAAAAGTAGAATCTAAAGTTTACGTAGAAGAACCTGGTTATTATACTTTGTATTGTTATTGGAATAACTATTCGGGTAATAGTTACGATCATAAACCAGCAGCAATAGATAGTCTCAGCATAAAAGAGGCAACATGTGCTGGCGCATTTGATTTAGCAGTTACAGCAGTTTATGATACTATGGCTACAGTAACATGGAAAGGTATCGAAACTTTAGATTGGAGAGTTATCGTTTCTACTCATAATGCAGATGATGCAGCAACAATTGATTCTAACTTAGTTTTGTTGGATACAGTTCTCGAACAAATGTCTATTGATTTGACTCTTGCTCCATCTAATTATTACTATGTATATGTTCGTCCATTGTGTGAAGAAACTATTGCATGGGAACAAATAGGTGTGAATACTGTATGTCAAGCAAAAGCATTGCCTTATACTGAAGAGTTTGGAGAAAAAACATCTACTCAAATTGATTGTTGGCAAACTACAGCAGGTGCGACTATCTCTTCAACTTCTTTTGGTAATAGTGAAATAGCGGTTCAATTTAGCAATTCTAAAGCTATAGTTATGCCGTTGTTTGGTGTAGATATTAAGGATTTACAAATAACATTCCAAGCGGCTCATAGTGCATCTAATACAGCTCCTACTGATTTCGAAATGGGTGTTATGACTAATCCGTTTGATATGACAACATACGAGAAATTGATGACAGCTCGCACTACTGGTATATTTAACACAGCATCTAAAGCCGTTTGGAGCGATTATTACTATAACTTTGCTAATTACGCAGGCGAAGCTAGGTATATTGTCTTCACAGCAACTCAAGGTACATTCTATCTCAACCACGTAGAAGTTGAACTTACCCCAGAATGTGCACAGCCATTTAATTTGGTTGCTAGTGCAATTACAAGTAGTTCAGCTAAAGTTCGTTGGGAGACTGTCGGTGGTCAAAATAAATGGGTTGTAAAAGCTGTAACAGAAGCAATGGATGAAGCTAAACTTGATACTACAGTAAATGTATTGTTTGCAGATACTGTATCAACAGCAGAAGTTGTATTGGAAAATCTAACATCTTCAACTAATGTTTATGTATATGTGAAATCGTTGTGTGCAGCAGAAGGAGAGTGGTCGTTACCTCTTGTTGTAACTACTGCTGAAAAACCTCTTCCAATGCCATTTATTGAAACATTTACGGGATTTGAAACGGGAGAATTGCCTATCTCTTGGATTAGATATAACGATGTTATTTACGATGAATTCTTGGCTGGAAATGAACAATTAAAAGAGATGGAACCATCTAGTTCTTTATATGGTGTTTTTGCTGTTCAAGAAAAAACCGATGCGGCAAATGCAGAGGTGCGTTTCTTTGATAATTCGCCAGTTTTGTATTCTGTATTAAATGCGTTATTAGGAGATTCTTATGGACGATGGGCTGTGAGTCCAGAGGTGTATATTGATCAAAAAGCATTATTATCTTTCGATTTATTGTTGTTGAAACAGTCGAATTATAACTTTAATGATAAAGCAGTAACAGAAAATCGTGAGTCTCATATTAGAGTGCTTATTTCAACCGACAATGGACAAACATGGCCTAAATCACAATCTATTTTGATTGGTGATGCTAAATCAGCCGATTATAAACTTGATCAATTTATTGAAAATTGGGATAGAATAAGCATCGATTTGTCGGCGTATGTTGGTAAGAATATTCGTTTTGCATTCTATGCTGAAGCAGCAGATCAAGCTCAGTTGTATTGCTATTTTGATAACATAAAAGTAAAATGTGCCGATGTTTATGACTATACTGATACTGCATTCGAAAAACGTGACTATGCAGGTTATGGCTTCGAAATCGATTATAGCGAATTGACTCCTGGTGTTAAGTCTTATACTCGTTTGGCTGAAAATGCCGATGCAGAAGGTTGCGATAGTATTGTTAATATCTCTCTTGATGTATTGCCAATTCTTCGTAGTAGTATTGCAGATATGATGTGCCCAGATGATATGGTTTATGTTGAGAATGGATTCTCAGTTTCTGAACCAGGCGTATATCGTCAACGTCATATCGTCCCTTCTGGTGCCGATAGTGTTGTAACTCTCACACTTGGTCTATTTGAAGGCGAAACAGAGTTTGCTATTTCAGAAACAATTAAAGAAGGCGAGTTCTTCCCATTCGGAGGCGAAAACCTTACTGAAACAGGTGTTTATACTGATAGCCTTGTAAATCAATATGGTTGCGACTCAGTAGTGGTTCTTACA
>JAFTSS010000081.1 GCA_017467185.1 Paludibacteraceae bacterium | reverse complement strand
TAAGGAAGATGTGCGCCATGTGGCGGAGATGTTTGGTAATGAGCTCAAGCGTTTGGACTTGCCTAACTTGATGCCCATCTTCTTTGGCATCTTCTTGGGTGTATTGTTGGGCTCTCTGCCAATTGCGATACCAGGTATGAACCAGTCCTTCAAGTTGGGTTTGGCAGGTGGGTCGCTGATTGTAGCACTGCTGATTGGTCGTTTTGGTCCGTATTATAGTATGGTGACATTTGCCACGACAAGTGCCAATATGATGTTGCGTCAGGTGGGTTTAACAATGTTTTTGGCAGCAGTGGGCTTGAGCGTAGGGGATGGCTTCGTGAATACCATTTTGGATGGCGGCTATATGTGGGTAGTGTATGGTGTGCTGATTACCATGATACCGCTCGTAGTCGTAGGGTTTATTGCTTATAAGGGTATGAAAATCAACTTCTTTAAGGTGGTTGGTCTGCTGATAGGTGCGATGACTGGTGCTCCAGCCTTAGGTTATGCGGAGCGTCTTTCTTCACACAACGACCAAGCGTCGGTGGTCTATGCTACGGTATATCCGTTGACCATGTTCTTGCGCGTGATGGGAGGGCAACTGCTAGTATTATTCTTCTGCCACTAAATAGTAGTTTATAGCTTATCGATCAAAAGTACTTTTCTTAAGATTTCCTTCCCTTGTACCTTCCCTTTTAGTCTCGTGTAAAAGACCAATGAAGAACCAAGGACGAACCAAGGAACGACCAAAGAACTCCCAAACTGAAAATGTGCTTTTTATTAAGATTGCCCTTCTTTTTCCCTCTCTTATACCTTGCCTAATTCCACCGACCAACGACCGAGAGATGAAGAAGTGCCTCGGATGGCACTTCGAGTATTGCGCCCGAACTATCCCCATAGTAAGGAAAAAGCGCAATACATAGAATAAAAAGCAACTCCCCGCTTCCAAAAAGCCCTTTTCTTAAGATTGATAACCTAAAAAGGTTGACTTTATTCCCGAAAAAGTTGTCTCCCTTCCTAAAACAGTTGACTCTTTTCCTAAAACCGTTTACTTATCTGTTTTAAAGAAAAAAATCACCTCAAAAGCGTTTTTTCTTGCATATCTCGAAAAAAAAGTGTATCTTTGCGCCCAAATATCAAGAAGCATTAGCATGCGCAGCAACGAAATCTCATATTTCATCTCTTTTTGCATTGAGCAATACAAGCAAAAACACCATCTGACAGGCGAGCAGGCAATGCTTGAACTGGACAAATATGGCGTATTGGAATATCTGGAGGAGTTTTACGAGGTATTGCACACGCAAAGTGCGCAATGGATTGTAGAAGATATTGACAACTATATCAATCAGCGAAAGCAATGAAAGTTTATCACGGCAGTTTAGAGTGTGTTGATACACCTGAGATTCGCGAACCTAATCGCACCCTTGATTATGGTAGCGGATTTTATACCACGACTTCGTATGAGCAAGCCGAGGAATGGGTGCGTAGAAAGATGAAGGGCAACTGTGCAGCCAAAGGCTTTGTCAATGAATACGAATTGGACATAGATAAGTTGCAATCAGTTAAGTGCTTGCTCTTTGAATCTCCTACCGACGAATGGATTGATTTCGTGATGAACAACCGCCTCAATAAGGACTTTGTACACGATTATGACATTGTGTATGGTCCAGTAGCAAATGACCGTGTTTATACATGCTTTGCATTGTACGAAGGTGGATTGATGAGCAAACAAAACCTGCTTGCTGAACTTAAGACATACGAACTCGTTGATCAATATTTGTTCCATACAGAACACGCATTGCAACTATTAACATTCATCCAAGCGCGAGAGATACTCTTATGACCGAAGTGACCCAAAATAATTTGCATTTGCTTTTACCTTCCAAAGTGAGTTGGTTAGCGGACATGTTGTGTGCAGAGAAACATATCACTGTCATTGAAGCCATGCGCTTGATTTACTCTTCAGATATGTACAAACAACTGGAGCAAGAGAGCACCAAACGCTGGCACGAAGGTCCCGTTGCCTTATACCAAGAATGGATGAATAACTGCTAATATTCAACAAATTGCACACTACATTATAAACAATTATTTTGATACTTAGTAATGGCAACAAATTATTCACAGGATATAAAAATAAATATAGAGGAATTCAATTTTGAAGCAGTCCAAAAGATATACACTTGGATTACAAGTTGCGTAGAACAGCAGCAGTTGGAAGAGACTCCTCATTTTAATATACGCTATGAGATAGGAACAATTTCATGCAAGACTGATAGTTATGAAGAGTTTATTCGTGAAACATACGGAGTACCTTTAAACATTTTTGATTTTTCGGTTGGATACCATAAACTTGGTATCAGTTTCTTTGTGTATCGTAACTATATTGATGAAAAGTTACTTAAAAAATGTATAGCAATAACCATATCTACTAATGACCGACACATTATTTCTCAAATTGTACCAACCTTTGAAAAAATTATTGAAAGCAATATGTCGAAAAAAACAAAGAATACTGAGCAACTTTCTGAAATTAAGATTAATGTAGATGGAAATTTAACAATGGTAGGAAGTTCAATAGGTGCTAATAACAAATCAATAAATATAGGTAAAACAAGCTTACAACATGAGACTACACAAAAAACTAAAGACAATTTCTGGAAAGGAGTATGGCAACAAATAGTAGCCAATTGGATATGGTATTTTATGGGGTTGTTATGTGCTACTATATTAACATATTTTGGAATAGATTATTTATTAAAATGAGTTATGCTATATGGCAAATTTTATGGATACAGATATAGCTAAATCGTACGATTTCCAGAAATTTTCAAAGCCTATTGAAGAATTTTATTTATTTCTTCAATGGCAGATGGATTTATATTGTTTAGATGGTGAATTAGCTAATGAGTATAATCGGTTTTTGCAACAATTATACTATATTAAATTGTCCGAATATTTAATAAGTGGTAAAAGAACTCTCTCAAACTTATCATCGATAAATACAATAAAGGATGATATTGCAGTAAAAGACCTTATTAACTTCCAACAAGAGTTATTGAATAACTTATCAGAAGAAGAATTTCAGTATATTCAATATCGAAGACATTCCAGTGCTCATATTTCTCTAGACGGGTATGACTTGTTTTATACTAATGGAAATAAACGACCAGAAATGCAAATATACCTAAAAGGATCATGTTCTAAAGTAAAAATGGAAAGAGAAAAAATTAATGACTATATTGATTCTATTTTAAGGCAGTGTGATTCGGATGAGAAACAATTTGATATAACCCTTACTCTACGTTTGCATAATATTTTTATTAAACATAAAACGGTGCTAAATTATTGGACAAACATATTCATTCAATATATAGAAAATTTCCATTTATCACAGAACACTAAGTAATGTCAGTTATATTTAGAATATAAATTTGTTTTATTCAAATAAATATAGTACCTTTGCACTCAAAATAACAAATTAACAATTTTTGCCTATGAACAACCAGCATCGTAAAGGCGATGCATGACATATAGATATAGCGTTATAAGCCAAACTTGAGTTTTGAAAACTGGACACTTTCAAACTTATTGAATATCAAGCACAAGCCTATAAACGCTCACGCTATCGGCGTGGGCTTTTGGTGCAAATTTGATATTCAAGGTAGTCCAGAACCTCAAAACTCAAATGAAGCGAACGAAAG
>JAFTSS010000080.1 GCA_017467185.1 Paludibacteraceae bacterium | reverse complement strand
CTATCCGTATGATTATGAAATATTAAACTATTTAATTTATAAAATTATGCGTAAACTATTATCAACTTTAGCTTTCTTGTCTATTACAATCATGTTTGTAGTAGCACAAGGTACTAATTTATTTACCCTCAAGCACTAAAAAAAAACATATACAGATTACCAGTCCATCTCGTTAAAGATGTAAAATAATCTAATGAAAACAATTAAACTATGACAACAGAAGAAATTAAAAATGAGTGTATCCGACGTGGTGAATATACAATAAGTAAATTTACTCCGGAAAGAGCTAATGCTCAAATTGCTTTTTATGCAATGGGGATATTGCTTCCAATATTTTTATTGCTAATATTTTTTGTAACTCCTCTTGGAGATGATATTTCGGAAGCACCAATGGCAGTGAGAATTTCATTGTTGATTTTGGATTTAGTACTTTTTGCAGTATCATTTTTTATATTGAAAGAATTAAGAAAAATACTTACATGCAAAAATGACACCATTACTTTTGACAAACGTGGTATATCTTACAATGGTTCTGATGAGCGCATGCCCGAAAGATTATTTAATCTAAAATGGAGTGAAATATCAAATATTGATATTGAAGAACAAATGGGAAGAGGTGTATCTTTCAATTACGTAATTCGCACAACCAACGAAAAAGAGTATAAAATCAATAATCTAATGGAAGGAAGAGACTTTGCTGTAAATGACTTCATGTGGCTAACAAACTTTTTTAGCGGTAAAGAGGTGTTTAATAGCGAAAAAATGGAAAAACTTTCAGAAAGATGCCAACCTACAATTTCTTGGTTCCTTATGGTATTAGCTTGTATAGCCTCCATGTTACTTACATCCGCAATAGCATTTTTTGACACAACGAAAGGGATGATTGTTGAATTGGTAATCGCTAATATATATATTGCAATACCACTATTTGTTATTCCTTTCATTACTATTTTTGCATTAGAATTTATGGTTGCTAAACGAAAAGATAGTAGATATCAATTGTTAAGCATGCGTAGTTTTGTAAACTTTGCGTTTTGTTATGGGATTGCAGGATTTTTAACTTTAGCCCTCTTGATATATTGTATGTAAGTATATTCCTAAGTGCTCATTTATATGTATTTGGATGTTTTTTTACATGAAAAAATAAAACTCCCACAAATAACACAAATGTTCACAAATTTATAATTTATTTGTGTAAATTCGTGAAATTTGTGGGCTGATAAAAACAAAAATAGATTTTTTATAAACATAAATTATCAGTAATTAATCGTAAATTATTTATAATTAATGGATAATTTATGGGAATTTACGTTAAAAAAAAATCTCCCACAAATAACACAAATTTTCACAAATAGTCGTAAGTAATAAGTCGTAAGACAATAGCACATGGGGCTTTTTATCGTCAAAGACTCAAAGACCTTCGGTTCTACTTTGTACTTACTACCCTGTACTTATTACTTTCAATTTGTGAAATTTGTGGGCAAATACATCTAAAAAGGAGAAACCCGAAATGCCAATAAAAGAGAGTAGGGATACATTATTTAAATCTATAATTTTATGTTTAAGTATTATTTGGCAGTGTTGAAAAAATACGCCACATTTTCAGGTCGCGCTCGTCGCAAAGAGTATTGGTATTTTGCTCTTATGAATTTTATTATTGGTATATGCGCCTGCATTCCAATCTACTATGGCATTTTTAAGTTGGTGTTTACACTTGCAGCTCAAGGTGACAATATCTCAGAAGAGGTTATGATGGAGTTTGTATTAAATAACATGAGCTATTCGACAATAATAGCCTATATTATTTACATGCTATATGCTTTAGCTATGTTTATTCCAAATTTAGCAGTTAGTGTTCGCCGCTTACATGATGTTGGCAAAAGTGGTTGGTTTTTATTAATACCATATTTGGGCATGCTACTATACCTAATCCCAATCGTTGGTGCTCTCGTATATCTTGGTTTAGTTATATGGTTTTTAGTTTTAATGTGTACTGATAGCCAAGTCGGTGAAAATAAATACGGAGCTGACCCTAAAGCAGAAGAAAGAAATATAACTTTATAGCACACGGAACCAACGGTCTTGAGCCTTGGCGAAAAATGCACGGATAACACGTATTTTTTTTCACATACCCCTCCGTCCTACGGACACCTCCCCTAAAACAGGGGAGGAATATGTGGGCAAATAAGACGAATAGCGTTTCAGAGGCTGTGTCAAAATTTTCATTTTGACGCAGCCTCTCTTTTGCATGCCAAAGTTCAGAGTGAAAGAATAAAAAATATATAAAACATTTTGATATTCAAATGTTTTTCTGTAAATTTGCAAATTGGTAAAAATAGGTCTTGATGATATGAAAAAATTATTATTTATATTGTTGTCTATCACAATGGTAGCTTGCACGTCAAATAAAAAAGAGAGTGTATCTTCGGAAGTTATAGAATATGATTGTGTATTGGAAAGTGATACTTTGGTTTTGCAATTACAATATGACGCTAAAGTTGAATTGCCAACAGATAAGATGCTGCGAGATAGTGTCATTGTGTATGGCTTGGGCGAAGAGGATTATAAAAAATCCAATAAACGAATCTTGAAAAACAATGCCAATTCTTGGCTTGCAGAACTTTCAGAAATGGGAGGGGATAACTCATATAAAATATCTGTTGCTGGAGAAATAACTTATCGTGATTCTACGTATTTA
Organism: Paludibacteraceae bacterium; assembly: GCA_017467185.1. GTDB lineage: Bacteria > Bacteroidota > Bacteroidia > Bacteroidales > Paludibacteraceae > Aphodosoma. Next base: position 126,143 of record JAFTSS010000080.1, on the reverse strand, counting down.
TCTTATTTGCGTAGAATAAGATGGGAGGATGATTGGATTATTCGATATACATATAAAGGCACAATTTTTGATGCTAAAACGGGGGAAGTATTGTCTGAAGAAGATTTGTTTGGTGCTGACTATAAACGAAGAGTGCATAAATTGCTTGTGAAATATGCTACACCTTTACGAAATGACACAATCTTACCTTCTTATGAAGATAATTTGTATAACAATGACATAATACAACCTAATGGTAATTTCATATTTAGGGATTCGACTGTGATGTATATTTTCCATAAATACGAAATTGCGTATGGCGCGTTTGGAAATGTGTTTATTGATATACCGAAAAGAGAGTTAGGAGTTGAGAATTGAGAATTGAGAGTTGAGAATTGAGAGTTGAGAATTGAGAGTTGATTTACGCTCAACTTGACAATTCATGATTATTCTCACTTATAGCAAAATTTGTGTATTATGAAAAAAGAGACTGAAAAAAAGGCTGAAAAATGTCGTTTTACGAAAGAGGCTATAACACGTCAGGTATTGAATTTTTTTAATGAAAATTCGACTAAGCCTTTTAATTATAAGCAAGTATCAGCGGCTTTGGGATTGAAAAAGTCGGTGATGAAGGAGCGTGTAGTTGATGCTTTGTTCGACCTTGAGGCAGCGGGCAAGATACAGCGCATAAGTGCCGGTAAATATAAAGCTAATATGCGTCGTAAGACAGTGGTTGGTGTGTTAGATCGTGAATCAGTGGCTAAAAAGACTTATCTTATACCCGATGATGGTGGCGAGCGCGTGTGGATTGCCGAACGCTCGATGGGATGCGCATTAAATGGTGATAGAGTGGAAGTTGTGCTATTCCCTCGCCGCAAAGGTAAAGAACAAGAGGGCGAGGTAGTTGAAGTATTAGAACGCAAAAAGACTGAATTTGTGGGCATTTTGGAGGTTAAACCTACCTTTGCTTTCCTCAACATTGATAAAAAACAATTAACACACGACATATTTATTCCTCTTGAAAAATTGAACGGAGGAAAAGATGGGCAACGATGTGTAGGTCGCATTGTAGAGTGGGCAAGCAAAGAGAAAAACCCTATTGGTGAGATAGTTGCAGTTCTTGGTGATGTAGGGAATAACGATGCCGAGATGCATGCTATTTTGGCTGAATTCGGATTGCCTTATACATATCCTCAAGAGGTGGAAGATGCAGCAAATGAGATATCGGATGTGATTGATGCAGAAGAGATTGCGCGTAGGCGAGATATGCGCGATGTGGTTACTTTCACTATTGACCCTCGCGATGCAAAGGACTTTGACGATGCGTTGTCGATTAGAAAATTAGAGTCTGGTTTGTGGGAAGTGGGGGTGCATATTGCCGATGTAACTCACTATGTTACACCTGATTCTATCATAGATAAAGAGGCTTATAAGCGTGCAACATCGGTATATTTGGTGGATAGGACTGTGCCTATGTTGCCTGAACGTTTATGTAATAATATCTGCTCTTTGCGTCCGAATGAGGATAAATTGGCTTACTCGGTGATATTCCAAATAGATGAATTTGCCGAAGTGAAGGGTTATGAAATTTGTCGCACGGTGATTAACTCAAATCGTCGTTTTACATACGAGGAAGCGCAAGAGATAATAGAAAGAGGAATGAGGAATGAGGAATTAGGAATTAAAGAAACCCTCAACCCTTCGGATAATTCCCATAAAACAGGTGAGCAATATAGAGATGAGTTGTTGAAATTGAATGAGTTGGCGCAAATATTAAGAACTAAGCGATTTGCAAAAGGAGCTATTGCTTTTGACCGTGTAGAAGTGCGTTTTGAGATTGACGAAAAGGGTAAACCTCTCAGTGTATATTTCAAGGAGGCAAAAGAGGCAAATATGCTTATTGAAGAGTTTATGTTGTTGGCTAACAGAACAGTAGCAGCGCACATTGGAAAAAATGCACAATGCACAATGCACAATTAGATAGTACCACACATAGAAGTAAAAAGAAACCTAAAACGTTTGTTTATCGCGTGCATGATGTGCCTAACCCTGATAAATTGGAAAATTTCAGTACGTTTATTAAGCGCTTTGGTTATAAACTGAAAACTACGGGCAAGAATGAGGCTGTGTCGGCGGCTATCAATAATTTGCTTGACCAGGTGGCAGGCAAACGAGAACAGAATTTGATTGAAACATTGGCAATTAGGTCGATGGCTAAGGCTACTTACACTACTGAAAATATTGGCCACTACGGTTTGGCATTTGATTATTACACACACTTTACTTCGCCTATTCGCCGTTACCCAGATATGATGGTGCACAGATTGTTAACTCGATATTTGTTTGAAGAGGGACATTCGGTGAATAAAAATGAGTATGAGGAGTATTGCGAGCACTCGTCAGATATGGAGCAATTGGCAGCATCGGCTGAACGTGCTTCGATTAAATATAAACAGGTGGAATATATGAGCGAACGATTGGGTCAAGTGTATGATGGTGTGATTTCGGGTGTTACGGATTGGGGTATTTATGTGGAATTGAATGAAAATAAGTGTGAGGGTATGATTCCGATTCGTTGTCTTGACGATGATTATTACGAATTTGATGAAAAAAACTATTGCATCGTAGGTCGCTACACAGGCAAACGCTATCAATTGGGCGATGAATTAACAGTAAGAATTGCAAAAACTGATTTGGTAAAAAAGCAGTTGGATTTTGAATTAGTTTAACGTAAGTTTGATATAACTTTTATTTCACACGGAAAACACGGAACCGATGGTCTTTGAGCCATTGCGAAAAAATTTTATTATTTATTTCCCACATATTTTTGTCAAGATTATTATTTCACTCAGCATAACTCAAGCAAGCTTGGCTCTGCTTTCTTTTATAACAAAATTCGCTCTTTTGCACAGCAAAAATCGCTCTACGGATGATACGGATTCTTATATCGAACTGACGTTAAATCAAGGATTTTTAAGGATTGAATACACAATGAATGAGTATTTTAATTATAAAACAACAAATTATTAAATATTAAAATATGATTATTACAACAACAAATTCAATTGAAAATGCTAAAATTGAAAAATATTTAGGCGTTGTAACTACCAATTTGGTAATTGGAACCAATTTTTTCTCTGATTTTAAAGCCTCTTTTACTGACTTTTTTGGAGGAATGTCTGGAACGTACAGAAAACAAATGGATACATTGTATCAAAGAGCCTATAATGCTCTTTCAATTAAAGCATCTTCACTAGGGGCAAATTGCGTATTAGGATTTAAAATTGATTTTGACGAATTATCTGGTAAAGGAACACAAATGTTTATGATTTCAGTATCTGGAACAGCTGTAAAAATTTGTTTTGAAGCATCAACAAACACAAATATTACTAATTCTAACATCATATCTTCTGATAGACTAAATATCGAACTTTTTAAGGAAAAATGGGCAAAAAGAGACCAAAATACTTTACCTAAAGCTCAAGAGTTAAATTTTATAATAGAAAACAACTTATGGGAATTAGCCTCGTCTCTATATGATTGTTATGTTATGACACAAAATACTTATGAAGATAATCCATTAAGAGAAAAATTTCCTTACATAATATCAGCAATGAATTATAATGATATAATTAAATTTATTTACAAAGACTACCCTCAAAGAAAAAATTATGCTTATGTTTTAATAAAAAACAATAATCTTTTCAATGCAGAAAAAGTCCTACAAATACTTAAAGAAAATCATATTTCATTAGCAATAGAATTACTTAAAACAGAAAAAAGTGAATACAATAAAGATGATATAAAAGTAATGGAAGAAATTATTTCACACATAGATAATCTTCCCAATAAAGGAAAAATTGAAGAAGTTAAAAGCGGACTATTATCTTCAAAAATAGTAGAAATGTACATTTGCCCCAATGGACATAAAAATAACAAAGAAGTTGAATTTTGTGAAGATACTTATTGTGGCTTAAATATAAAAGGACTAAATCAAGAGCAAGTAAACACAATAAATTTATTCAAAAATAAATTGAGAATTATTAAAACATTATTACAATAAAATTCAATACTAACAACAATTATGAAACCTATTTTCTCTTCCACTCTAAACTCTCAACTTATTAAAGAGAGAGCAGAACAGGCTAAGGCTTATTTTTTAGACGGATATAATTGTTCACAATCGGTGTTTATGGCATACGCTGATTTGTTTGATTTGGATGTTGAATTGGCATCGAAATTGGCGTCGAGTTTCGGCGGTGGCATGGGGCGCTTGCGTGAAGTATGTGGCACATGCACGGGTATGTTTATGGTGGCATCGATGGCTATACCTGCCGACAATAAAGATGCCGATGCAAAAAAGGCTAATTATGCTTTGGTACAACAAGTTGCCGAAGATTTTCGTAAAGAAAATGGTTCGATTATTTGTCGTGAATTATTGGGTTTAGACCATAAAAAAGATGAACCTACACCATCGGCTCGCACACAGGAATACTACAAAAAACGTCCTTGTGGCGAATTGGTATATTTGGCGGCTGAGATTATCGGGAAAAGATTGATGGAGATAAAATAGAAACTATAGTCGCTATAAAGGCTATAGAAACTATAATGAGGCTATAGAAGCTATAGAGATTATAGCAACTATAGAAGCTATATAATATTTAATTTTATGAGACTTGTTATACAACGTGTTACGCATGCTTCAGTAACGATTGAGGGTGTGTTGAAATCAAAAATAGGGAGTGGATTGTTGATTTTGGTGGGGATAGAGGATGCCGACACCGATGCTGACGTTAATTGGTTGGCACAGAAGGTGGTGAATTTGAGAATTTTTGATGACGAGAATGGTGTAATGAATCGCTCGGTGGTGGATGTAGATGGCGAGATATTGATAGTCAGTCAGTTTACATTGCATGCGATGACAGCCAAAGGCAATCGTCCAAGTTATATACGCGCATCGAAACCCGATTTTGCTGTACCTATGTACGAAAAATTCTGTGCTAAGGTATCGGAATTATTAGGCAAACAGGTGGGCACAGGAGAATTTGGGGCAGACATGAAAGTGGAATTATTGAACGATGGTCCTGTAACTATATTGATTGATTCGCAACGTCGCGAATGATTTTTTAGACAGAAAAACATAAAAACAGAAAATAATAATAACGAGAGAAACGAGTAAGTCTTGCATCTCGTGTCTCGTGTCTAAATATCTATAAAATGGAAAAATTAAATCAACTTTACAATGAGTATGACTTCAACTTCACAGATGAAAGTGTAGCTGAAGCGGTGAAAGAAATTATCGCAAAAAACTTTGACAAATACAATAATGTTGAAGTATGGAAACAATGTTTTAATCAAATCGACCTTACATCGCTAAATAGCACTGATACAGAGGACAAAATCGGTGGTATGATGGAGCGTGTAAACGAATTTAAGGAGAAATATCCTGAAATGCCTAACGTTGCTGCAGTGTGCGTTTATCCAGCTTTAGTGCCAGTTACAAAGGCTACATTGGAAACTGAGGGCGTAAATATTGCTGCCGTATCAGCATGTTTCCCTTCATCACAAACATTTATTGAAGCAAAAGTGGCAGAGGTTGCATTGACTGCTATGGCTGGCGCAAACGAGATTGACGTAGTAATCTCGGTGGGCAAATTCTTCAGCGGATTCCACACTGAAGTGTATGACGAATTACGCGAAATTAAGGATGCTTGCCATGGCGCACACTTGAAAGTTATCCTCGAAAGCGGACTTTTACACAACACAAAAGAGATTAAACAAGCATCGTTATTGGCTATGGCTGCTGGTGCTGATTTCATCAAAACATCGACAGGCAAAACAGAGCGTTCTGCAACATTAGAGGCAGCATACGTTATGTGTCAAGCTATCAAAGAATACTATGAAAAAACAGGTGTGAAAGTTGGTTTCAAACCAGCTGGTGGTATCTCTACAACTAAAGAGGCGGTAGAATATTACACAATTGTTCGCACAGTATTAGGCGAAGAGTGGATGACTAATGAATTGTTCCGTTTTGGTGCAAGCCGATTAGCAAACAACTTATTGACAAGCATATACGGCACTGAAATTAAATATTTTTAAATTAGTACAAAGTCGTTAGTCGTAAGTAATAAGACTTGTTTATACCATTTTGTTGAACGAATAAAGTTCTTTTGTCTTTCTACTTATGACTGGTTACTATACAATGAAATACCTTCCAACAATATTGGTATGTACCCTTGTGTTGATACTTTCGGTCATCAACACAGGGGTATTGCCTAAAACAGATGTGCCAAGTGCTGACAAAATTGTGCATACGATTATGTATTTTGCCATCACCATAATACTTATGCTCAATCAAACATCGTATTTACAAAAACGAATAACAAGACGACAATTGCATTTTGCTTTTTTGTTTTCTGTTGGATTTGGTACACTAATGGAAGTTATCCAACATTTTTTGCCTTGGCGATCTGGTTCAGTGTATGATTTTATTGCTAATACATTAGGAGTTGTTTTGGCAATCATAATTTTTGCTATTTTCACAAAAAAACAACGCACTTAATACCTCGTGTCTAATGTCTCGTGTCTCGTGTCTCGCGTCTCGTGTCTCGTGTCTCGTGTCTCGTGTCTAATATCTTATGTCTAATATTATGAATTCATCGCTATTATATGATATCGCTCTAACCCAACTATTTATGGTTGGACCACGCACGGCACGCACCCTCATAGAGCATCTGGGGTCTGCCGAAGCGGTATTCAAAGAATCGCCAGATGTGTTACGAACAATAGGCGGTGTAGGGGCTTATATCTCAGATAAAGTTTATCAAGAACAGGCATTGAAGCGTGCAGAAGACGAGTTAACATTTATAACAAAAAACAATATCAAGGCAATTAGATTTGATTCAGCAGACTACCCTACTCGCTTAGCCCAATGTGCAGATGCACCACAAATACTTTATAAATATGGCAATTGCGATTTGAATGCTCAAAAATTTGTAGCCATAGTAGGTACTCGCAATGCAACAAAATATGGTCGCGACTTAACGTCAGAATTAGTAAAAACACTTGCCTCATCCAACCCTGACGCTGTAATTATCAGCGGATTGGCATACGGAATTGACATTGCAGCCCACAAAGCAGCACTTGAATATGGATTGCCAACAATAGGAGTAGTGGCGCACGGTCTCGACCGTATTTATCCTCATGTTCACCGCCAATATGCCTCACAAATGATACAAAAGGGAGGTGCAATAGTAACAGAATATCTCTCGAAAACAACCCCCGACCCTCAAAACTTTGTACAGCGAAATCGCATTGTAGCAGGTATGTGCGATGTAACAGTAGTTGTTGAATCAGCAATCAAAGGAGGGTCACTCATAACAGCCAATATTGCAAATGATTATAATCGCGACGTAATGGCTTTTCCGGGTCGCGTGGGCGATAAAACATCGGAGGGATGCAACAAACTAATCCGCCAACATAAAGCAGAAATCATTACTTCGGCTGAAGATTTAATCAATCTGATGGGATGGAGTGCTCCCGAAAAAAATGCAGTACAACAAACATTGTTCAAGGACCTTACTCCAGAACAGCAATCGGTAATTGATTTATTAAAAATCGAACCTCAACACATAAACATAATAAGCACTAATCTTGACTTATCAATACAAAGAACATCAGCTTTACTAACCGAAATGGTGTTTGACGAACTAATCGACCAACTTCCTGGCGACGTTTATACAATTCATAATTCATAATTCTTAATTCTTAATTAATTACACTTGAACACTAAATATTTGTTTTATAGTTTATGAAGCAAACTTTTAAAATATTATCACTAGTTGCTTTTTGCATTCTTACCATTCTTGGCTGTGCCAATCGAGGAAGTGGACCTCAAGGAGGGCCTAAAGACATCACGCCTCCTCAATTATTAAAATGTACTCCCGAAAATGGAGCTACAAATGTATCATCAAACAAAATACAACTAACGTTTGACGAAATAGTTCTCGTACAAAGCACATTCGAAAAGGTCATCATATCGCCACCTCAAACCAGCATGGCTATCATTAAAGCTGCTGGACACAAGGTAAATGTAGAACTACAAGATACATTAAAACCAAATACTACATATACAATTGATTTCACTACTGCAATAGTCGATAACAACGAACGTAACGAACTTGACGGATTCACTTTTAGCTTTGCTACAGGCGATTTTATTGATACATTAAAGCTATCTGGCACGATTGTTGATGCAGAAACATTAAACCCAATACCTAATCTTATCGTCGGTATTCATAGTAATCTCAACGATACAGCCTTCACATCCATACCTTTCGACCGCATCACAAAAACCGATGATAAGGGAAATTTTACCATCAGCAACATAAAAGAAGGTGTATATCATATTTTTGCCCTTTCTGATATTGGTAATAACTACTATTTTGATATTCCTACCGAACAAATTGCTTTTGATGATAGTATCTATACACCAATCTGCACAACAGAAATCGTTTATGATACAATTTCTCATTACGCCATCATCGACTCAGTAAATAATATCGTAGATTCAACACAACTGATAATCGACTCAATAACAACAAACTACAACCACATTTACACTCCTAACGACATTGTACTTTTTGCATTTACCGAAAAAAATACACGACAATATTTATCTAAATCGGAACGAAAGGAGCCTTATAAATTAACTCTCGAATTTGGAACTTCATGCGATACCCTACCTATACTCAAACCATTAAACATTGCTGATAGTATATTTACATATCTTTTACAAACTTCCACAAACCGAGATACTCTAACTTACTGGCTAACCGACACTTTAGCTTGGCGACAAGACACCTTACAAATAGAAACAACATATCAAAAACAAGACGATTCAATCTATTGGCAAACAGATACTATCAGTTTCATCTACCGTGCACCTAAAGCCAATAAATCAAAAAAGAAAAAAGATACGGAAAAAGAAAATGCTACTCAATATCATCCTATTAAAACAAATACCTCTACCTCTTTTGATGTCTATGCCCCAATAAATATTACATTCGAATTGCCTACAAGTCTAACTCCTAACGATACAACAAAATATCTACTACAAGAAAAAGTTGATACCAATTGGGTTGACCTCGACACAGAAATCATAAAAGAAGACAGCATGGGGCTATTCTACAAAATAAGACATGAGTGGAAACCAGCAACAGAATATCAATTGATAATTGACTCTGCATTATTTACCTCTTTCGTTGGAAATGTTACTAAAAAAGATGCCTTCAAAATAAAAACAAAATCCCTTGAAGAATATAGCGTCTTAATATTCGAACTTACAAATTTCACAGGTAAAGAAGTTATTCAAATTCTCAATAAAGACGATAAAGTAATCCGACAACAACCTGCAATAGAAGCAAAAACAAAATTTGAATACATAAAACCTGATACCTATTACGCACGTTTATTTATTGACGAAAACGGAAACGGTATATGGGATACAGGTAAATACAATGAAAAAATACAACCCGAAAAAGTTTATTATTTCCCATACGATATAGAACTTCGCGCTTTTTGGGATGTTGAAGAAATTTGGGATATCAACGAATTACCTATACTCGAACAAAAACCCCAAGAACTAATAAAAACAGGAAATAAAAAATAGCAAACTATATCACTAATAACTAATTATATGGCACGTATTTTAGTAGTAGATGATGAACGTTTTATACGTAACACCATCAAAGACATACTCGAGCACGAAAAATATATAGTAGATACAGCCGAAGATGCGACTCAAGCATTCGAAAAAGCTAAAACTAAACATTACGATTTAATTATCACTGATGTCGTAATGCCAAAGATCAGTGGTATTGTGCTTCTCGAAAAACTCAAAGAAGATGGTTTCGACGCTCCTATAACGATTATGTCAGCTCATGGAAATATTGAGACTGCTGTTGAATGTATAAAAAAAGGAGCTTTCGACTTTCTAGAGAAGCCTCTTGACCTTAACCGACTTCTCGTATCTACACGCAATGCTCTTGACAAAAACAAATTAGTAAAAGAAACTAAAAACCTTAAAAAGAAAATTCAACGCAACTATGAGATGATTGGCGAATCGGCATGCGTACAAAAACTTCGTCACCTTATAGAACTAATTTCACAAACTGATACCCGAGTACTTATCACTGGCGATAACGGAACGGGCAAAGAGGTAGTTGCCCGACAAATATACCAAAATTCGCCTCGTGCCGACAAACCTTTTATTGAAGTCAATTGCGCTGCAATTCCGTCTGAACTTATAGAAAGTGAACTCTTCGGTCACGAAAAAGGGGCATTTACATCTGCTATCAAACAACGTATCGGTAAATTCGAACAAGCCGATGGAGGCACAATTTTCCTTGATGAAATTGGAGATATGAGTCTTTCTGCACAAGCTAAAGTGCTCCGTTGCTTGCAAGAAAATGTAATTTCTCCAGTCGGCAGCGATAAACTAATAAAAATCAATGTACGCGTCATTGCCGCAACCAACAAAAATCTTGAAGAAGAAATAGAAAAAGGTAACTTCCGTGAAGACCTATTCCACCGACTAAATGTTGTACCAATTCATGTTGAACCTCTATCTAAACGACTTGAAGATATTCCTTTATTAATCAAACATTTTACCGAAATCATTTGCAATGCACAAGGACGACCAATAAAAACTTTTTCAAACGAGGCTATCATAGCATTACAACAACGACCTTGGCGTGGCAATATTCGCGAACTTCGCAACATAGTCGAACGCTTAATCATCCTCTGTGGAGACACAATTACTCCAGATGACATAAAAGAATACGTATAATCAAATAATAAAAAACTGCTTGCAATCAAAAATGCAAGCAGTTTTTTTATTCTCCTATAGTTTCTATAGCTGCTATAATTTCTATAGTTACTATAGCTGCTATAATTTCTATAAAAATATCACTTATTTTTTACCATAATTAGGGTCAAGCTTACGATATGCCAAGAAAGCTACAAAGAATGTTGCAAGACAACAAGCCATTACCATCCAGAAGAAATCAACATAACCCAAAGCCTCTTGAATATAACCTGCAAACATACCAGGTATCAACATACTCATTGCCATGAAAGCTGTACAAATTGAATAATGTGATGTTTTAAATTCTCCTTCAGAGAAATACATCATATATAACATGTAGGCAGTAAAACCAAAACCATAACCAAATTGCTCAATTGATATCGCCGCAGAAATAACCCAAATATTTGTTGGCTGATAAATTGCTAAATAAACAAAAGCCAAGCAAGGTAAAGTCATACCCAAAGCCATAAGCCACAAAGCCTTTTTTAGACCCACTCTCGAAGCATAAATACCACCCAAAATACCACCAATAGTAAGAAAAATAACACCTATAGTACCATAAGCAACGCCTGTGCTTGCTGTTGTCATACCAAGACCTCCAACCTCAGGAGAAGCAAGCAAAAAAGGCATACATAATTTAAGCAAAAAGCCCTCAGGCAAGCGATAAAGCAACATAAATACTATTGCCAACCAAACCCCAGATTTCTTGAAATAAGTTACAAATGAATTGGCAAATTCTGTAACTATAGCTTTTGCAGTTGGCTTTTCTCCTTTAAGAACTGAAGCGTCAGACTTTGGTCGAGGAAGAATAAAAGTATGATATATTGTTAACACACACAAAATAACAGCACACATTATCATTGTTATTTGCCAAGACATTGGAATATTACCAGTTTTTTCTTCAATCATACCAGCAACATACACCACAACACCATTACCAAAAATAGTTGCCAAACGATAGAAAGTACTACGAATTCCAACAAAGGCAGCCTGATCGCCCGAATTTAAAGCAATCATATAAAATCCATCAGCTGCAATATCATGGGTAGCCGACACAAAAGCTGTTACAATAAAGATTAACAACGTTACATAAAATAAACTAATCGGTGTTTGTCCCGAAGCTATAACTTCTGCCGATGGAAACGGAATTGTAGCTACAAGCAAAACAAATAATGCCGACATCAAAATTTGCATTGTAACTGTCCACCAGCGTTTTGTCTTGAAAATATCAACAAACGGACTCCAAAATGGTTTAATCATCCATGGTAAATAGAGCAATGACGTAAATAATGCCATCTCACCATTAGGCACACCCATTTTCGTAAACATTACCACAGAAATATTGTTTACTATAACATAAGGAATACCTTCCAAAAAATAGAGCGTTGACACCCACGCCCAAGGAGAAATTCTTTTTTCCATGTTTATAAAAATTTTTATATTAAATATTCAGATTTTTACATAATCCACAATGTCTCACATCTCATGTCTCACATCTCGTGTTTATTCATACAACACACTAAGTTGCGAATCAACGAAATAATGGTAAAGGATTTCATCATATTTATAACCTTTTGCACCCATCACAGCTGCTCCTATTTGACAAAGACCTACGCCATGTCCCCAACCTGCGCCAATGAGACGGAATCCCGTATCGGTTTTATCAACCACGAAAGCAGAACTATAGAGATGTGATTCAGAAAGCCAACGACGTATCTCCAATTCTTTACCAACAATCATAGTACGTTTTGTGCCTACAATGCGAAGTCGAGTCAAGCGACCTGATGTGCCACGCTCCACTGGTTCTAACGCTGTAATAGTTCCAAAATCTATACCCGAACGACGTGCTACTAACTCCGACAATTGTTCCGTAGTATATTCCACCGTCCAACGATAAAAATCAGTTGTCTCTTGGTCATAATTATTAAGTACCTGAGAAAGAATTTCTTTATCGTGAGTATTACAGAACGAATCATACTCGCCACGAATCCAATCTTCGGCATTTGCCTCTATAGTCAAGTCCATTGACTGTTGTCTGTTGTCTATTGTCTGTTGACTATCCACTACTCGCTCAAGATAAGAATAATGCTTATCAGCCCAACAACTCTCAAACACTTCACTCACACCGCCACACGATTTTGAGAAACGGGCATCACAAATTTCGCCATGCGACATCAACACAAGACCACGAGTTGCCTCAATAGCAAGTCGCACATTCTCGGTTCTAGCACGAGTAATCCCTTGATAGCGTTGACAATGGTCATCAGCACAAACATTATACAACTCATGCGAATCACGCTCATACCACTTAATCAACTCATCTTCAGTGCGATGCTCAAGTACAGCATTGGCATTATGTTCATTATGAATAATTGGTTTCAAGAGCCAAGAACGGGAAATAACAGCATGAGCCTTCAATAATTCAAGACTAGCAGTGGCACTCATCTCACTCGAAATTACAGAAAATATATATGCTTCTGTTGGTATTTCGTTAATAGCCACCACTTTGCCATGCTCAATCATAAAGGTCAAGCCACCTTTGAAGCGTTGGTTTTCTTTGCGTTCCCAATGAAAATTTATACCAATCACTACATCTTCGAGTTCAAAATAACCATCTTCAGATGTATAGTCTTGTTCTTCGATAGGTGTAAAATGCAACGCATCAAATTGTTGCTCAAAAAAACTCACACGACCATCGTCCGAAAGAAATACTTCGTATTCGCCATCAAAAGTTATATTAGGCATTTCAGCACAACGAAACGGCGAATCGAAAAAGAATTCTATTCGCTCGGCATGCATTATACCAACCGTAATTATCGGTTCTTTACCTAATTTTGGCAGTTGTTCCATATCTGCTTTTTTCATTTTAGACGAATCTATCTCTGTTCCAAACTCTTTAGGCACCCACAATCGCTCAACATCAACCGACTCAGTCCATTCCTTTTTTCTCTGCTCTATACCCATTTTCAAAAACAATTAAAAGATTAATTCCCTGTTCCCTATTCCTTATTCCTTATTCCTTATTTATCGTGCATTGCGTAAGAATATCAACCACATCGTCTTTTGTGATACGCTCAAAATGCTCTTTCACAGGTGTTATAAATAAGCCACTAACTTCTACTGTAGCAGGCGAAACGAGCAATTGTTTATCTCCTTCGGCTGTATATTGCCATGGACGGAATGCACCACGAGGAATCACAAACAAATACCATTTACCATCACGATAAAGGCAAACAACATTCATCATTGGCTCAACACCTTCTTCGTTTGAATGTTCTGCGTCTTGTTCTTTAGAGGACGCAGCACGCTGCGTCCCTACTGCCCACGAATTATATAATTTCATGAAAGCCTGACGCAAAGCTTCAGCATCAGACGATTCTATGCAATACACCACTCGCAAATAGTTATCAATCGTATATACATCAACCCCTTCAGTTGTGAATTTTTCGCCAAGGCTCAAGACCATTGGTTGTGCATTTTGCTTTGTACATTTACCCTTAGCCTTCAAGTTGAAATAATCAGAAACTAAAGGCAAGAAATCGGCATTACCTGCTTGGAAGTGCATGTGGTCAGGAGCCGAAGCTCCGCATTTTGGACCATTATAAAAAACCACAAAATCAGGCAATTCACGAGCTAAGTCAAACATGTCGCTAATATAAGGCACAAGTTGTTGATCAACGTGCTCACGACGAGGAATTGTTAAATGACGTGTAAAAATCGGGAATGGATTGATAAGAATATCATAATCGCGCCACTCAATACCACGTTGCACCTCTGGACGATTGGCTGCACAAAGGAAACATTTGCGTTGAGCGATAGTCTTAGCATCGACTTTTGCTCCCGACGACACCATACGTGCAGGATTAAACTGAACTTTAACTCCAAATCCATCGAAATCGAATTCACGAATTTGCACAGTTTTCAATCCTTCAAAATTATTACGAGCCATCTCCCACACCGAGAGTTGTTGTTCAAAAAGCTCATTTACTTGTTCTTTTATCGTCATAAATTCTTAAATTAACATTATTCAATATAAAACACCAGAGGTAATCCGTGAATTCCATTGAGCGCATCTTGCAAAGCAAGAAAGCGAATTCTTAATATAAATATTTTTCCGTGTTATCCGTGAGTTCCGTGAGAGATTAAAAAATCATTCCTAATTCCTCATTGCCAAAGCTCCAAAAGGCGCAAACACAAGCATAAGCGCTATTTTGCCACGCTCCGCTTTATACTCCTCCGCTGACATTGTTGCTGCAAAAGCATTCATTAGCATCGATATTTGCCATATAAATAGCACCGAATGTGCCAAAAATCTCACAGAATAGACTACACCTAATATGGTGTTGGAAAAGAGATTAAGACCTAAGATAGTTATTATACTCATCACCGAAAATATAGTTTCGATTGTCATTATCAGCCCTACAATTAACTTAAATCGCCCTACAATCTCATTATAATATTTCTCTGCCTTTGCACGCACACCATCCAACACCATCAAATACCATATTTCCCAAAACAAGAATGTAATCCACACAAAAAAAACACCCCACGTACCATCGACAACTTGCGCAAGTATAAACTCTGTGGTCAATATCAACCCCCACGTTTTTTTTATATTACTATTCATGATTTAAATATTTAACCAAATACTTTTGCCCCTTTCAGGGCGTAATAATATGGTGGGAACATTCTTTTACCCAAAGCGTTGCCATGGGCTATGAACTATTAGGCTTTCAGCCTATTCCTAATTCCTCATTCCTCATTCCTCACTCCTCATTCCTAATTCCTCATTCCTCATTGTATAAACTCTCCATTCAACATCACAGCCTCAACAATATCAGTTGTATATGCGTATGGAATAAAATCGATTGAAGGTATTTTCTTAGTGATAAAGAAATTAGCTTTTTTACCCACTGCAATAGAACCATGTGTTTGTGCCAAACCAAGAGCCGCAGCACCATTTATAGTTGTTGCATTAATAGCCTGAGCTGGTGTCAACTTCATATTGATACAAGCCAACGACAACACAAACTTCATATTGCCCGATGGAGTAGAACCAGGATTATAGTCCGACGCCAATGCCACTGGCAAACCAGCAGCAATCATACCTTTAGCATTTCCGTATGGCAACCCAAGGAAGAACGATGTACCAGGCAAAATTGTAGGAATAGTATTCGAATTACGCAAACACTCAATTTCCACCTCTGTAGTACGTTCAAGATGGTCAACCGAAAGTGCGTTGTATTTCACACCCACTTGCACACCACCCGAAACATCTAATTCGTTAGCATGAATTTTTGGACGCAAACCATATTTTGCGCCAACTTCAAGCATACGAGCAGTCTCTTCTACAGTAAAGAATCCTTTATCGCAAAATACATCGATAAAATCAGCCAACCCCTCTTCTGCCACAGCTGGTATCATCTCTTTACAAATCAAATCTACATATTCACCTTGACGACCTTTGTAAGCAGCAGGCACAGCGTGTGCACCAAGGAAATTAGCACGAATAGTCAATGGCGTAGTCTCTTTCAAACGACGAATTACACGCAACATTTTCAATTCATCTTCAGTCGAAAGTCCATATCCACTCTTAATATCAGCAGCACCAGTACCAAAACCTATCATTTCATACACACGTTCAAGTGCTTGTTCATAAAGTCCATCTTCCGAAGTCTCATGCAAACGCTTAGCCGAATTGAGAATACCACCACCACGTTTAGCTATCTCCTCATAACTCAAACCATTGATTTTATCAATAAATTCATGTTCACGGCTACCAGCATAAACGATATGAGTGTGACCATCGCAGAAAGCAGGCAACACAAAGCGACCTTCAGCATCAACCACTTGATCGGCAGTTTCAGGAGCTTCCGACATCGGGCCAAAAGCCTTTATTACATCATCTTCTACCAAAAGATAAGCATTTTCAATCTCAGGCAAAATGCTCATTGCATCACCTGCCACAAACGGACGAATCTCACGTTCAACTTGAACCAAACGTCCAATATTTTCAATCAATGTTGTCATGGAATAATATATTTAAAGTTCTACTTTTTTCAAAACAAAATCATCTGCAAATATAACTCTTTTTTTTGACACAAGCAAATAGTTATTCGTCAATTTAGTTGAAAAATCAATAAGAGTATCTCCTCTAAACTAAATATAAACACTCAAAACTATGGTAGCGTAATATTGTCACCCTGTTTTAGTGGGACGAAAATTGCAAGTTAACGAGTGCAGAGTCAAGCTCGCTTGAGTTATGCCGAGTGCAAGCAATTTGGGCGAAGCCAACGACTGAGTCCGGAGGGGGTTCAAAAATAATAAAAAATAACTTTTCAACTAAATCGACGAAGAACCCAAGCAAATAAATATCTACAACATAGGATAAATACACTATAATCATATCTGCGCCTACACTCAACGACCAATACACCAACAAACAAAAAAAAGCAGGCTTTCAATTAGCCTGCCTACATAGTTTTATACAAAATAAAATTATTTTACTACAATTTTAGAACGTATAGATTGTTGACTATCAGTTGCAATATTAACGATATAAACACCCATATTCAAATCCAAAGAAATCGCGTTTACTCCATCCGTCAATTCTCGATTAACCACCATCTTGCCCATTGCGCCGTATATAACAATGTTGGTTATATTTTCGATATCAAACATCAATGTATTATTCTCGCTATTATAATATACTTCATTTGATATAATTTCAACATCCGCCACATCTGTTCTTGTTTCATTTAGATAACAAGTATTTATTTCATCTAATTCGTTGTTATGATCTGGTTTGAATAAGAGATAATTTTGTTGTACACCCCATGCACAGAACAAGAAGTCGATACCGCCTCCTACAAGTCCGTCATAAGGACGAGTGTACCACCCATTTTCAGAACCATAACGCTCATAATAAACAACATCATAAGGATAATCTTCGATAGTGGCAACAAATTTTCGGATTGTATCCCAAGTCAAATCCTCTATCTCTTCGATACTCTTAATTGTCATTTTTATCATTTCAGGCCCATCAATTTTAGCACTTGCCAACGACTTCAAGACCTCAATTGTATCTCCAACCTCACAACCAAAATCATAAAGCAGATACTCCTCGCCTCCTATCAAAGCCGATACTTGACGCGCATGAGCATTCTCACAAAGATGAGCAACAAATTCATATTCAAGCAATTCATCGTCAGTACTGCGATAAAGTGTCCAACAAAATTTATCATCTACATACTCATAATCAGTAATTTTCTCGCTATAAGTTTTGTATTCTACTGTGTTATTTTCATCAAGAAGAACACGACGATTAACAACATTCCAACTATAACCTGGCATAAGCATTGGTTTATAAGTTGATGGTACAAAAACAAACGATGTATCTACAATACAATCTTGGTCATTATCTAAAATATTATTACCAGTTTTGGATTTAAAAATCAATTCTCCATCAGCATCAAATACGCATAACACCGTATTGCCACCTCCACCCTCTACTTTTGCAAAATCACTAAAAGTCCACCCACAAAGCGAACCAAATCGCTCATAAATATAAAACTTACGCCTTTTATTATCAGGATCACTTGCTTCATAAAGCATTAATCTCTTAATAGGTTCCAAACCCTCAATATCAACCATTTCCACTTTATCTACAACCAAATCAGTCATAGTATATCCATCTGTGAGGTCTTCTATTTTAATACTTTTCATAAAATGCAACCACGACAAAAGCGATATAGTATCACCTGCCTCAACATCAAAATCATACATCAAAGCCTCAACCCCATTACTATACGCCCACACTTTTTGCGCCTCAACATCTTCACGAAGCAAACCCACTAAAGAACGTTTCTCTGGTTCGTTTGGGTAATATTTCCACAATTTTTTATATGTTACTCCATTGACTATTGAATCGCCTTCAATTTTTTCGACATGTGTCGTATATCTCTCTATGTTATCTCCAACATAATCCCAAGGGCAAACCACATTCCAACTATACCCCTCAACCACAATTGGGGTATATGCCATCGCATTAGTAGCAATAACAATGATCAGTAGTAAAACAAGTTTTCTCATAATTCTAAAGATGTTATAATTAAACAATAAGATTCACAATGCAAATATACTAATTATAATTACATTATGCAATACCCCCCCCATTTAACTTTATTTAACTATATAATTTATATTTATACACAAACCACTTCTTTTGTGTCATTTTCCGGCTCGAAAATTTGGTTTATTGAGAATAAAAGAGTAATTTTGCACTATAAATCAAGATTATCTATGAAAAAAGACCTTAAAAAACAATCAAAAACACGCAAACTAATAGTCGATGTTGCCCGTCGCCAATTCGCAATGTATGGCAAAGCCAATGTCACTATGAACGACATAGCCACCGAATCAGGCAAAGGGCGTCGCACCATATACACCTACTTCAGCAATAAAGACGAAGTCTATCTTGCTGTAATCGAAAACGAGTTAGACCACTTGATTGAAAGATTACAAGTGGTTATGAACAAAGACCTTACTCCAGAAAAAAAATTAGAAGAATATATATTCACACGCTTCGAAGCGGTAAAAGAAGCCATCGAACGCAAAGGCTCACTCCGAGCCGACTTCTTCCGCAACATCTACGAAGTCGAAAAAGCCCGCCGCTCTATCGACATCAAAGAGATTCGCATGATTAAACAAATCATGGACGAAGGCATGCGACTCGGCATATTCCAAATCCATAGCACACAATGGGCAGCCATGATGATGCTCTACTCGCTCAAAGGCCTCGAAGCCCCATACCTCAAAAACAACATCGGAACCTACATCCGCGACCACCGACACATCATCATCAAAACCCTCTTCGACGGAATGCTCGCAAAATGAATTGAGAATTGAAAAATAAACTATCTTATTCTCCCCCTGTTTTAGGGGGAGTGCCCAACGGGCGAGGGGGTATGTAAAATCTCTCTACTCGCTACTAACTACTAAAATAATGAAAATCATACTAATATCGGACACACACGGCGTGTGCGACAAAAAAATAGAAAAATACCTCTCCGATTGCGATGAAATTTGGCATGCTGGCGACATCGGCTCGCTCGACGTGGTCAACCGCCTCCGCTCCTTTGCCCCACTCCGTGCCGTACATGGCAATATAGATGGCCAAGATATTCGTTACGATTTCCCCGAATTTCTCACTTTCGAAATAGATGGTCTAAAAGTGCTCATGACCCACATCGGTGGTTTCCCTGGCAAATACGACGCAAAAGCACTTCGCCAAATCTTTGCCATAAAACCCCAAATCTTCATCTGTGGACACAGCCACATCCTCCGCGTCATCTACGACCAACACTTCGACATGCTCACCCTCAACCCCGGAGCCGCAGGCCTACAAGGCTTCCACCAAGTCCGCACCCTCCTCCGCTTCGAAATCACCAACGGCGAAATCCAAAACCTCGAAGTCATCGAAATCCCCCGATAATTCCACCACATACAACAACGGCTACCCGACCCAAATCGAGTAGCCGTTTTACTGTAGGGACGCACGGCTCGTGCGTCCGCTAAAGCAGTCAGCACATACCCCACCAATGTAGGGACACGGCATGCCGTGTCCACTAAAACACTCCATAAGAGTTACCTCTTGCACCCCATATTGTCCCCCTGTTTTAGGGGGACGAAAATTGCGAATCTGCGAGAGCAGAGTCAAACTTGTTTGAACTATGCCGAGCAAAAGCAATTTGGACAAAGTCAACCGAAGGCGGAGGGGGTTATCTGTTATCTGTTATCTGTAATCTAAATCACAACCTTTTCCACCTCACCACCAACAACAATCACATACACTCCACGTGGCAACGACAATTGAGCATCACGACCACTATAAATTAAACGACCAGAAGCATCAAACACGTTATAATCAGCATCTGCGCCTTCGATATAAAACACACCATCTTGAACATAAACTATTACAGACGATTCATCCACATTATCATCCATAGTTTTGTCATCTTCCTCAAACTCAGCCATCAACTCTACATCTTCTGTAACCACAATAGTACGTGGATTTTCACTATTTCCGTCTGACCATTCAACGAAGTGATAACCCTCATTTGCTATTGCCTCAATCGTTACTTCAGTGCCATAATCGTATGTACCACTACCTGTTGCATAACCATTTTCATCTGACTTAACCTCCACTTCATACTGATTAATTGCAAACTCAGCCATCAACTCTACATCTTCTGTAACCACAATAGTACGTGGATTTTCAGTGTTTCCATCCGACCATTTCACAAAGTGATAACCCTCATTTGCTATTGCCTCAATCGTTACTTCAGTACCATAATCATATGTACCTGAACCATAAACTTGCCCCATAATGCTATCTTGAGCAACAACACTAATTTCATATTGATTAAGTTCAAATATTACACCTAAATAAATATTATCTTCTACTACAATATTACGAGGATTTTCTGTATTTCCATCTGACCATTGCGCGAAATAGTAATGCTCATTAGGTGTAGCAGTCAATGTTATTGTATCACCATGATTATATTCACCCATACCTGTTACTATACCATTTTCCGATTCTGAAACAGTAATTGTGTATCTATTAATTGCAAACTCTGCTGTAAAAGTAGAATCTTGTGTAACTACAAACGAACGAGGATTTTCGGTATTACCATCTGACCATTTAACAAAATGACACCCTGCTTTTGGCGTTGCTGTCAAATTAACATTATCTTTTTCTATATAATATCCACTTCCAGTTACAGTACCCCATTCTGTATTATTAACTAATGTTGTAACTTTTGTATTCAAAATAGTCAAAAACTGCCCCCAATACGAATGTCGCAAATAATCTTTATATGCATCTGTTGGTACAATAAGTTTACAAGTCGTTGCAGGACATTCCAAATTACTTGCTGATGGAGGAGTCATTCCAAGACAAATTATTGTATCTGGAGAACTGTTATAAAATGCTTTCTCTCCAATAGAAGTAACACTGGCACCAATAGTTACCGACTCAAGAGAATTACACCAGCTAAAAACTTTGCTACCTATAGTTTTCACATTATTAGGTATTACTATAGATTTAAAACTACAGTTACTAAAACAGTAGTCTCCTATTGAAGTTACTGTATTTGGAATTTTTACAGAAAACAACTTATAACAACCAGAAAAAGCGCTATATCCTATTGTTGTTACACCTTCTGGGATTATTATTGATTTTAAAGATGAACAACCTTCAAAAACTCCTTTCTCCCTATAAGAATTATAACCTAAAGAGGTTAAATTTTTAGGTAAAACTATTCTTCGAAGCCTACTTTGTCCATTAAAGTCCACACCACTTGTATTAGTTATACCAGACAAATCAACATCAACCAATGAAGTCATATTTTCACGCATACAAATAAAATCTGCACTATTAAGTGTACCAGTTACAACAAGTTGAGCAACATAAGCAGGACGAGAACCTGCATCAAAGATTAAATCAGACAATGTACCTGGAGTTTCTACGTTTATAGTCATCGATGTCTCATTATTTATAAAAATATAATCACTTCCCCAAGCTTTTTGATAAGCTGATAATGTTCCATCTGGAATATAAAAATATATATCTTCTTCATTAAACACAACATCAGATAAAGATGGAGGAGTGTTAGACTCTACAACAATTGAATCAAGAGAAGTACAATTAGTAAATGCTAAAGATTCAATCGAAGTAACACTATTTGGAATTGTGACAGAGGTTAGAAATGAACAACCATCAAATGCATAGCGTTTAATAGTATCAACACCTTCTGGTATCACTAATGACGTCACTAACTCTCCATTTAAATACATTTTTTTCACCATAGATAATGGATTCGACTCACTAGAAAAATCAATATTACACCATGCCACTATATCCGATATATAAACTGCATCGAGAGATGAACAACGATAAAATGCACGATCCCCAATCTCAGCTACACTATTTGGAATTTCAATTGAAGTGAGAAATGAACAACCAGAAAATGCAGAACCTCCAATCGAAGTTACACTATTTGGAATTGTGATTGAAATAAGAGATGAACATTCAGAAAATGCAGAACCTCCAATTGAAGTTACACTATTTGGTATTGATACAGAAGTGAGAGATGAACAATCAGAAAAAGCAGAACCTCCAATCTCAGTTACACTATTCCCGATTGCGACAGAAGCAAGAGAAGAACAACCGAAAAAAGCTCTATAACCAATCGAAGTTACACTATTTGGAATTATAATTGAAGTGAGAGATGAACAATAGGAAAATGCATCTCTTCCAATCTCAATCACACTATTTGGTATCGATACAGAAGTGAGAGATGAACAAAAAGAAAATGCGTTATATCCAATCGAAGTTACATTATATTCCACACCATAAATTACTTTTTCTGGGATAGTGATATTACCAGAATATTTGCTATCATAAGTATAAGTTACCTCTGCTGTTTTATTTTCGCTGTTGAGATTGTAATAGATACCATCTATTTCGGTTTCATACGCAAATGACATTGTTGCACTACATAGCAATGCAATCAATAAAAAGTAAATTTTTTTCATAATAATTAAAGTTTTTAAATTAATATTTCAATTTGATTATAATCAACGACTTATTCAAATTCACTAATAAAAAACCGCTCCCTACCCAACAGCAAGGTGCAAGCAACCTTCACCGTAGAAAAACGCCACTTTCACACCCCAAATTTGCAAAGCTCACAAACTTTTTGACATCATTTTTTTTGCCTCAAACAATAAAATCCACCCAAAATAACCCAACTTTGCAATTGCAAAGTTGCGAAGCCGCTAACATCCTGATTTTCTTATTATTAAATAAACTATATTTTAAACTTTGCAACCACAAAAACAGCAAAAACAACTAACAATCAACATCTTAACCCAACTTTACAACTTTGCAAGTCCTTATTTATTTACAAACTCACCCCACTTCAAAACATCACACCGTTGTTAATCAACATATTAACACTCAACAACCCCACTTATAACCACACAAATTCGCCCAATTTTCCTAAAAAAGCGACAAAATCCACCTCAAAAAACACCCAAAAACATCACTATTGGACATAAAAAAACGTGGAGCTCGACTATTGTCGTTCCACGCTATGAGGCTCTCGCATTGCCCTTCAGATAAAACGACAACGCAAAGCCCACGCTAATATGTTATATATATTTATACCACAACATGGAGATGCATAAGAATACACCGCCACATAGGTACGATTATAACATACCCGTAGGACATCTAACGTTGCTATGTTCTTATCTGAAGTGAAATTTGCGAGATTTCATAGCATCAGAACAAAGCGTCGATAAACGCCTATTATATAATATGTCTGCAAACCCACCCTTAAAGAAATATGACATATTCCCAGCGTAGGCTTACAAAGTGCAAAGGTATAAAAAAATCTTCACCCTGCAATCGCAAAATGAAGATTTTTTATGATATTATTTCAATAAATGAAGTAAAAAATTTCGATAATTACAATATGAATCAATTTTTTGTATTTGTTCTTCATTACCATCGTATAATACCGCGGTGGAAACTAATCTATCACCAAGCACTTTTTGCAAATAGTGCAATCCATCGAAATAATCTGTTCGAAAAGTTTTACCTGATTTTATTTCATAAGCATTCAATGTGCCATCTGGGGCTACTTGCAATAAATCAACCTCATGCTGCCCTTGATCACGATAGAAATACAAATCGGCTCGTTCGCCATGATTATAGAAATGTTTATAAAAGTCATTTATAACCATATTTTCAAACAAGTTTCCTCGCAAAGGATGTATTGCTAATTGTTCTTCTGAACGAATACCCATCAACCATGACGCTAATCCTGTGTCATAAAAATATAATTTAGGCGTTTTAACCAATCGTTTGCCTATATTAGAATGATATGGCGACAAACGATAGATAATATATGATGCCTCTAAAATACTAAACCACGATTGAATAGTTGGCACACTAACCCCAACCTCAACAGCCAAAGTCGAAGCATTACATTCTGAGCCTATTCGTCCTGCACAAAGCCGAATGAATGTGTTAAATTGTGTGAGGTCTTTAATGTTAATCATACTACGCAAATCGCGCTCTACATAAGTAGTATAATAGTTGCTTAATAAGAGATTACGACCCTCATCGTCGGTTTTCCAAATAGCAGGATAACCACCATTAAGAATACGCAAATTTGTTGTAGCATCAGGAAAAACATTACTGATTTCTTGCGATGACAAAGGCAAAAGAGTTAAAATCGCTGTACGACCAGCCATTGATTGTGACGCTTGTTGCATAAGTGCAAAATTAGCACTACCTGTTACTATAAATTTCTTTTTCTCTGTTTCCGAAAAATTTTGTTCATCGACAAGAACTTGTAGATATGAAAAAATTTCGGGAAATCGTTGCGCTTCATCAATAATCATTCCCTCTTTATGCTTCGTTAAAAAAGCTTTAGGATCGTACTTTACAGCTGATAGCGTAGAGGCATCCTCAAAATTGTAATAAGGCAATTCGGCAAATAGCTTTCTACAAAGTGTAGTTTTACCCGATTGACGTGGTCCTGTGAGCGTAAGTACAGAAAAATATTGAAAAATATTCTTAATTGCAGACAATAATTGTCTATCTATTAAAAGATTATCCATGGATTTGACAAATTTAAAGTTGTATTTTAAATTTTACACACTGCAAAGATATAAAAAAATCTTCACTCTGCAATCGCAAAATGAAGATTTTTTAACAATGTTTATTTTCGATCCTTGAGAAATCGTTTCAATAAAAAAGTTAATGAATAAGGGAATGTATAAAACTTACCATTAAACCCAATGTTTTTATTGCAAAATTTTATACCATACTGAATGTCTTCATATTTATTAGCATCACTATCTACTAAACGATTTAACGATGGTGTAACGTTATCATTGGCTTTCACTTCTATTGGAATAAGTGTATGTGCATCACGTACAAAAAAATCTATCTCTAAATTTGGCGAATTACTATTGTAATAATATAAATTATACCCCTGCTTAACTAACATATCAGCCACTATATTCTCATAAATTGCACCTTTATATGTTCCAAAATTACTATTTGCTCGCAAATCATCTTGAGCCTCATCGTCTAACGATGCAATCAACAAGCCTGTGTCGCCATAATAAAGTTTATATTGCTTTGGGTCATAATTCCCTTTCAATGGCAATTCGAGCACACCCAAACAATAACAAACGTTGACAATCCCTGCATTTGACAACCACTCTACCGCCCCCATATACTCTCTATTGCGAGCCCCATGTGCAATTTTTGTTACTTGAAATTTCTTATTCTCTTGCGCCAAAAAAGTAGATATATGACGATAAACAGCCAATACCTTTGCCTTATCGAAACCCGAAGCATATTTTGTTATATCTTCCTCGTAATCAACCAAAAGTTGTTGTTGCATTTGAAGCGTACCACTAAATTGCCCACTTTCGATATAACGATTAACAACCTCTGGCATACCGCCAAGAATCATATAATCACGGAAATGAGAATTAACAACATCTAACATCAAAGAAGAGAGTGGTCGCACACTCAGCATAGAATCATAAAGCTCATCAATAAAATCATCGCTATACCCTTTTGCCCAAAGAAATTCCTCGAAATCTAAAGAATGCATCTCATAATCTTCTTTATACCCAACGCTATTAGACTCTATCTGCTGATAATAAAGCCCCATCAACGAACCCGAACAAATAACATCATAACGCCCATCTATTTTGAATGATTTTAAACTCGTTGCACAATCGGGACAATCTTGCAATTCATCAAAAAACAATAATGTTTCTCCTGGCAAGAACTGCAGCGATGTATCTAATCGAGAAATATTCTTAATTATAGTATCAACTTCATAACCATCATCAAAAATGCGCTTATATTTTGGCTGTAATGCAAAATTTATTACAATCATATTGGAATAATTATTACAACCAAAATACTCAATAGACGCAGTTTTCCCAACCTGACGTGCCCCTTTCACTATCAAAGGTTTTTTGTCAGAACGCTTCTTCCATTCGACTAAATAACTGTTTATCTTTCGCTTAAGCATACCTAATCACATTTTTTCAAGTATTTTTAATAGTAAAATCACATTTTTAGTATTATTTCGGGGCGAAAAATCACATTTTTCAAGTGCAAAGATATAAAAAAATCTTCACTCTGCAATCGCAAAATGAAGATTTTTTATTGAATATCTAATTGCTATTAGAATTTAGCGTTGTGCATATCGCCTGTTTCAGCAAATGCTTTGTGCATTGCAAAGCAATTATCGAGGTTGAGTGGTGTGTGTGCCAATGGTGCTTTTGCGAGATAGTCGCGGAGCATTTCACGATATTGTGGGTCAACACAATTATCGATAATGCAATGTGCACGTTGAATTGGCGATTTACCACGAAGGTCAGCCACACCATGTTCGGTAATAAGAATTTTCACTGAGTGCTCTGATTGATCGAGGTGAGATACATAAGGTACGATAGCCGAAATCTTACCATCTTTAGCTGTTGAAGGTGTAGTAAAGATAGAGATATAAGCGTTGCGTGTAAAGTCACAAGAACCACCGATACCGTTCATCATCTTAGTACCAAGCACGTGAGTTGAATTGACATTACCAAAGATGTCGGCTTCGAGAGCTGTATTGATAGTGATGAGTCCAAGACGACGAGCTACCTCTGGGTTGTTAGATATTTCTTGTGGACGAAGCACGAGCTTGTCTTTGAAGAAGTCGAGGTCGTTGTAGATTTCTTCGAGAACAGGGTTAGAAACTGTCAACGAACAACCTGAAGCGAATTTACAGTTACCCTCTTTCATCAAACCAATAACGGCATCTTGAATAACCTCTGTGTACATTTCAAATGGTGGAATGTCAGGGTTAGCACCAAGTGAACCGAGAACAGCGTTAGCGATGTTACCTACACCTGATTGGATTGGGAGGAATGATGCTGGGATGCGACCTGCTTTGATTTCGGCAGCAAGGAAGTTTGCTACGTTTTCACCAATTTTAGCTGTTACTTCGTCAACTGGAGAGAAACCACCTACTTCGTTAGGACGGTTAGTATTGACTACAGCGATGATTTTAGCTGGATCAACTTGTACGTATGGTTGTCCACAACGGTCAGATGGTTTATATACAGGGATAGCTTCGCGACAAGGAGGGTCAAGTGGCTCATAGATATCGTGCATACCGCAGATTTCAGCTGGGTGAGCAGCATTAAGCTCTACGATAATATGGTCAGCCAAACGACAGATAGTAGGAAGAATACCAACACCTGAAGTAGGAACGATTTTGCCATCTTCAGACAATGAACAAGCTTCAACGATAGCAAATTTTGGTTTTGGCATAAAGCCATAACGCAACTCTTGAGCCAAGTGGCTAAGGTGCATATCGAAGTAATGAGCTTCTTGAGCATTCAAACGAGTGCGAAGATCTTTGTTTGATTGATAAGGAGTGCGGAAAAGGATTGCATTAGCTTTAGCTAATTCGCCATCAAGGCTACCACCTGTTGATGCACCTGTGTACATACCAATTTTAAACTCTTTGCCTTCAGCATGAGCTGCAGCAGCGCGAGCAGCAATAGCAGTTGGAACTTCTTTTGGACAACCAGCAGGTGTAAAACCGCTGAAACCAATAATATCACCGTGATTGATAAAAGAGGCAGCTTCTTCGGCTGTCATTACTTTGTAAGCCATAACTTTTAAAGTTGAAAGTTGAGAGTTGAGAGTTGAGAGTTAAAACAATACTCATCAATTCACAATCTCTAAAATTATTAATTGTTAATTATTAATTCTTAATTAAAAAAAATTATGCATTAACTAAAGCTACTGTATCAGAAGCAATTGTAAGCTCTTCGTCGGTTGGAATAACCACTACGCGAACTTTTGAATCTGGTGTAGAGAGTTCGATTTCTTCGCCTCGTGAACGAGCATTTAATTCAGCATCGTATTTAACACCAAGATACTCAAGACCACGACAGATATAATCACGTGTTTGTTTTTGGTTTTCGCCAATACCGCCTGTGAATACAAGTACATCAACACCATTCAAAGCAGCTGTATATGCACCAATATATTTCAACAAACGATATTCAAACATGTCGAGAGCAAGTTTTGCACGTTCGTTACCTTCTGCAATTGCTGCTTCGATATCGCGCATATCACTTGACACACCCGAAACACCCATAACACCTGATTTTTTATTGATAAGTGCATTAACCGCTGCTGCATCAAGATTCTCTTTTTCCATCAAAAATGTCATTGCACCGAGGTCAACATCGCCACAACGTGTACCCATCATCAAGCCTTCTACAGGAGTTAAACCCATTGAAGTATCAATTGATTTACCATTTTTGATAGCAGTGATTGAACCGCCACCACCAATGTGAGCTGTAATGATTTTTGTGTTTTCGTAATCCAATCCGAGGAACTCACAAGCACGACGCGATACATAGCGGTGAGATGTTCCGTGGAAACCATAACGACGCACACCATATTTTTCGTAATACTCGTAAGGAAGGGCATACATATATGCGTGAGCTGGCATTGTTTGATGGAATGCTGTATCAAACACACCAACTTGTGGCACGTTAGGCAAAATTTTAGTAATAGCCGCTACACCTTTAAGGTTTGCAGGATTGTGAAGTGGTGCGAGGTCGGTGCAAGCCTCCATTTGTTTGATAACTTCTGGAGTGATGACTACCGATGTATTAAATTTTTCGCCACCATGCACAAGACGATGACCTACTGCTTCGATTTCGTCAAGCGATTTGATACATCCGTATTCTGCATTTGTAAGTACTTCAAGAATCAACTCCACACCTACAGTGTGTTCTGGCATATTTTTTTCGATGATTTTTTTAGAACCATCAGCCAATGTAAATTTAAGGAAAGAGTCTGGCAAACCAAGTTTTTCAATACCACCTTGAGCCATCACCTCTTTAGTAGTCATATCGTACAATTTATATTTAATTGACGAACTACCACAGTTGAGAACTAAAACTTTCATATTTTAGATTTTTAGTAGCGAGTAGCGAGTAACGAGACTTACTCGCTTCACTCGTTTATTTTTTTAGATTTTTAATACAAAATAGCAAGTCATAAGACTATTGTCTTTCTACTTTCTACTTATTACTTACTACTTTAATTATTTTTTCGCAGCAATAGCTTGATTTGCTGTGATAGCAATCATTTGTTCGATATCAGTTACTGAGCAACCACGGCTAAGGTCGTTGATTGGAGCAGCCATACCTTGAAGCACTGGACCGATAGCTTCGGCACCACCAAGACGTTGTACCATTTTATAGCTGATGTTACCAACTTCGAGTGATGGGAATACAAATGTGTTAGCATGGCCAGCAACTTTGCTACCTGGAGCTTTCAATTGACCTACAGATTCAACCAAAGCAGCATCGGCTTGAAGTTCGCCTTCAATCATCATATCTGGAGCTTTTTCTTGTGCCATTTTTGTAGCAGCAACCACTTTGTCAACCATCTCGTGTTTTGCACTACCTTTAGTTGAGAACGAAAGCATTGCGATACGTGGTTCTTTGTTAGCAATAGCACGCATAGTTTCGCCTGTAGCAACAGCAATTTGAGCCAACTCTTCAGCAGTTGGGTTTGGCATAACAGCTACGTCAGCAACCATCAACAAACCATCTTCGCCATATTGAGGAGTTTTTGTAAACAACATCATAGCACCAGATACGCAAGTCATACCAGGTTTAGTTTTCACGATTTGCAATGCAGGACGAAGCACGTTACCTGTAGTATTTTGTGCACCAGCCAATTCACCATCAGCATCGCCTGATTTAATCATCAAACAAGCAAGATACAATGGGTCTTTAGCCAAACGTGTAGCCTCTTCAATAGTCATACCTTTGCTTTTGCGAAGTTCAGCAAGCAAAGTGGCATATTTTTCAAGGTTAGGATTGTTTTCTGGGTCAACAATTGTGGCCTCTTTGATGTAAGAATATCCTTTTTCTCCAGCCAAACGATAAATCTCATCTGGATTACCGATAAGGATAAGTTTAGCAACTTTGTCACGCAATACTGAGTTAGCAGCCTCGAGAGTACGAGGTTCAGTACCTTCTGGCAAAACAATGCGCTGTGGATTTTGTTGAGCGCGTTCTTTGATTTCTTGAAGAAGTTTCATTTCAATGAGGAATTAGAAATGAGGAATGAGAAATGTGAATAAGGACAAGAAATTAGAAACAATATTATACATTCTAAATCTAACCTTTACCCCTAACCATTAACCTCAATTTTATTAATTATTATTGTTAATTGTTAATTCAAAATATCAATTTTATCTGCATTGTAGATTTCACGATTGTTTTTATCATTGATATCACCGTGTACGAATGCTACAACTTCCATATCTTCTAATACACAAGCAAACGAGCCTACTTTTTCTGGAATTGTGTATGTATATTCAACTGAATAATTACCTTCAGCATCAAGAGTAAGTTTATCGCCTGTTGATTTTGTCAAGAAAGCACGTGGAGATGTATGTTTATATTCACCTTGAGCACCAGCTTGACTTGCAATCATATTATCTTGATTTACCAAAACTGTGATATAAGCCAAATCTTTCAAAGATTTACCTGCTACTTTCACTTTCAATTCACGAGTATCAACATTAAATTCGCGAGTCAACTCGATAGTCGCATCAGCCGACATTGGAATCAACGATGCCAACAAAGACGATGTTGTAGCTGCAGGATGCCAAATCAATTTAACTTGTCCTGGTTCGTATTCTACCTCTTTGCGATTGATATTACACATTGGGTATTGAGAAACACCAAGGGCATTTGTAACATCAAAGTTTCCAGGAATTGTAAATGCATCACCTACGCCAGGCAAATAAGTATGATGTGCAATCCAACAAACTTTATCAGGATTAACTAATTCAGAAATAGCTTTTTTAATAGCTGCTGCTCCAGCAGGGCAATTAGAACAGTTTTGACCTGTAAATTGCTCAATAAGAATTGCGTTGCGCTCAAGTCCAGCATATACATTCAAAGATGATTTAAATTCATCAGACTCTATATCTTGTCCTTTAACTTTGGCTTTAACAGAGAATTCAACAGTACCTTCAACTTCTCCAATAGGAAGTAAAACATCAACTCTTGCAGACTGACCATTCATCAATTCTTTATCAACCGAAATTGTCTTCTCTTGCCCATCTATATTAGCAATCACATCTACACCTGAAATCAAACGTATTCCTGCATTGCGAACTTCTAATGTAGCTTTGAATTCGCTATTTGCACGTGTTGCTTCTGGCACTGATAAATTATCAACAGAAACAGCATATTGTGTTTCTGCAGAATAATCACCTCCTTGAACAATTGCTTGAATAGACCAATAACCTTTTGTACCCATTTCGGATAATTTATACCATTCATTATTCCACAACATATATTCAGTTGATGTCATTTTAGATGTAGGTTCAAGTCCAATAACAAAACCTGCACTTGTTATTTTATAACCTACATAAAGTGTATCACCAGTGATTTTTATAGGCTTATCAAGCAAAACATATTGCCATCCACCCTCTACATACGAAAAAGATTTACGCGCCACAATGCCATTATCTAAATCTAATTTATTAGCAACAATAACTTCAGCATCCGAAACTTCACCATCAACCAAAGCTCGAACACCTACAATAGCATCACCATGTGCGAGTAATTTCTCACCTGTAAGCATAGTAAACACCGCAACCGTATAATCACTAGGCATACCAAAACGACCATCTTCTCTGCTATTTATCGGATCTGTACAATTTCCCAACAAATAAATCTCATCTTTGTTCAAAGTAATTAATGGTTCATTCTCATTTTCCTCTGCTGATCTTGGTTCACAAGATACAAATAAAACAATTGCTAAAAATGCCATTATTAAGGCATTAAAAAAATTCTTAATTTTCATAAAAGTGTTTTTCTTAAATAATTAATAAAGTTTAGTTTTAATGTGCAAAGTTACTAATACTTTTTGATATAACAAAAATATTTTCAAAAAAATAAGGCACTGATTTTCATCAATGCCTTACTGTTATTTAGGAATAAATACCTATTACTTTTTCATAAATTTAACCACATTTCCGTTTACATGCAAGAAATATGTACCTTGTGGCATAGCGCTTACGTTAAGTGCCTCATTCACATCAACAACTTGTTGCTCTTTCACCAATACGCCATCAATATTATAAACTTTAAGCACATCACCTACATTCAAACCATCTACAAACAACAAGTCTGTTGTTGGATTAGGATAAATGCACATGTCATTAACGTATGAATACTCTACACCTGTAATGTTTTTAACTTCAAACGATACTTGGTCTGCATTATAAACCATTGAAGTTGCTGCCCTTGCAATATCACCATGCACAAAAGCAACTACATCCATTTTGCCTTCGCAAGCAAATTTTCCTACTGACGCAGGGATTTCACAAACATACGAGATTTCATAATTTCCATCAGCATCAACAGTCAACACATCACCTTTTGCTGCAGTCAAGAACAAACGCGGAGCATTATTATGCTCATAATTATTACCACCATTTGCTTGACGCGCAATAATGCCGTTTTGTTTTACCAAAACTGTGATATTTGCCCCTGTAACAATCAATTTACCTTTAACACCAACTATTAACTGACGAGTTTCTTCTGTATAATTAACATTCAATTCCATTGTTGCAAGGCCAGGTATTTTTGCCAAATCTTCAAGCAATTCTGTTGTTGAATAAGCTGGATGCCACACTATTCCACTCTCGCCCGCAACATAATCTACAGGCATACGATCGACAGCACAGTTAGGTGCGCCTTGAACTCTCAAACTTGTTGCAATAGAAAGACTTTCATCTAAAGTAAAATCATCTTTTGCATACCCTGCGTGATGAGCAACCCAAATAACATTTTCTGGATTTTCCATACCTTCGATAGACATTTTCAAAACCTCTGCACCACCTGGACAATATCCACAACCTTGACCTGTGAATTGCTCGATAAGCATCTTGTTACGCTGTACAGCTTGAGATGAATAAATTCGTACATCTACAGATGCTTCGTTGTTGTTTGTAGCATCATCTTCACTAAGAACAAGAGACAATTTGATTGTCAAACCAGTATATGCATCTTCAATTTCGGGTGCAACCAATTCGTTATACTCAATTATTGTAGATTGGCCATTCAATAATTTTTCTTCAATCTCTATTGTATCAACAACGTTGCCCATAGTGCATTTAATATAAGCTTTTTCCATTGGAACAATACCTGCATTACGCAACTCAAATTGTAACGATATAGGCTCGCCTGCTTTAACACTCTTAGCTGCTGATACTCTTTCAACAATGATATCTTTTTGTGTCTCTTGTGAATAATCTCCACCTGCCATAATAGCTTGAATAGACCATGCATGTTGTTGCACCACCATCTCTTTTACTTTGCCCCACTCGCCTTTATCTATGCTAATCATCTCGCCATCAAGCGATTTGCCAATATTTTCCAATGCTAAAAACGAACCTTTACCTGTAGCTTCAAAACCTATATAAACTGATTCTTCTGCAAGATAATATGGCTCATCAAATAGCACATATTGCCAACCTCCCTTTTTATAAGTAAAATCTTTTGAAATTAGAGGACTTTGGTAATTGGGACCCAAAAACACTCTACTAGATTCAACCTCATCACCAATATATACACGAATACCAAGAATGGCAGTACCTTTTGCCTTTAATGCATCAATATTCAACAAACTTGCACCGGCAAATGTATGCGATTGACCATCCGCTATACCATAAATAGCTGCTGAAGCCAAATCTGATGATTTACAATTACCCAAAAGGTAAACATTGTCTGTATCTAATTCATTAGCAAATGCTGTTTGCAAACAGAATGAACTACAAACCAAAACTAAAAATAAAGTAATAAATTTTTTCATAATAATTATTTTTTAGGTTAATGATATACAAGCTCTATAAACTGTATTTTCCGTAATTGGACACAACGAAAAATATCCTTTTTTAAATCTACCATCCTCTATTTCAATCGGAGTTTCTTCTGTTTGAACAATATGATCTCGCAATAATTCGCCTGGCGGACAATGATCTATTGTAAACATACCGCGCACTCCTTTCTTCACGCAACGATCATAAACTACACGCGCCACCATACCCATCGTCATACGAAGATTAAACTCAACGACTGGATTTATCCTATACTCAATATCTCGTGTCTCACATCTCGCATCTCGTGTCTCACATCTCGTGTCTCGCATCTCGTGTCTCACATCTCGTGTCTCATGTCTCGTGTCTCGTGTCTCAGAATAGACAAACATATCAACCCCAACAAAACCAGTATATACTTTTGCTACATTTTCTCGCAAAAAAATCATCAACTCATCACGTAACCACCGCAAATAATCAACAGACACCCATTTGGTTAATTCAGCCTCAATATCTTCATTCGACAACAAATAGTTGCCCCTATATATACCACTACCTTCGGTAAAAAACAACGAATAACCTGCAAACGCCACATCACCACGACCTACCTTAAACTCCATTGCAAAATCTTGCACGCGATTATACGCTATTTCTCCCATTACCGAGCCCTGCTTTTCGATTATTCTTTTACACCATCCCGAAAGACTTGGAGTCAACGGTCCTGATGACCAAAATACTCCCTTACCACTACCACTCCATGGGGCTTTAAAAACCACCTCTTCATGCTTTAATGCAAAAGCTTTAACTTCTGCAACAGATTTCAGCTCTACCGCTGATTGAGGCAACGACTCTGGATATATCGACCTACTACGCAAATAATTCATCGCATCAATTGTTAATCTACGATGAGCTAATCGCTTATACTCTTCTATCTTATCTATCGTTGGTAGCAACTTTTCTGCCACTCCATTATTCAAAAAGAATTTACGCACAGCCAAATTCCATCCCCATGGCTCAACCTTAAACTCCTCTATCTTATCTTTTGAAAACAATGGTATTGTTGCTACGTCTAGCCCTAAAACATTCAATTCTTCCGAAAACTCCTGATCACTCAAAACTTCCGATGCCACCTCTTCGGCAAACCAACATGGCAATAACGACAAATCTTCAGCAAACGCTGTTGCCGACTCTGGCGCCTGAAAATGAGCATTCCCATTAGCTAATGCCAAATCATGGTCAGGATTAAAATAATACAATCTTGACATTTTAATCAATTCATAATGCACAATTCATAATGCACAATTATTCATATGCATAATAGTGTGTCAATTTAACTTATTAAGAGCGTATAATTTCATTTTTTCTACCATTGACACAAGTCCATTACTACGTGTTGGAGATAAATGCTCTTTCAATCCTATTTTATCAAGAAAACCAAAATCATATTTCACCACCTCTTCTGCTGTACAACCCGACATCATGTTTATCAACAAGGCAACTATACCTTTTACTATGATAGCATCACTTTCGCCTCTGAAATACAACTTGCCGTCTTGCTCATCACATACCAACCAGACCTGACTTTGACAACCTTTTATCAATGTATCATCATTCTTCTCTTCTGCCGACAAACCCTCCAATTCTCCTCCTAAATCAACAAGATATTGGTAACGATCCATCCAATCTTCATAAACTTCAAATTCTTCAATTAACTCAATCTCTTTTTCTTCTAATGTTTTCATAATTTCAGACATATAGTAGCGAGTAGCGAGATATAAGACTTACTCGCTCCGCTCGTTTTTTGTTTTTCAATTTATAGTTTCTATAGTTGCTATAGCCACTATCATTTTCTATTTTTTATTTTTCTAATCTCTTCCCAAAATCCAGGATATGACTTACTCACCACCTCTGGATTCTCAATATCAATCTCTCTTACCAACCCTACCACCGCCATTGCCATTGCCACACGATGGTCATTATACGTCTTTATCAACGGCTTTTGCACCACATATTGCACATCGCACATTGTGGTTTTTAAATTGTGAATTATGAATTGTGAATTATGAATTATCTCAAATCCACATTTCTCCATCTCTGTAATCAAAACCTCTATCCTATCACTCTCCTTAACCCTCAACGTCTCAATTCCCCTTATCTCAAAATCCACACCTAACACACATGCAGCCACCGCTATATACATCACTGCATCTGGCATATTCTTACAATCTACCACCAATTTATCAACAATATCGCAGTTAGCCTCTATAATCACACCCATCTCAGTTCCGATCGTTCTAACTCCCAATTTCTCAAACACATCAACAATTGCTCTATCTGGCTGACAACTATCTAAACTCAACCCTTCTAACAAAAACCTCCCCGTCCTCAATACCGCCATCGCTGCATACCATACCGTTGCCGACGACCAATCTTTTTCCTCACTTCTCCGTTCGCCCCTTCTATATCTTTCTATAACTTTTTCTGTCAATCTTATATATGCCTCCGATGCCACATCGCCCTCATATTCAATATCAACGCCACCCTCCACTTTGTCTGCTATCAACATCAATGCCGAAACAAACTGACTACTCAACGAAGCATCTAAACTCACCTTACCACCTTTCAAATTTCCGCCTTTTATTCGCAAAGGTGCAAACCCCTCTTTATCAACATATTCAATTTTAGCACCCATTCTACACAACGCATCCACCAATGGTTTTATCGGTCTCTCACACAACCTTTTTGAGCCCGTCAGTACATACTCGCCCTCACTTACAGCACAAAACGCCGTCATAAACCTCAACGCCGTCCCCGAATCTCTTAAATTGAGAATTGAAAATTGAGAATTATCCGACTCGTCTGACCAGTCCGACTTGTCCGACAATTGTGAATTGTGAATTGTGAATTGTGAATTATATAACGCCCTCGACAACACAAACAAATCATCATTATCTTCTTCAATCTTCACATCAAAACCACTCAACGCATCCAACACCAACTCCCTCGCCCTCACGCTTTTCGACAATGGCAAATCAAACCCAACCAGTAGAGACGCAATATTTTGCGTCTCCGAACTATCAATTATGAATTGCGCATTATGCATTATGAACCAGAGGTCTTTGAGCCGAAGGCGATAAAATTGTGCATTATTTTCTGAATCCTGGCAACGAAGCATAATTCAAACCTTGCCAAACATCATTTATTGTTCCCTCAGCCGATGCACGACCTCCTATTAAATAAATATATCCCGCAGGAGTAACAACTGCCGAATGCTCATATCTTGGAACATACAAACTATCTATTACCGATTTTGCTTTAGGTTCAACCCAATTCAAACCAAAATCTTTTGAATATAACTGTGCATCTTCAACCACTTTAGCATTCGTAATTGAACCCTCTGGCATACCATGTCCACCGAACAACATCAACCCTTCGCCATATTGAACTACAGCAGAATATGCTCTCGGCGTGAATTGCTGACGTCCACCTGTCATTTCACTCCAATACGCACCATCTTCACTACTCCACACCGACGACAAATAATTTCCCTCTACATCAATACCTCCCACAACAAATACTCGTTCTTTACCCGAAGGTGCAGCTGCCACTAATACAGCTCCTCCCTCAATAGGAAATTTAGATGGCAACACACCTAAATCTACCCATTCTGAACCACTTAATTTGACAATACTATTCGATTTTGTAACGCCATATAATTCATTATTCATTGCAAACAACAAATACTCTACATCAGCACCTGATGTTTCTACTACACTCCACACCGCACCTTCATCACTTTTATACAATTTTCCGTCGGCACACAAATACAAATAATTTTCAGTAGCAACCAAATAATTCAAATTCAACTTCATCAAATCAATATCCATTCCAGCAGGAATAATTGCCGTCCAATCCTTACCATTTTCACTCTCATAAGCCAACAATTTATTATCAACAACAGCCATATAAAATATTTTTTCATTAAAATAAACGGCTTTTGCCGACAAAGCATCCCCTGCAAACACCTCACTATTAACACTTTTCCATATAAATGTATCTGGGTCAACTTGATGAACATTAACTTTAACATGATAATCTGCCGAAGTCTTTTCATCACGTGCAACAACCGTAATCTTAACATCCTTAGTAAAATCAAGAACAACACCCGACGACTTAGTAAAATTTATCGAATCATTAACATAAACCGCCGAAAAATTCGGAGTTATCACAAATGACAACGAATCAATTCTTGTGCCATAATCTATTGAATCATAGTTATATATCAACATACCATCATTATCAATAGTAAACACATAATCATCAATATTCTTAATACTATCACTATACAAATAAAAATTTGTTATAACAGCCTCTTCCGAAATAATTATTGCCGACGTATCATTTTTCTTACCACAAGAAAAAGCCAACAACAATAAAGATAACATTCCAAAAATATAAATACTTTTTTTCATAAATTATTCCTATCAACGTCTTACGACTTTCGACTTACTACTTATTACTATTTAAACAAATTATTATAACTATCGTCTTTCGACTTTCGACTTATTACTATTTAACGTCAGTTCGATATAAGAATCCGCATGGTATCTGTGTCATCCGTAGAGCGATTTTTGCGGAACAAAAGAGCGAATCGTTATATCCGGATGGCAAAAATCTAAAAAAATTATGTCATCTGTGGGAGATAAATAATAAAAATCCGTGTATTCCGTGCATTCCGTGTGAGATAAAGTTATATCAAACTCACGTTATTTAAACAAATTATTATAACTATCGTCTTTCGACTTTCTACTTACGACTTACTACTATTAAGATGCAAAGTTAATTATTATTTTCCAAATTAACGCTATTTTTAACACATTTTTGAGTATAAATCATAAGGAATACCCCCAAAACGAATAATGGAACACTCAACCATTGACCCATATTCAACACCATATCACGTTCAAACCCCACCTGCACTTCTTTTACAAACTCAATACAAAATCTAAATCCCGCTATAACAATCAACATCAACGACAAATAAAAGCCTTTTCTTACTTGCTTATATTTCAAGCTCTTAAACAATAAACACCCTACAACGAACAACACAAAAAAGAACAACGATTCATACAATTGAGCTGGATGTCGAGGCAAATCATCAATAGTTGGAAAAACAAATGCCCACGACACATCAGTAGGTGCTCCAACAATTTCCGAGTTCATCAAATTACCCAATCGAATAAATGCTCCAGCCAATGGTGTTGCTATTGCCATCCAATCCATAATTGGTAATATTGGTAACTTCGATTGCCATTTAAACAAAATCAGCACTAACATCAACCCCGTAACAGCTCCATGACTTGCCAAACCATGATACCCTGTAAAGTAATAATTACCCATTTCATCAACTCCAACAGGAAAAAACATCTCTATCGGGCGCGATAAAAAATACTCTGGTTCATAAAACAAACAATGACACAATCTCGCACCTAAAAATATACCCAAAAACGACCAAATTATTAAATTCTCAAAATATCGCTGCTCTATACCAAACTCCTTAAATCTACGCCACACATACCATCCAGCCAACACCAATCCCATAGCAAACAAAACACCATACCACAACAACGTAAAATCTCCCATTGACAAAATCTCAGGATTAGGCGACCAAACAACAAAATTGAAAATTGAATGTTGAAAGTTGAAAATTGAAAGTTTAAAATACATATAAAATTTTTTAAATTATTTTATTTCCTATAATATCCATAGTCACTATAGCCTATATCCCTTATTCCTTACTCCCTATTCCTTATTCCCTATTCCTTATTCCTCATTCCCTATTCCTTACTCCCTATTCCCTACACTATCAATAATCTCAAACAACTCATCCAACGTCTCAGCCCTCAACATCGCAATCCGCGTAGGCTTAAAATGATCAATACCCTTAAACACCGGAGTAACAGCCAAATGTCTTCTACTGTGCACAATACCCTTTCGCTCATCACCCAGCCATTCAATCGACCTCAACACATGCTCCTTAATAATATCAATCTGCCACTGCATCGAATAAGGCTTAACACATTCACCCGTCTGCAAATAATGCTTCACCTCCTCAAAAATCCAAGGTCTACCAATCGCCCCACGACCAATCATCACAGCATCAACACCATACCTATCAAAACACTCACGCGCACGCTCAGGCGTTGTAACATCTCCATTACCAATAATCGGAATTCTCATACGCGGATTATTCTTCACCTCACCAATCAAAGTCCAATCAGCCTCACCCGTGTACATCTGTGCCCTCGTACGACCATGAATAGCCAAAGCTTGCGCACCACAATCCTGTATTGCCTCAGCCAAATCAACAATTATTTTCGACTGATCATCCCATCCCAAACGAGTTTTTACTGTAACAGGAATCTCCACCGCCTCAACAACAGCTTTCGTAATAGCCAACAACTTAGGCACATCGCGCAACATTCCCGAACCAGCACCCTTGCCTGCCACTTTCTTCACTGGACATCCAAAATTCAAATCCAAAATATCAGGTCGAGCCTCCTCTACAATCTTCGCCGCCTCAACCATCGTATCAACATCCTTACCATAAATCTGTATTGCCACTGGACGCTCCTCATCATGTATAGTCAACTTCTGCTCCGTACGCTTCACATTTCGAATTAAAGCATCAGCACTAACAAACTCAGTATAAACCATATCCGCTCCAAATCGTTTACACAACAATCTGAACGCTGGATCCGTAACATCCTCCATCGGAGCCAAAAACAATGGTTCTTTACCAAATTCCACACTACCTATTTTCATAAATCTAAACTTTTAATTTTAAGAATACAAAATTACAAAAAAAATTCGTATCTTTGCACAAGAAAATTGAAAAATCCGCAGTAACAAGTCTCGCTACTCGCTACTCGCTACTAAAAATCTAAAAAATGAACGAATTTCTCGAACTCGAAGAGCGCATAGTCGCAATGCTCAAAACCGTTTACGACCCAGAAATACCTGTAAACATCTACGACCTCGGCCTCATCTATCGCATCGATGCCAACAACGGCGACGTTGTTCTCGACATGACACTCACAGCGCCCAACTGCCCGGCTGCCGAATTTATCATGGAAGACGTCAAAATGAAAATCGAATCAGTCGAAGGCGTAAAATCAGTCGTCGTAAACCTCGTATTCGAACCCGAATGGGATCGCTCTATGATGTCAGAAGAAGCCCAACTCGAACTCGGACTTCTTTAGTAACAAGCAAAAAGTAGAAAGTAAAAAGAAATAAAACATACGACTTATTATCTTACTACTTTCTACTTACGACTAAATTCATGAAACATTACTTCGTAGCAGATGCCCATCTTGGCTCACGCCTATTCGATGACAATGACGCAAAAAACCGCCATTTCATCGAATGGCTAAACATGGCAACTACCGAAAAATCCGAAATATTCCTACTCGGCGACATCTTCGACTTTTGGTTCGAATTCGCTCACGCCATTCCCCCAGGCTTTGACGATGTACTCCAAGCCCTACGCTCTGCCACTCAACAAGGCACACGCATCCACTTCTATTGTGGCAACCACGATCAATGGACATTCGGTTATCTTCAAGACTATTGCGGACTAATCATTCACAAAACAGGCGATTTCATCGACATTTCCGGCAAAAAATTCTATCTTGCCCATGGCCATGGATTAGGCGAGAAACGCCTCGCCACACGTATCCTTAATCGCATATTCGAAAGTTCTACAGCACAATGGCTCTTCCGTCATCTCATGATACCTCGCTTAGGCTATGCTTTCGGCTATCGCTGGAGTGCCCGCAATCGAAAAAAGCACGATTCCATCGAGAATAACAACCGCCACCACAACTACTACGAACATCATACAACCGACTCCAATGCCTTTCAAGTTGTGTGGGCAAAACAATTCTCTGCCAATCACCCCGATGTCGATTACATCATTATGGGCCACCTACACAAAGAAATAAACATGCGCCTCAGCACAGGTTGCCAACTCCTAATTCTCGATGAATTCTACAAAAATTACGGCTTCGCCACCTTCGATGGCACAAACCTATGGCCCGAAAACTTCGAGTCCAACACCCTATAAATTATATAGCAACTATAATATCTATAGCATTTATAATTTCCATAGTTACTATAACTATTATAGTTACTATAGCTACTATAGAAACTATAGTAACTAAAACACAAAAAAAGAGATGCAAAGCATCTCTTTTTTATTCCCTACTCCCTATTCTTTATCCCCTATTCCCCATTCCTTATTCCTTATTCCCTATTCCTTATTCCCTATTCCTTTTATAAACGTACCCTCCAGCAAGTAGCACTACAAAAGGCAAAGCATCACCAATAGGCACACCTGGATGATTTGGATTTTCTCCTCCACCAAAAGAATAATAAACAACAGCAGATGTAATAGTCGGTTCACTATTAGCAAACATATTATCCGATTTAACCAATGAATTTATTTGCAATGTAGGATAATTATATACAGCTACACCCCTATTTACACAAGCGACATCAACAAAAGAGCCAACTACACTACGTTGATAATGTTGCATTTCACCATTACTATTTATGAGTACAACATGTTGTTTTGGCAAATTAGGATTATTACCTACTCCTAAAGAGCGCATTTTTATATTACCATACATTGCCTCTTTTGCATCCACACATTGACAATAAATAAACAAACATGCAAAAAGTAAAAATACTACTTTAATTCGTTTCATAATCATAACCTCCTATATTACCAAACAACAAATTTAACCGATTCCATCGAAGTTTTTAGCACATAAGCCCCTTCTTTTACATTCAACACATACCTTCCTTCTTCTGCTACAAATGAATTAACACAACGTCCTACGGCATCATAAATCCAAACATGATTTCCAATATTCAAACCATCAATAACAACTAAATCATTATAGTTTGAGACCAAAATATTTCCAACATTTTCAGTACCAATTTCAGTAGTAACATCTTTTTCAATATATGATATTGCCAAAGTAAAACGTCCATCCAACGAACCTTTTTCGGTTGTAAAGGTATAATCTTCAAAAGTTAAATCTACTGATTCTCCTGTATAATTATCAATCAAAACAATCGAAGAAGCTCCATTATCGGTTAATGAAATAGTATATTCTCCAGCATTAATTACATAGCCACCCAATTCAACTACACAATCTTCTTTTTTCAAATGATTGAATGAAAACAATCTTGAATTTTGCTTAGTATAGAGTTGTGTAGTTTTACCTGTAACCCCAAAATGTAAGAAATCTTTACCAACAACATAATCATTGCTACCATCATCAGCCAAGAAAATAGCGGTACGACTTCTCTCTTTTTCGCCCTTAATGTTTATATAATATTGTTCAACCACCTCTTCTGTTCGAGCTCGACGAGGAGCCATATTTCTTACGACAGCCTCTTTCGAGAACGAATATTCTCCGCCATATTGAACAAAGAATGCTTTATACTTTTCGAGCATTGATACAGCAATTTGGGTAGGCTCAAAATATTCATGTTCTACAACCGAACCCAAATAATGATAGGTATAATCACTACCAGACTCATCGGGATATGCCACAAAATTAACTCCACCACTACTTTGTGCTTTAGCATACAACCCAGTTCCTATTAAATGCCAATTACTATTAACATTCAATTCTGGAGCTATAGCCTCTACATTATCATTTTTTCCATCTACTTGATTAGATACAATATGGAAATAACTATTAGCCGGGAACGTTAAAGTAACACCTCCTGTAAGAGAATTATTTACACCTAAAATATATCCCCTACCAGCTTCTAATACATCCTCTTTAGTTAATTGCACCCAAGTTTGGTCATCAACAGGAGCTTGTTCCCCTTCCCAAGCTGCACGAGTAGCGGTGTCATAGCGTTTCATTATAAAATCTATACCGTATGGATTTTCTGTTGTGATGTTAGACTTAATATCAGCCACATT
This sequence comes from Paludibacteraceae bacterium, assembly GCA_017467185.1. Taxonomy (GTDB): domain Bacteria; phylum Bacteroidota; class Bacteroidia; order Bacteroidales; family Paludibacteraceae; genus Aphodosoma. Next base: position 81,262 of record JAFTSS010000080.1, on the reverse strand, counting down.
CACATCGTATGGCAACGAAATCCAATGCCATTTATTCACATCACTACCAGAAATAGACATCGTATATTTTTTAGCTTGATAGTATGCACCATTTTCCATACCACCACTAATCTCTATAGCATTTTCGGGGTCAAAATTTATTTCTGCTTCCAAATCAATCCAACATTCATCAGCAGGACCCTTAAAATTCCATGTATCTGGTGTTTGATATAGCAATTTATCACTATGATAAGTCAAATTATCGGTTTGATTCAACAAATCAATATAAACATCACCCTCTTTATCCCAACTATCATTATCTGTATTAGGGTTCATACTACAAATATTAGCACCAGTCCAAAAACCTTCAGGTACAACTACATAATAAACATCAGTATATCCTGTCAAAGGTTTAAATTTAACCCAACAATTTTGCCCAAAAGGATTCCAGAAATAAACAGAGAATCTATTACCAGCTGCCATTTCTACCGGGTTTGGCTTGAAAAATATATAATCTCTAAAACAAGTACTCAAGCTAACCCAATTTTGAGGATCTGCCGAATTTAAATATTCATCATCATTTTTATCTCCTTTTAAACTTATAATAAACAAATCATTAACACCATCAAACACCAAATTTTCAGTTCTATGCTTATCATAATCCCAACTATTATCTACTTGTTCTGAATCAAATCTCACAAATTTAATATTCGTCCAAATAGTTTCAAATACATCGTTCTTCTCTATTGGAGCAATCACCTCATACACATTCTCATCATCATTATACACACAATCAGCCCACCTATTTTCGCCCAAAACATCCCAATAATAAGCTGCAAAACGAGCACCATCAGCCTCCCAATTACTATCTGGCTTAAAATATAACTTCTGTCCTGCAAAAATCAAATTCTCAAAATTACGCCAGTAACTATTATCCCCCCATACATACCAATTTTTATCTTCATATCTTAAATTATCTGTTTGAGACTCTCTGTTATCCCAGTTATTCTCTGTTGTACCTTGTTTCATGGCACAATATATCAACCCATCCCATTCGCCATCAGGCATAAAGAATGAATAAATATTATTATACTCTAATGAAATATCAACCCATTTTTCTCCGCTTGCACCAAAAAGATAAGCCGCATAACGAGAAACTCCTTTATCTGATGAAAAATAAAACTTTTCCCCTACAGGGAAATTAGCATAAACAACTTTCAACACTATTTTATCTGTTGATTTATCATAAAAAATAGTAACCGTTGCTTGCCCTTCTAAAGTAAATTTAATATTACCTCCTTTATCCATACAATCACTACTATTACTTCCATCAACTTTATCATAACCTAACCAATTCCCTTTATAAACAACTTTAAACTCATACTCACCTGCAGATAAATCAGTATATGTTTTTGAAAAAACACCATCAACCTCTTCCATTGCATTATTTTCATCAGAAGAATTCCACTCGCTACCACAAAGATTTGATGTTCCAGCAACAACAGGCACTGGTTTTGGCATTGAATATGTTTTACCATCTTCAAAAAGAAGGTCTGCTGTTTTTTTATCGCCATCGCCATGATTAAAAATTATACTATCATAAGGTTGTATTGTTTTGTAAGCATATAAATTATCCACAGGATCTACAAGTTGAATTCCCGGCCAGTCTGCATTTTTAATAGTTGCACCTTCATTCCAACAATATGCATATACAGTTGTCCACTCTGAAATAGTATTATCAAAATAAACAGTAGTAGCATAAACTGTAACATTGAGTGTTTTAGATGTCGCACCTTCAAGATTTGCTGTGACAGTATATTTACCACCGGCTTCCGGTGTCCATGGATTTGAGATTACCTCTTCCCCTATTTTGAATACAACATCGTTAAGCTCTGCATTTTCAACGTCAACGTCAAAAGTAACAGATTGACCCAAATCAATTTCAGTTGCAGATGCAGAAAAAGAAACTATTCGAGGCTCAGCATCAGCCAATTTTCTAAATTTTGCACTTATCGTTTTTTCCTCATTTGGTGCAGTATATGAATATGTTATATCTGTTGATAATTCTTTAGCTTCATCATACCAACCAACAAATTCATAACCAGGATTAGCAGTCGCCGTCAATGTTATAGTTGCAGTATATGCCGCCTCAATAGATGTAGTTCCATTTGTAGCAGAAGTAGCATCAGCAGAACTCAATTTATATGAAGATACAGACACCGTACCACCAGCAGACGACTCTACTTCATCTACATAAGTTTTGATTGTGTAGGTTTTGTTTAATGATTTATAATCAGTTAATGCAGTAAATCCTTTATCTCCACCATCCATATTAATCAAATTACAAGAACCTAATGCAGTCCAACCTGCGTTTGTTTCATTTACTGCATGTGTATATCTATCCCAAAATTTTTCTCCTGTCCCACCCCAAACAGACTCATTAGTATTTAAAACAGCCCAACCATTATAATCTCCCCAACTTGGCATATTCACATAGTAAAGTTTTGTATTGGGAATAGATGACATAGCATAACCTTGAGACCAAAAATCATGACCAATCATAAATTGAATATATTTTGCACCCCAATTATCTGGCTTTGCAAAATACATTTTAGAATTAGCGGCAAGATCATACGCCATCGCAGCAAAAGAAACAAAAAGGAAGGCAAAAATATAAAGTAATCGTTTCATAATGAAATATTTTAGAAAATTACGCAAATATACTAAATTTTTAATAAATCACAAAATTTAATACCTAAAAAATATTCATTTTATAGTTTTCAATATGTTTTTCTATGTTTATATGTTTTAGTACAAAAAAAGAGACGCAAAATATTGCGTCTCTACTATTTAGAATCCCAAAAAAGATTTTATACGAAAAGGAATCTCTGTATTTTCCATAATACCAGTAAACTTAGCGCACTGTGGTCCATAAGAATAAATTGGAACCATCGTACCCGTATGACCACCAGTATTAAATTGTACAACCACCGTAGAATCGACATAAGAGCCATTCATGATTGTCATACCACCTGTCTCATGGTCAGCTGTTATAACTACAAGAGTATTGCCATTACGCTCAGCAAAGTCTAATGCCACTTTAATAGCACGGTCGAAATCAAGCACTTCGTCAATTACGCCTTCAGTGCTGTTGCCGTGACCTTGATAGTCGATTTGTGAGCCTTCCACCATAAGAAAGAAACCTTCGCCACGAGCATCAAGCGACTTAATTGCCAAATCTACAGCCTTAGGCAAAAAATCGCCACGTTCACTCGCTTTTGGCATATCGCCATCGGCACATAATGCTCCGAAAGGTAAAAGTACAGGTGCTTCAATTAAATCAATTGAATAGACTATATCATAATTAGCATTACGAAGTGAATCAGAATAATTGAGCGAATCTTTACGCACTTCGAAGTTATTACGTCCACCACCCACAAAGAAATCAACACCCGAAGTTAGCATCTCTGCTGCAATTTCCTCATACATACCACGATTGATTTGATGAGCATAAAATGCTGCAGGTGTAGCATGAGTAATGCGTACAGTAGCAACAAGTCCTGTTGCCATACCTGCCTCTTCCGCCATTTCCAATATTGATTTTACAGCCACAGAGTCAGCATTCATACCTATCATTCCATTGTTGGTTTTATTGCCCGATGCAAGTGCTGTACCGCCTGCTGCTGAGTCGGTTATATAAGAATTTGCAGAATAAGTTTTTGCTAAACCAGTGTGAGTGCAACGCTCAATATTAAGGTGCCCTCCATTGGCAGTCATTCCTGCATAGACTTGATTTAAGCCCATTCCATCGCCAATCATGAAAATAACGTTTTTCACTTTAGACGATTTATTACAAACATCTTTATCACATTGTTTGTTTGCACAACCTGCCAAAATTAAAATAGCAAAAAATAAAAATAATATCTTTTTCATATTATATATATTTTTTATAGTAGCTATAGTAACTATAGCGACTATAGTTTCTATAGTTTCCTATTCTTTATCACCTTCAATAATAAACTCTTTCTCAAATGCTTCGTGCGCATTAAGTTCAAGGCGTATTGCCAACAATTCTTTGCGTACAGACTGTAATTTTTGAATTATCTTCATTCGCTTTTCATCTTCTTCACGATGATTCGTCAACCGCTCGTTGACACCAGCCAAAGTTAAATGTTGCTCCTCAATTAAGAACTTTATCTGATGCAAAAGGTCTATATCTTTCTGAACATAACGCCGTGTACCTCCTTTCGATTTGGCAGGCTCAAGAAGATCTATCTCCTTTTCCCAAAATCGCAAAGTAGATTGTGGCACTTTTAACTGATCTGCCACTTCACGTATCGAATAGTATATTTTGTCCATAAAGATAAATGTCAATAGTCAATAGTCTATAGTCAATGGTCTTTTAGAAACCCTAACACTACTTATATATTTTGAGTTTTTGTCCTATGCGAATTGTAGTGGATTTGAGTTTGTTCCACTTTTGAATATTCTTGACTGAGACACGATATTTTTTTGCAATACCACCAAGAGTATCACCACTTTTAACTTTATAATAAATTACCTCGCCCTCTGATGGCTCGAATTTTATTTCACGCTTAGCCAACTCTGGTTTATATGCCAAAATGCTATCACGATTAAGTGCGTATGAATTTATATGCTCAAATGGCAGAACAAGTGGATAAGGCTTGATATTGCCAGGAATAATATCGTAGCGATATTGAGGATTGAGGAATTTAAGTTCATCCAACGGAATATTCACTTTTTCTGCAATTTGTTGCAAATGCACTCTATCAGAAATCATCACTGTGTCTGTAGCATAATTGAATAAAGGATTGGCAGGACACATATTATGTTCTTCATAAAAGTTCATTATATAATTTGCTGCAATGAAAAGAGGAACATAACTACGAGTTTCTCGAGGAAGATAAGGATAAATTTCCCAAAAATTGCGCTTACCATTTGCTATACGAATAGCCTTTGCTACATTACCAGGACCACAATTATATGCGGCTATCACAAGATGCCAATCGCCATAAAGTTTATACAAATCGGCAAGGAAACGAGCAGCAGCATCAGAAGCTTTGCGAGGGTCGCGACGCTCATCGACCATACTATTCACTTCAAGGCCATAGATTTTGCCCGTTCCAACCATAAATTGCCACAAACCAGAAGCTCCCACAGGCGATTTTGCTTTAGCATTCAATGCACTCTCAATTACTGGCAAATATTTCAATTCGAGTGGCACATTATGACGTTCTAAAGCCTCTTCAAACATTGGGAAATAGTAAGTATTACCAATACCGAGCATGTAACCTACATCTTTAGGACAACGGGCATATCGTTCGATACAAGACTTAACTACACGATTATAAGTCATTTCCATTACATGCGGTAATGACTGCAAACGTGCCATATAAACTGAATCTGAATAATATACCGCACCACTATCAATACGCTCACAATCTATAGTAAATGATTTTTCAAGAAAATAGTCGTGAACAATAGAATCTAATTGAAAGTTGAAAGCTAAATCTATAGTATCTATAGGCTCTATAGCGGCTATAGTATCTATAGTGTCTATAGAAGATATAGTATCTGTAACTAACTGTGCCTTACAAAATTGTATATTGCCACAAAAAGCGATAAAAACTAAAATATATAAAATTTTCTTCATCATAAAAAATCTTACGACTTACTACTTTTTACTTTATACTAAATTATTAAAAATAGATTTGCATTTGACATCCTGCTGTCGGCTTTCCTGTATGCTGTTCAACGTCTAACTTTGGGCGTACTTTCATCGACAAATCAGTACTAATATCAAAATCAGCTAATTGAGCATCTACGTATGCATCTATCACCGACAAAGCATATACTGCAACACCTACAACAATAAATATATCACGATAACGACGATAAGAATTCACACGATTTCTGACGTAAGTACCTGCATTCGACTCAGGATAACCGGTAGGTATCAACTCAAGATGATAATTGGTATTAAGATCTGAATCCATATAATCACGATATCCTCGCATATAATCGTTGTAATGTCCACCATAATAAGATATTGCATACGCAACACCTACTGCTCCGCCATAAATAATCGGCAATTTCCAATATTTACGATTATAAATCTGACCTGCTCCTGGAAAAGTCAAAGCTAACCAAAGACTTTTATTTGGGTCAGGCTTAAAATTGGCATGCGCCAAAGCTCGCTGTTCTTTTCGTAATTGTTTAGCTAACTTGACCGAATCCTTTTGTAGAGAAGCAATATTTTGCGTATCTCCTTGTAATTTGAAAATTGAGAGTTGAGAATTTATAGTAGCTATAGTGTCTATAGTAGCTATAGTGTCTATAGATGCTATAGTATCTATAGATTGTGCATTATCATCTTGAGCTTGCAACCTCAAAGCCACAAACACACAAAATAACAATATGTACCATTTCCAATAATTCATTTCATACCTTAAGTCATCTCGTGTCTCATATCTCGTGTCTCATATCTTATCAAACAACGACATCAAACGCATTAAATCATCATCAGAATCGAAAGGAATGACCACTTTACCTTTACCTTTTTCGTTGTAAGAGAGTTTGACTTTGGCATTGAACTTGTCGTTCAACTCTTTGCAAAGCGTATCATACTCTTCAGGCATAAAGGTGTGTAGTTTCTCTTTTTTCTCTTTTTTCTTATCGTTATCACCTATTGCAGCCAAACGTACCAATTCTTCAGTACGACGCACCGATGCTCCTTCGGCAAGTACTTGAGCATAGATATTCAACATTACCTCTGGATTTTCAACACTGACAAGTGCACGAGCATGTCCCATATCTATCTTCTTATCTTTCAATCCCATTTGAATTTCGGCAGGGAGTTTCAATAAACGAAGATAATTGGTAATAGTAGCGCGTTTTTTACCTACTCGCTCAGCCAAAGCCTCTTGAGTGATATTGAGTGTAGCCACAAGGCTATTATAACTCAATGCTATTTCTATGGCATTCAAATCTTCGCGCTGAATATTTTCAATAAGCGCCATTTCCATCACTTGACCATCGTCAACATCACGAATATATGCAGGTATTTTGTCTAATCCTGCCAATTTAGAGGCACGATAACGACGTTCACCAGCAATGATTTGATAGTTATCTTCGCTAATTTTACGCAAAGTGATAGGGCTAATGATACCATTAGCACGAATAGACGCAGCTAACTCTTCCAACGCCTCATCATCAAACTCAGTACGAGGTTGATTAGGATTTGGATGTATTTTGCTGATTTCTATTTCATTGAATAGTGTAGAACCCACCGCTGCAACTGGCTCTGTTTCAATCAAAGCACTGAGTCCACGACCTAAAGCTTGTTTTTTCATATAATAGATATTTAGTAACGAGATATGAAACACGAGATATGAGATACGAAATTTTACACACCATCCCTTATTCCCTATTCCCTATTCCCCATTCCCTATTCCTTATTCCTTATTCCCTATTCCTTATTCCTTATTCCCTATTCCTTATTCCTTATTCCCTATTCCTTATTCCCTATTCCTTATTTATAAGTTCTTTAGCGAGGTCGATATGGTTTTGAGCTCCACGTGAATCTGGGTCATAAACAAGTGCTGGTTGACCATACGATGTTGCTTCAGAAAGTTTTACGTTACGCTGAATGGTAGTTTTGAACACCATATCACCAAAGTGTTTACGCACCTCCTCTGCCACTTGATTAGCATAACGAAGACGTGCATCAAACATAGTAAGCAAGAAACCTTCGATATTGAGCGCAGGATTCAATCCACTCTTGATAATCTTGATGGTATTCAACAATTTACCTATACCTTCAAGAGCAAAATATTCGCATTGAACAGGTATAATTACCGAATCTGCAGCAGTGAGAGCATTAACTGTAATAAGTCCGAGCGATGGAGAACAGTCAATTATAATATAGTCATACTTACCCTTCTCTGTCACCAACATATTACGCATACATTTCTCACGATTGTCGAGATTAAGCATCTCTATTTCAGCACCAACGAGGTCGATATGCGAAGGCACGATTTTCAATCCTTCAATTTCAGTGTCAAATGTAGCATCAGCCACTTTAACTTCACCAATCATACACTCGTAAACCGTTGTTTTCAAATCTTTCACGTCAACACCCAAACCCGATGAAGCATTCGCCTGTGGATCGGCATCAATAAGTAACACTGTTTTCCCTTCACGCGCCAACGATGCCGAAAGATTTATACTTGTGGTTGTTTTACCTACACCACCTTTCTGATTTGCTATTGCTATAATTTTTCCCATAATTCTTATTTCAATGCACAATGCTAAGTGCACAATACACAATCTTAATTACCTTTTTATTATTAATTAAACAACGAATAGCAATTGTTCATTATGCATTGTGCATTATGCATTGATCAATTACTTCAATTATTTTGCTTGAATGGAGACTTTCGAGACAACGATAATCGCCGTATTTACATTTTCGGTCAGAATGGGCTGTACATGGACGACACGAGAAATCTACCCCTACACAATTATCCATTGACTGACGCCAACCAAGGAATCCAGAATAAGGATGCGTTGCACCCCACACACTCACAACAGTTACACCCATCAACGATGCTAAATGCATATTAGCCGAATCCATACACAACATGACATCCAAAAAATTCATCAACGCTAACTCGTCATCAAGTTGCAAATTAGTGTGCACAGCAAACACATTTTGATAAAGCGACTGCCAATCGGTAAGCAACTCATTCTCCATTTCACCTGCACCAAAAAGAAATATTTTTGTATTTGGTTGCTTATCGAAATAAGCAATTATATTCTTCATCTTGCGGAATGGCAATGTTTTACCTCGTGCAATAGAGAATGGTGCAATACCAATCCAATGCCCCTGTTTCTCGCCATACAACTCCTTAATTTTAGCCACTTGCTTTGCGTCGGGCTCATAAAGTTTACGAAAATCATCATTAACTTTCAACCTTATTTTAGCATACAAACGGGCTTGACGGTCAAAAATTGTTGGAATCGAATGATATTTCTCTGCCCCTCGTTTAATCAAACGCTTTTGCTCTGCCGATGCAAAACCTATTCTCAACACCTTAATCCCCGTAAAAGCAAATAGTCGAGCAATCATTCGAGTACGCCACGAACGTTGCATATCAAGCACAACATCAGGTCTCATCGCTTTCAGTTGCTTAAATAATCGATATACACCCATAGGCGTTTTATGCTCACCACGAATATCACCTCCAACAAATGCCACGCGAGGCAATTTGTCAAACAACGGACGCAAAAAACTACGACTTAGCACAATAAATTCGTGCTGAGGATAGTCGTTTACAAGTCCATAAAGCTGTGGAACAATTGCAGCAACATTACTAATCGACGAAAAGCAAGTTATCAACACTCTCATAATTACCTATTTAGTATTTACACATCATCCAATGTAAATAGAATACAAAATTAGCAATTTTTCTCGAATGTTCCACGCTATTTTTAGTTAAAAATATTAACAAGATATTAACAGAAAAAATCTTCATTCGGCAAGGACGGAATGAAGATTTTTTATGATGTTTGTTAACTCGCTGAGTTAACGGACACGGCATGCCGTGTCCCTACAATAGAATTAGAATGCGTTAATGATAGCGCAGAAGTCGTCGGCTTTGAGTGATGCGCCACCGATGAGGCCACCGTCGATGTCAGGATTAGCGAAGAGGCCAGCTGCGTTTTTGGCATTACAGCTACCACCATAAAGGATTGATGTGTTGTCGGCTACTTCTTTACCATATTTTTCAGCGATGAGGCTGCGGATGTAAGCATGGATTTCTTGAGCTTGTTCAGGAGTTGCAGTAAGTCCTGTGCCGATAGCCCAAACTGGTTCGTAAGCGATAACGAGTTTGCCGAAATCTTCAGCAGAAAGGTTGAATACTGAGCCTTCGAGTTGTGCTTTTACTACTTCGTTTTGACGATTAGCTTCGCGCTCTTCTTTTACTTCGCCGATACAGAAGATTGGACGGAGGTTGTTAGCTAAAGCTAATTGTACTTTTTCACGAAGAATTTCGTATGTTTCGCCATAGTATGTACGACGTTCAGAGTGGCCAATGATACAATAAGTTGCGCCTGTAGAAGCTACCATTTCGGCAGAGACCTCGCCTGTATAAGCACCAGATGCGTGGTCGGCACAGTTTTCGGCAGCAACAGCGATTGGCGAACCTTTAACTAATTCGGCCACAGTTGCGAGGTGAATAAATGGTGTACCGATTATCACATCACAATTTGGGTTAGTTACTTTTTCTTTCAATTCTGCAGCTAATGCTACGCCTTCTTGCAGGTTTTTGTTCATTTTCCAGTTGCCTGCTACAATGTTTTTTCTCATATTATAGATTTTTAGTAGCGAGCTTTTTTAATGCACAATGCACAATGCACAATTATTTAGCTTCGCTTCGTTAGTTTTTATAGATTTTTAGTAGTTGCCTATTTTAACATAAGTACATATTCTTTTTTATTGAAAGTACACGCCTTATGATTATGATATTTATGTTCGCCCCCGTTGGTGACGATGGGGGGGGATGTTTTTTCTGTCCGCAGGTAATTTTTTGTATATCGCTTCGCTCCTACAAAAAATCACACAGCGGTTAAGCACATTGAATCTCTTCGAGGTTCCTTTTGCACATCATAAAAATTACTTATTCTTTGCGGACGCTCGAACCGAGCTTCACTACTATTGCCACACTCACTAATCTTTACTTGTTACAGATGCTCGAATTGAGTGTCACTACTATTTTTTGCAGTATTTCCAATTAGGGTTGAATTTATTGATTACGGTTGCGCCGTTGAGGACTACTACACCTGGGTTTGAACGTACCATTGTTTTGAGTTGTATTGGGTCGGTGAGCGCAAATTGGTATGGCAAATTGTGTTGTTGCTTGAACTCATCAATCATATCGGAAGATGCGGTAAGCACTAGGAATTCTGCACCTTCGGCCTGTGCCTTTTCATAAACTTGCTGTACGTTGTCGAGATATTTAGTTTTTGTTTTGTGCAAATCGTACATCACGACGAGATATGTTTTGCCTTCACGATAAAGGATGTCATAAGTGAGGTCGTCGCCTTCGGGTGTAACGATAGAAAAATCGTGAATTGGCGGTTCTTCGCCTTTGGCTATTAACTCAGTACGTTGCTCGACGAAAGTCCAAGTTGTGTCGTTGTAAGGTGCATCTTGCAATTCAAATTCTTGTTCTACACCATCGCGACTATAGATGAAAGTAGTGCGATATTGGTCGCGTACGGCACCTTCGGGAAGTTCCATGCCTTCGAGAATATTATTTCCTATTTTGTAAGGACGGAAATCGATGAAAGGCAGATTATTAAGTGAATGTATGCCTACACCAATGGTTATTAAAGAGAAGGTAATGGTTAATGTCCAAGACGGGAATGGCGTGAGCCAAGTTCGATAAACATGCTTTTGCAATACCCACAAGGCAATAATCAAGACATCAAGCACTATGTTTTTCCAGAAAGTTGCCCAATTGGAAAGAATTATTGCATCGCCAAAACAACCACAATCGGTTACGGGGTTTTCGAGCGCAATCCAAAGGGTGAGAGGCGTCATTGCAAGCATCAATAAAGTTGATAACCAAAGTCCTAATTTAAAATTAACATTAGTAATCAACAATATACCTGCAAGAAATTCAGCTGTTATCAGGGCAAAAGAAGCAACTAAAGCCAATTCAGAAAACCAGCTTAGGTGCATCACTTCATGGTAATCTTGTATTTTATATGTAGTGCCAAGTGGGTCGATTGCTTTAACAAATCCAGAGAAAACAAAGACCAAACCAAGTAAACACCGAAAAAGACAGTATATAATTTTGAGTATTGTCGGACTAGTCGGACTATTCAGACTAGTCGGACTGGTCGAACTTGCCTGACAATAATTACGCATAACAAATTTATTTAGACTTGTTGTATCATATAGAAGATAGCGTAGTTGAGCATATCGAAATAGTTGGCATCGACGCCTTCGGAAATGAGGGTTTTGCCGTTGTTGTCTTCGATTTGCTTTGTGCGATGTATCTTCATGAGAATGAGGTCAGTATAAGACTGAGTGCGCATTTGACGCCAAGCTTCATCGTAATCATGATTTTTGGCAATCATGAGGTTTTTAGCTTCGAGCATATACTTATCATATAGTTCGAGTGCTCGTTCAACCGGAAGATCGTCGGTCTCGGCATACCCTAACTCTAATTGGATAAGAGCAATAATACAATAATTGATAATACCAATTAACTCAGGACGAATGCCTTCGCCAACCATTGATGTCCCTTTAATTTCTAAAGAACGAATGCGATTGGCTTTAATAAATATTTGGTCGGTAAGACTTGCAGGACGCATAATGCGCCAAGCTGCACCATAGTCTTTCAATTTTTTCTCATAAATCGAACGACATTCAGCCGCCGATTTGTCGAATTGTTGTTCTGTAAGAGTCATAAAAAAGTTGAAAGTTGAAAGTTGAAAATTGAAAGTTGAAACTTTCAAATTAAAACTCTCAAATTTATCATTTAATTACCTGTTGGATGAAGTTTTGAGTCGGCAACAGCTTCAACTACATTAACAATGTAATCACCCATCTTTTCGCATTCTACGATAGTATCCATATATGTAGTTGCTGTCGGATAATCGTAATAACCCTCGTTGACAGCAATAACATTTTGCATCTTCAACTGATTACGATAATTGTTGATTTCGTTTTCAATATTTTGAGCCGTATTTACATACATTTGGTCAATATGCTCTTCGCCAAGTACATTACACATATTTTGTAAACCGCTTTCGATGAGGTTGAACATCAACTCAACATTACCATTTATCTCATCAGTAAATCTCTCTGGCTGTTGATGACGACGTTGCAATGTACGTGCAAGATTGTAGCAAGAATCGGCAACACTCTCAATTTCAGAGATAACACGAAGTTTCATCTGTACTTGGTGTTTACTTTCGTCAGAAAGACGACCTGCCGAAACTTTTGTCAAATAGTTTGCAATTTCAACCTCCATGCGGTCTGAAATGTTTTCGTATTTTTGAATACGAGAAAATTTGCTTGTAAATTCTTTATCGTCAGTTTCGTGGAATAAATCACGTACGAGACCGAACATACGTTGAGCACGTTCGCCATAGAGTTGAATTTCTTTACTAGCCTGAAGGATAGAAAGCTCTGATGTAGAGAGCAAACCTGTAGTAATGAATGTAAGATGCGATTCGTTTTCTTCTTCTTCAGGTTTAGCAGGAATAAGTTTTGTTACAATTTTCACATACAAACCAGTGAACCAAATCATAACACAGATGTTGATTGTATTGAAAAGAGTGTGAAATATAGACAAACCAAAAGAAACGTAAGCTTGATTAGCCGCAAATGTGGTAGCAAGTTGCTGATTGGCAGGATTAGTCAAATCAAGAGTTCCGTCATTCAAGGCATTGATAATTGCAGGGTCGGTGCTATCTACAAAAGAGAGCAAAGCTGTAGGGTCGCCTTGTCCCATAGTTGACAACCAAACAACTAACTTCATGAATGGATAATACAACGCTAACACCCAAATAGAGCCTAAAACATTGAACATCAAATGTCCCATAGCTGCACGTTTTGCCCAAATATTTCCAGAAACAGCTGCAATAAGCGGAGTGATACAAGTACCAATGTTACTACCCAACACCAAAGCTGCCGCTATTTCAAAAGAGACCCAACCCTTGCTACAGATGACGAGTACGATAGCAAAAGTCACACTTGAAGATTGTACAACAATTGTAACTACCATACCGATGAAGGCAAATAACAAAACTGAGAAGAAACCCATATCTGCATAATCTTGTATTGCAGCAAACAACTCAGGATTAGAGCGAAGGTCTGGTACAGAATGGTTTAATAAATCCAATCCCATAAAAAGGAAAGAGAAACCAAGAATTACCTCACCCCAACTTTTCCAAGAATTTTTCTTAGAAAAAAGCATCGGTATTGTGAATGCAATAAGCGGAATAGATGCTGCTGCAAGATTTACTTTAAAGCCACCAAGATAAAGAATCCAAGCTGTGGCTGTAGTACCCACATTGGCACCCATAATAACTGCCATTGATTGCCCCAAAGACAACAAACCGGCATTAACAAAACTAACAATCATCACAGTCGTGGCTGACGAACTCTGAATAAGAGCAGTTACAAGAATACCGGTCAAAGCACCAACAAAACGATTGTTGGTCATCCAAGCTAAAATGTTACGCAAACGGTCGCCCGCAGCTTTTTGTAAACCCTCACTCATCAACTTCATACCGTACAAGAAAAGTCCGATAGAACCAATAAGGGTTAATAAGTCAACAAAACCAAAATTCATATTTCAGATTTTAAGTAGCGAGTAGCGAGTAGCAAAGACAATGTTACTCGACACTCTATTGTTAAAGTTAAAAAATTAGTAATAAGCTATTTCCCACAAATAAAGTCAAAGTCTTGCGACTTACAACTTCATGCTTTTTACTAAATAAAGTTTCCGACTGCAAATTTAATAAAAATTTGCATATTATTTACAAAAAATTTGTGTAACTTTGACATCGAAATAACACTTTATTGACGCACTTGCAAAATCACACTGAAAATCAATTTATTAATTAACGCAACCACTACACTCTAATCTCTAATCCCTCACCCCTAAACTCTAAACTCTATACACTAATCTCTATACTCTCATGGTCACAATCTACTGCAAAAACACACAGACGTACAAAGAATACCCAATGGGTATTTCGCTGCTCGACATCTACAACGATTTGCAAATCAATCTGCCTAATCAGGTGTTAGCCGCTCGAGTAAACTACAAAGTTGAATCGTTGAATTTTAGGATTTATAAACCCAAAAACATCGAATTCATCGACGTTACATGTCCATCGGGCAATCGTGTATATCTGCGTTCTATCAGTATGATTATGGCGAAAGCGTTGTCTGAAATACAACCAGAATCACGCCTACGTATCGAACACCCAATTTGTCAAGGCTACTACTGCTGTATTGACAATCGCGAATCAAAAGTATCTGAAAATCTTATTGATACATTGCGCAGTAAAATGCAAGAAATCATTGCTGCTAATGAGCCTATAATAAGCGAGGAACGCCAAACTATGACCGTTATAGAGATGTTCCGCCAACGTGGGCTGATGGACAAAGCCATTCTGTTTGAGACACTTGGTGTGCCATACGTACGTTATTTCCGTATGGGTGATTATATAGACCACTACAACGGTGTACTTGTACCTTCGACTGGCTATGTGCCTATGTTCGACTTGCAAAGCTATAAGAATGGTATTCTCTTACGTGTTGTAGATAGAAAAAATCCTACACAACTCACTAAATTTATTGATGAGCCTAAAATGTTCGATATTTTCAATGAATTTGTGCGTTGGAACAAACTCATGGAACTCACCAATGTGGGTGATTTCAACAAGATTTGTCGCGACCACTCGGTTTACGACTTGATTAAAGTGTCTGAGGCATTACACGAAAAGAAAATTGCTCAAATAGCCGATATGATTGCTCAACGTCAGCCAGAAAGTCGTTTCGTAATGATTTCTGGTCCATCGTCGTCGGGAAAGACTACATTCTCAAAACGTCTTAGCATTCAACTCATGGTGGCAGGCATAAAACCTATTGTGCTTAGTCTTGACAACTATTTCGTCAATCGTGTTGATACGCCACTTGACGAAAACGGAGAATGGGACTTTGAAGCACTTAATGCTCTCGACCTTGAGTTGCTTAACAACCAATTGGTGAGAATATTAAATGGCGAAGAGGTCGAAGTGCCATACTACGATTTTACGATAGGCGAACGTCGTTGGCGAGGCGAGAAAGTAAAACTTACGCCTGGTAGCGTGCTAATTATGGAAGGTATCCATGCCCTAAATCCAGATATGTGCCCTTCGATACCACAATCGGCTATGTTCAAAATATATGTGTCGGCACTCACAACGATTTCACTCGATTCACACAACTGGATTCCTACGGCAGATACTCGTCTGCTTCGTCGTATTGTGCGCGACTACAAGTTCCGTAATTATTCAGCTCGCGAGACAATACAACGTTGGCCATCAGTGCGTCGTGGCGAAGAGCGTTGGATTTTCCCTTATCAAGAAAATGCCGATGTGATGTTCAATTCAGCTCTGTTATTCGAACTCGCCGTGCTCCGCAAACATGCCGAACCAATCCTTGCCGACGTGCCACAATATTGCGAGGAATATACCGAAGCACACCGTTTATTAAAGTTCTTGAAATACTTCATTCCTATTCACGATCATGAAATACCAGCGACGTCGTTGTTGAGAGAATTCCTCGGTGGCAGTTCATTCAGATAATACGCACAAAAACAGGCGGACAATCAAATCCCGATTGACCGCCTATTTTTTATCCTACACAACCCCGCCCTAACTACAACATACTATAACCCAATCCCCTCCCCCACCTTATACTCCCAAAACAAATCACCATAGTTGCATCGCATTGTAGGGACGCAGCGTGCTGCGTCCTTTCAACCATCAGGTTGAAAAAAAACATAACCATTTGTCTCTAACGAGCCATAGGACGCAGCACGCTGCGTCCCTACAACCAAAATTACCGAAAACGCAAAACAACAACCCCCTATAAAAAAAATTCCCCCACCCCTTGCACATCTCAAAACAAATCACTACCTTTGCACCAACATAGACCAAGTAGCGTTCTTGGTCACCCAGTAAAGCATTTTTGCTTTGTTCTTTCTATTTACAAAGTTTTGGCGAATTTTTTGAATCTGAAAGAATAAGTTAAAAGATGCCCATTGTTGTGTATACAGCGTGGGCTTAACTTGTTCGTAGATTCAAGGTCACGCCAAAACACCTGTAAATAGCGAGAAAGTTAAGTTCTCGCTTTTTTTATGCTTATTATTATAAAACAAAAAGTTGCGCCCGACACGAATTAGGGATATTATTATGAAGAAAATATTTTCAATGGTTATTTTGAGAACAATGTGTTTATTTGTTTTAGTTGGTTGTGAAGAAAAAGAGGAAACAAAAATTAAACACGATTACATTGATTTGGGTTTATCTGTAAAATGGGCCACATGCAATATAGGAGCAGAAAAGCCTGAAGATTATGGGGAGTATTTTGCATGGGGAGAAATAGAATCTAAAGATTATTATGATTGGAATACGTATAAGTATGGAAAAGAAGATAATTTTACTAAGTATAATTTAACAGATAGAAAAATGATGCTTGACCCTGAAGATGATGCTGCAGTAATAAAATGGGGAGATGATTGGAGAATACCTACTACAGAAGAACTGCAAGAACTTATTGATAATTGTAATTGGACATACTCTTCGAAAAATGGAGTAAATGGATTTTTAGTAACCTCAAATATATCTGGTTATACCGATCGTAGTATATTTTTACCTTTTAGTGGTTATATTCCAGGGAACAATATAACTGGTATAGATTTCGTATCTTATTATTTGTCAAGTCAACGAAGTGTAAACGAATTAGATTGCGCTAATATTTTGTGCATTAGCTATCAAGATGAAAATATGATAGGTCTTGGAACTTTAGCTAGATGGGCTGGATATCCTATTAGACCTGTTTGTAAATAAAAGAGAGTAATATTATTAACACCTACAGGATGATATATTGCATTATATGCATGTCTTAACGAAGTAGACGCAATTGACTTCGAAACCTCAAAAATCTCATCTGCTAACATCTACACAACCAACGGCACTCTCCACATCGAAGGCGCAACTAACGACTATCACATCCTCGATGCCGCAGGTCGCCTAATCTACTCTGGCAACGCCTCTACTCTCACACTCCCACGAGGCATATACCTCATCACAATGGGTGGCGAAGTGGAAAAAATAGTGTTATAACGACCATATTAATTGTGTCGATAGGCAAAGGTTGTTTTTGCCCCTTCGGGTCATCGGACGCACGAACCGTGCGTCCCTACTATAGTCAAACAAAAAAAGAGATACATCACAAGTGATGTATCTCTTTTATTTAAAACAATTTACGCAAATCCATTGTCAAAAAGTCTTCCACACTAATTCCACCTTCCCCAACAACAAATGCTCTTTTGGGATTAAATAGCTGCTTAAACCTCTCTAATCCTTTTGTGTCGTGGTCCCATTACTACTTGAATGAAATGTCTTGGCTCTTCAAGCCTACTTTTAATGGTTTGATAATCTGCTCTTTTGTACATAATCCTACATTTTACTCAGTGTATTGAGTAATTTTACTCAACGCATTGAGTTATTTTACTCAATGCAAAGGTACAATTTTTTTTTTAATTAACAAATATATATTGAAGTTTTTATTTTGATTATATCTTTTATGAAAGTTTTTTATTAACTTTGTAATCATAAAAAAAGTTATCGCACATGTATCACAAAATATTGAAGGAAAATTGGGGTTATGATGATTTCCGACCATTGCAATTGGATATTATCGAGAGCATTGGGGCGGGAATTGATACGCTTGCGATATTGCCAACGGGTGGTGGTAAGTCGATTACGTATCAGGTGCCTGCGTTGGCTATGGAGGGTATGGCGCTTATTATCTCTCCACTTATTGCGCTGATGACCGACCAAATACAAAACCTCAAGAAACGTGGTATTCGCGCTGAGGTGATACATGCTGGAATGAGTCGCGATAGGGTGTTTAATATATTGGAGCAGGCTCAGTATGGGGCGTTTAAGATGTTGTATGTTGCGCCTGAAAGGTTGCAGTCGGAGTTGTTCCTCAAGCGTTTGCAATTTCTTCAACTAAGTCTTATTGCGGTGGATGAGGCTCATTGTATTTCGGAATGGGGTTATGATTTTCGTCCTTCGTATTTGAAAATTGCTGATTTGCGAGAGATGTATCCCGATGTGCCGATATTGGCGTTGACGGCTTCGGCTACGCCTGATGTGGTAAGTGATATAAAGGACAAATTATTGTTTCGCACGCCAAATAATATGTTTCAGGCGAGTGTTGAACGCAATAATCTTCACTATGTGGTGCGCATGTCGGACAATAAAGATGCTCAACTCTATAAAATTCTGATTGCTGTGCAGGGGTCGGCAATAGTATATACTCGTACGCGTGATGGAGCTGAGAAGGTGGCTAAAATGCTACAATCTATGGATTTATCGGCAAACTATTATCATGCTGGATTAGAGAGCAATGAACGTAGAGAAAGACAAAATAGTTGGATGTCGGGGGAAACTCGAATTCTTTGTGCGACAAATGCTTTTGGTATGGGTATTGACAAAGCTGATGTACGATTAGTGGTGCACTATGATATACCTGATGCGCTTGAACAATATTATCAAGAGGCTGGCCGTGCAGGTCGTGATGGATTAAGATCATACGCTGTATTGCTTACAACTTCAAGTTCGGTAGAGCAATTGGTGCGTCGCCACGAAAAAGTGTTTCCTCCAAAAGAATATGTAAGGGCAGTATATCAACATTTGGCAAATTATTATGTTATCGGTGAGGGATCGGGTAATGGGTCTGTGTATCCGTTTAAGTTAGAGGAATTTTGCCATGTTTGTCGCCTCTCTTATTCGCTGACGATGGGTGCTCTTAATATTTTGCAATGGGCGGGATACATTACTTTGACTGAAGAAATGGAGAGTCCGAGTAAGTTGAAAGTTGTGATGCATCCGTCGAAATTATACGAATGGCGAATGGAACATCCTGAAAAAGACCATATTTTGGAAACTATTCTTCGCAACTATACAGGATTATTCACCGATGCAAAACACATCAACGAAGACCGCATAGCTATCATAGCCCACTCATCGCGCGAAGAAGTTTATGCTTATTTGATTTGGCTTCATCGTGTAGGTATTGTGCAATATGTACCATTCAAACGCACCCCTTTACTCATATACAACACCGACCGTCAAGATGCCGAAACACTATATATTCCGCCAGTAGCATACGAAAAACGCATTGACCGCATGTATGCTCGACTTGTTTCAATGTATGAATATTCGACTAAAGAGAAATGTCGCTCAGTATTACTTGCAGAGTATTTTGGACAAAAAGATGCTCAACCTTGTGGTAAATGTGACTATTGTTTAGAACGGAAAAAGAAGATATAAATTTACTTACTTAAGGCATATAAAAAATAGGCTGACTATTGATTTAGTCAGCCCATTTTTTATCTCTTATAAGTAATACAACTTATTTCTTTATACTATCTCATTAGATACCACCTTTAAACAATTTACCTGCAGACATTTTTGTAATTTTGCCCCATTTAGCTTTAAGTGCTTTTTGGTCAATTGTTTTAGGGTCACCAATAATTACGATTGTAACAGGTTTGCCTTTAACATTCTTTTCGTAGAATGCTTTGATATCATTATATGTAAGATTATCAACAGCAGTCATATTTACTTTAGCTGGGTCGTCAGTATAACCAAGTTTTTTCCATTGCTCGAACACTTGACTCTTATCACGCATATCAGGTTTAGCAGTCAAAGCTGATTGGTGGAGATAAGTACGAATATTTTCCATACGTTCTGCTTCGTTTTCAGGAGCTGGCATATCAGACAAAAGACCCATAAATACATCTACTGCGTCTGCAACTTTGTCACCTTGTGTACCTACATAACCAAAGAGATAAGAATTTTTACCAGGTAATGAAGGAGTTGAAACATAGCCGTATGCAGTATAAGCCATTGAACGTTTTTCACGAATTTCGTTCATAACAAGACCACTAAAACCACCTGAGAAGTATTGGTTAAATGCATCGTAACCTACATCTTCTTTAATGTCGTATGGATTAGAATTTACATAGAAATAAACTTTTGCTTGTTGAACTTTGCTGTCAGCAAGGAAAATAACATTAGTTTTGTCGTATGTTTGACGTTCGCGGAAGAATGGAGATTTAGTATCCACCATACGTTCTTTCATTGGGATGGCATTCATTGATTTAGCTACTTCGTCAATTGGTTTTTGACCACAGTAGTGAATATCTACAGCATAACCGAATGCCTCTTGAATAGTTGTAGTAAGGTTAGTTTTGTTAACCAAATAGTTCTCAATAATTTCACCATCTGGAGTTACAGAATATTTATAAAGTTCTTCCATTGGAATACGATCAATATAGTGTGAATTTTCACCATAAAGCACATATTCAAGCAAAGCAGAAGCTACAGTGTTAGGATTACGTTTCTCTGAATAACGGCTCCAGTATGCGTTAGAAACCACAGATTTGATTTGTTTGTCATCAAGGTTAGGCATCATCACATGTTTAGAGAGAAGAGCAAGGATTTGATCCAAGTTTTTCTCATCACCATAAACAGTGATATAGAAATAACTATCAGATACACTGAAACCGAATGTTGCACCAAGTTCTGAATATTGACGGCGAACAGCTTGTGCGTCAAGGTTAGGCATCATACCAGCTGTGTTCATCAAAGAAGCTGCATATTGAAGTTTTGGCATTTCGTGAGTACCAACACCATATTTCAAAGTAAGAGAGAATACACCATTTTCTGTATTAGGAGTATAGAACAATTTTACATTTTTGTAAAGTTCGCGTTCTGTTACGTCAGCAAAGTTGTTAAATACTTCAACTTGTGGTGTTACAGGGATTGCTTTGAACTCTTTAGCGTATGGAGTCTCTACACCTTTAGGTGGGTCGAGAGGTTTAATAGCTGGTTTAGCCAATTTGTTCTTTTTAGGATCACCTTCAGTCATTTCAAGAGTCATACATTTAGCATCAGCAGGGAGATACTTGTTAATTACACGAACAACATCAGCTTTTGTGATAGCACGAATAGCTTTATCTTCATTCAAATAAGCGTCAATACCTTCAGCGTATGCGTATGAATAAGTAATCATATTAACTTTTGCGTCAGTTGACTCAAATTGAGTTGTATATGATTGCAACAATTGGTCTTTAACTGATTTGAACAACCAATCAGGAATTGTGCTTTCGTTACGAAGTTTGTCAATCTCTTTTGTGATATAACGTTGTGTTTGACCAAAAGTCTCAAAAGTACGTTGAGCAACATCATAGTAAGGAACACCAACAACCATAATACGACCTGCTTCACGACGAGAATCAAGAGATACGTATGCTGTTGACAATGTATTGTCAAGCATCAATTTATCAAGAAGACCTGTGTTATGACCATTGTTCAAAAGTTGAAGAGCAATATTAAGAGCTAATTCATCTTTATCACCTTTTTTCAAACCTGGATATACCCAATAAACTTGTGGAGTATAACCCAATTTAGCTTTGAATTTCTCGTTACCACTGATTTGAGTATCTTCAAATTTAGCACGAGCAGGGATTTCTTTAGGTTGAAGACGACCGAATTTTTCAGCAATAAGAGGTTTTGCAGCTTCAGCATCAAAATTACCTACAAGCATCAAACACATGTTGTTAGGCACATACCATGTTTCGAAGAATTCGATAAGTTTTGAAAGAGATGGGTTTTTCAAGTGATGTTGATAACCAATAACGTCGCGTTCGTATGGAGTACCTTTGTAGATATTACCAAACAAGAATTGACGTTGGTGTGTGCCAAGTTCGTCTTGATACATATTGAACTCTTCATATACGTTTTCAAGCTCAGCTTGGAATGCACGGAACACAGGGTTCAAAAGACGTTCAGAGTTGATTTCCAACCATTTTTCCAATGCACCAGCAGGGAATGTATTGAAATAAGCTGTGAGGTCGTAAGAAGTAAATGCGTTCAAATTGTCACCACCATAACTTTCTGTCAAGTTAGAAAAATCGTCAGTAGCACCATATTGAGCAGCTTCTAATGACACTTCATTAATTTTTTTGATGAGTTCAAGACGTTTAGCTTCGTCTGTTTCTGCATTGAATTCATCGTAAAGTTTAATGATTTGTTCGTAAAGAGGTTTCTCTTTTTCCCAATCAATAGCACCGATTTTGTCAGTACCTTTGAATAACATGTGTTCGAGATAGTGAGCAAGACCTGAATAATCAGATGGTTCATCTACTGCACCTGCACGACATACTACGCGTCCGTGTACGTCAGTTGCACCTTTATCTTCCCAAAGGAAAACTGTCAAGCCATTTTCAAGCTTGTACTCTTGTAACCCACGACCATGATTGATAGTCTGAGCAAAAATACTTGCAGTCGCCATCAAAAGCACTACAAGCGTAGCAAAAAGTTTGTTTTTCATATTCAAAAAATTAGTTGTTTATATTAAGTCTTATTATAAAAGGTTAAAGATTAAAGGTTAGAGGTTAAAGATTAGAGATTAGAGATTAGAGATTAAAATTTTCAATTCTCAACTCTCTGTGTATTCAAGTATATCTGCAGGTTGACAGTCCAACACTTTACATATCGCCTCAAGTGTTGAAAAGCGTATTGCCTTAGCTTTGCCCGTTTTTAATATCGAAAGATTTGCCACCGTAATATCCACCTTCTCAGACAATTCCGTCAACGACATCTTTCGCTTTGCCATCATCACATCTAAATTAACTATAATCGCCATTACTTAAACCAATTTTTCAATTTTCAACTTTCAATTTTCAACTTTCAAATAGTTAAGTCTTGCTCTTCTTTTATCATTGTTGCTTGACGCAATATTTCAGTGATAACCAATATTATCAAGCCCAACATCAAATTAGACCACTCAATGCAATGGCTATAACTTACAGTCAATCCCTCTACATCAATCAAATGCCCAGCAAGATAAGTGCGACCGAATTTCCACGCAGTAGATACTATAGCCAAAACCACAAATGCAATACCTATATGATTCAACAACGAAATTATTCTATTCTCAAACACTTGTGAACGTATAAATAGACGCATAATCTTCACAAAAACCACAACCATATAGATAAAAATTACCAAAATAAACCAATTCAAACAACTCAACACCGTGTACCATCCATTATGTTTATCGCTCTCTTTGGCAAATGACTCGGCATACTCTACAATCGAAACTCTGTTTCTTAATACGACAACCGAATCGCCCGAAAGTTTATTCAACTCATTAGGCACAAGCACTGCTCTATCGGCATTCTCCATCACATCAATATACAAATGTTCGCGGCTTTCTAGCTTATTATCAACGATATACTCACCCATAGTATAACCCATTCTTGCACTAGACACAAAGTCCATCACAAAGTCAGTCACAACTGATGCAAAAAATACAGTCAACAACAAAACACACAATATCTTAAATCGTTTCATAGTCCAATTACCGCAATATATTTCAACTTGCAAAGTAACAAAAAAAATTTCATCCGACCAAATTTTATTATCGTTTTTCAATAAAAACAGCAAAAAAATATATATAATCCTAATATAAATCAAAAAAATCACTATCTTTGCATAAAATTCCTAACTCCTCACTCCTAATTCCTCATTGAATTATATGTCCGAAAAACTACTACACTACATCTGGTTCAGCCGCCTATATTTCGAACAACAACAAACCTTGTTGGGCGAATCGGTTCGCATTATTTCGACTGGCATACCCAACACAGATGCGGGTCCCGATGTGTTCAATGCAAAAGTAGAAATCAACGGATGCCAATGGGCTGGTAATGTGGAATTTCATGTCCGTGCAAGCGATTGGCACCGCCACAATCACGACGGTAAGCGCGAGTACGACAACGTAATTCTCCATGTGGTTTTCGAGGCTGACGAGCAGATATTTACACAAGCCGACAACCCTATCCCAACCATTATTCTCAACTATCCAAAATCAATCCTCAACAACTACAACACACTCATCCAAAGCCCCCATATCTGCCCAATTGAATTTAACAAAATCGACTCGTTCCGCCTAAATCAATGGATTGATCGCCTACTCATCGAGCGACTACAAGTCAAAACCGAGCGCATCAAACAAATCCTCAACGATAGTCAAAACAACTGGGAGCAAGCCTTTTACGTCACCCTCTGTCGTGCCTTCGGCTTTGGCGTAAACTCCGACGCCATGCAACAAGTGGCTAAATCTTTGCCACTCAACATTATAATGCACCATCGCGATTCTATCGAACAAATCGAGGCTCTCTTACTCGGACAAGCTGGATTTCTAAACAATATCGAAAATCCTGACTCTCAAACCTCCGTCTGGCAACGCGAATACCAATTCTTGAGCAACAAATTCTCGCTCAAACCCACCGATGGCGTCTATTTCAAATTCCTTCGCATGCGCCCATCTGGTTTTCCTACCATACGTTTAGCGCAATTCGCTATGCTCCTCCACAGCCACGAACACCTATTCAGCAAAGTACTCAACAACCTAAACATCAAATCACTACGTCAAATATTCACCGTCGAAGCCTCTGGCTATTGGACCACCCATTATCGTCCAAACCACATCAGCGAACATCATGGTTGCAAACTTTCGTCTATGAGCATCGACCTATTGATTATCAACACCGTAGTGCCATTTCTATTCCTTTATTCACAAGTCAGTCGCGATGAGCAGTTACAAGACAACACACTCGACATACTCCGCCAACTCAAAGCCGAAAAAAATCATAAAGTAGCCCAATTCACCAACTTCCCATGCCCCGATGCCTACACCTCACAAGCCCTCATCCAACTCCACGACAACTACTGCTTCCGCAAAGACTGCCTCCGTTGCCAAATCGCACATCAATATCTCAAAACAAATAAATAAAACCATACAACAAAAGGCTATACCTCCAAAGTATAGCCTTTTTCATATCCTCCTCAATCCATTCACAACCATTAACCAAACCAAGTAGAGACGCTGTGTGCTACGTCCAATCAGCCACAAAACTGAAAAAAACAGGAACACGAAGTGCCGTGTCTAATCACCCATCAAACTAAAAAAAAAGGCAATAATATTTAGATATGCCAAATGTTTTTATACTAAATTACAAAAGTATATGTTGCACTATGTACTAAATAATACACCTATAATTACTATTCCATCCCACCATAACTACAACACACCATAAATATAGGATAAGCATACTATAAAGCAAACTTCACAATCACACAAAAACACTCACGCCCCATATTTCACAATCCAACTTTTTTTCGTAACTTTGCAGTTCCAATTAATGCATAATTCACAATGCATAATTCATAATTATAAAACACTGAATAACTATGAGTTAATGCTAATGAAAAAGATAATTGTGCATTATGAATTATAAAACAAAATTATAAAAAACCTCATAATTTAAAAATTTATAACTAAGACAAATCTTAATTATGAACTATGAATTATGAATTATGAATTAAATAAATGTACGAAAACGAAATTAACCGCCGCCGCACGTTTGCGATTATCTCTCACCCCGATGCTGGTAAAACAACTCTCACCGAAAAACTCCTCCTCTTCGGTGGTGCTATCCACGTGGCTGGTGCTGTAAAATCAAATAAAATCAAGAAAACTGCCACTTCCGACTGGATGGAAATCGAGAAACAACGTGGTATCTCGGTTGCTACTTCGGTAATGGGTTTCGAATATCGCGATTTCAAAATTAACATCCTTGACACCCCTGGTCACCAAGACTTTGCCGAAGACACTTTCCGCACACTCACTGCCGTAGATAGCGTTATCATCGTGGTGGACTCTGCTAAAGGTGTCGAAGCGCAAACTCGCAAACTCATGCAGGTGTGTACTATGCGCAAAACGCCAGTGATGATTTTCGTCAACAAGATGGACCGCGAAGGTAAGAACCCTTTCGACCTCCTCGACGAACTCGAAGCTGAACTCGGCATCAAAGTGCGCCCTCTCTCTTGGCCAATCAATTCGGGCATAAAGTTCAAAGGCGTTTACAACATATATCAAGACAAACTCAACCTCTATACTCCTAACAAACAAAAGGTTTCAGAGACTATTGCTGTTGACATCAACTCGGCAGAATTCGACGCTATGGTGGGCGAAGAGGATGCTGAACAACTCCGCAACGACATCGAACTCATCGATGGTGTTTACGACCCATTCGACGTGAAGGACTACCTCACTGCCGACGTAGCACCTGTGTTCTTCGGTTCGGCTCTCAATACATTCGGTGTGAAAGAGTTGCTCGACTGTTTCGTAGATATCGCACCAGCGCCACTACCTATTGATGCTGTAGAACGCACTGTTGACCCGCACGAAGAGCCATTTACAGGCTTTGTATTTAAAATCCATGCTAATATGGACCCTAACCACCGCTCATGTATTGCCTTCGTGAAAATCTGCTCTGGCAAATTCGAGCGCAACGTCAACTACAAACACATGCGTCTTGGCAAACAATTCCGCTTCTCTGCACCTACTGCCTTCATGGCTCAGAAGAAAGAGACTGTGGATGAAGCCTATGCAGGCGACATTATCGGTCTGCCAGACACAGGCAACTTCAAGATTGGCGACACCCTCACTTCGGGCGAAAACCTACACTTCAAAGGATTGCCAAGCTTCTCGCCAGAGATGTTTAAATACATCGAAAATGCCGACCCTATGAAGACTAAACAACTACAGAAAGGTATCGACCAACTCATGGGCGAAGGTGTGGCTCAGGTGTTTACACATCAAAACAACAACCGCAAGATTATCGGTACTGTAGGTCAACTCCAATTCGAAGTAATCGAATACCGCTTGCTCCACGAGTATGGTGCACAATGCCGCTGGGAGCCTATGTCGCTTTTCAAAGCATGCTGGATTGAGTCGGACGACCCAGCCGAACTCGAAAACTTCAAACGTCGCAAATTCCAATACATGGCAGTTGACAAAGACGGCCGCGACGTATTCCTAGCCGAGAGTGGCTACCTACTACAAATGGCACAATCCGACTTCCCAAAAATCCGTTTCCACTTCACATCGGAATTCTAATATAAAAATATCCAACTAAAAATGAAAAAATCTCTGCAATATAATTTGCAGAGATTTTTTTTATAATAAACAACATTTATTATTTAGTAACACGTTCAAGCCATTTAACCATACCGAGCATAACACCCATAGAAAGGAAACAAACGCTCAAAAATACAGTCCAACATTGCCAAATTGGCCATGCATTATACATAATAGGTCCGAGGAATAAGAAGAGGTTACCAATTGCTGTTGCCGACAACCACAAACCTTGACAGAGACCAAGAAGATGTTTTGGTGCCACTTTTGATACGAACGACAAACCAAGAGGAGAGATAAACAACTCAGCAACTGTCAAGAAGAAATAAACCACAATCAATACCCAAACGCCAGAAATTTCACCTGGATTAGCACGGAATGCAGTAGCAGATGGATAGTGCATTACGTAAGAATAAATAGCCAAGAATAAAAATGCTATACCAGCAATACCCATACCAATAGCAATCTTACGAGGAGTAGAAATCTCAACACCACGTTTTGCAAGAGAACCGAAGAACCACACAATCACAGGAGTAAGAACAATCACAAAGAAAGGATTAAGAGCTTGGAAAATTTCTGGAGCAATAGTAGAAGTGTTAACGAAGTCACGAGCAAAAAATGAAAGCGACATACCATTTTGGTGGAATGAGAACCAGAAGAAAATTACAATACCAAGCACTGCAAACAAAGCATAAAGGCGTTGTTTAATTTCTGCTGCCATAGCTGCTTTTTCTTCTGCAGTATATTCAACACCAGCAACAGCCTCTTTCTTAGCAGGAGTAGGGAAAATACGTTGATTTGCAAAGAAAATAACTAAAGAAATCAACATTGCAGCTACAGAAGCAAAGAATGAATAGTGAACACCTGTATTGAATACATTCAAATAATTTTGAGCAAAAACCATCAAATCAGCAGGCATTTCACCACTGATAGTTACTTTTTGTACAAGAGTTTGGAAGTTCGCCAACGCTTCAGGCGCCATAGCTGCAGCACCAATAATATATTCATGACACAATGCTGGTAATTGTGCATTATAGAACAAACCGTTAGTTTCCAACCACCATTCACGAAGAAGTGGAGCTACAAACGGAGCAACAACACCACCTACGTTAATAAATACATAGAAAATTTGGAATCCTGAATCACGTTTGTCTTTTGCTATACGAAGAGCCTCTTCGCCTTGTTTAGCTGCCTCAGCTTCGAAATTATCATACATTTGACCAACAATAGCTTGCAAGTTACCTTTAAACAAACCATTACCAAATGCTATAAGGAAAAGAGCAAAACAAGTAAGAGCAAGAAGCCACATACTATTTTGAGGAGTTGCAAGAATTGGAATTGCAAGAATAACATAACCTGTCGCCATAATTACAAGACCAGTTTTAATAGTACCTTTGTAGTTTTGAGTACGGTCAGCTATGATACCACCGACCAATGCTAGCACATAGATACCAGCATAAAAAACAGAGTAAATACCACCGGCAACACCTTCACTCAAACCAAATTTTGAACAAAGGAACAACGCCAATACAGCGTTCATAATGTAATAGCCAAAACGCTCACCCATGTTAGAGAGTGCCGCAGCTAATAATCCTTTTGGATGTCCTTTAAACATAAAATAAAAAATTAATTAGTTAATGATATTAGAATTAATTGATTTTCAATTAGTATAATGCGCCATAAAAAGCGATGCAAAGTTACAAAAAAATATTCAAACTACCAAATATCAGTTTTTTAGACTTTGAGACACGAGACACGAGATATGAGACACGAGACACAAGATATAAGTTTAAACATAAAATAAGTCGTAAGTAGCGACCTCTGTCTTACTACTTACGACTTATTACTTATAATCTATCAAACATTATTTTGTTGCACTTTCGAGACGTTTCATCATTACAAACATGAACAATGCAGAAAGCAAACATAATGTAACAAACACAGTCCAAACAGACCACAATGGAAGTCCAGCCCAAAGGAAACCTCCTACAGAAACCAAGATATTACCTAAAGCAGTAGCAACAAACCAACCACCCATCATAAGACCTTTATACTTAGGAGGAGCAACCTTAGATACAAACGAAATACCCATTGGCGAAAGTAACAACTCAGCAAAAGTAAGAATGAGATATGTGAAAATCAACCAATAAGGAGATACACGTTTCACTGGTTTAGTTTCAATACCAAGTTGAGTTACAATAGTGTTTGGTGTATATGTGCCTGCTTCAAGACTTGCTGTTGTTGCATCATAAACTTGTGCAAAAAGGGCCTTGTTTTCATCTGTTACTTTATTTTCATAATCTTCTTTTGCTTTCTTGAAATTAGCAACAGTTGCATCATCTTGTGCATTATAAATGCCTACAGCAATAGTTTCAGCTTTTTCAACTGTAATTGACTTGATTTGATCATTAGGTGTATTCAAACCATCTGATGCAAATGCCATTACAGCAAAACCAATAGAAGCCACTAACATACCATAAGCAATTTTACGAGGCGCAGAAGGCTCTTTTCCTTTCTTAGCCAAAGCACCAAAAATAGCCATTGAGAAAGGTGTCAATGCAACTACATAGAATGGATTGAATTGTTGGAAGATAGGAGCAGAAACATTAATAGTAGCATCTCCTACATTAAGCGTTTTATAAACAAGATATGCCAACGACGCTGTAGCTACAAGCCCAGACAAAAGTTTAGCTTTAGCTGTTTCGCTTTGAAAAATTGAAAAAGTAGTATAAACCGCTACAACAACCAATACAAGATTCCATACATTGAAGAACATTGTTTGGAAACCAGATGCTGAAGTGTTAGTAAATTCATCAGCAAAATAAGTGAGAGTCAAACCATTTTGGTGGAATGCCATCCAGAAGAAAATAACAACTGCAAATACTAAGCAAAGTGCAACAATACGAGATTTTGTTTCTGCTGGAGTTAAATTATCTTCGATAATTGTAGCTTCTCCTTTTACCTTACCTCCTTCTACATGACGGAATGTAGAACGAAAAGCATAATAAATAACAATAGAAAGAATCAAAGCAACACAAGCTACAGCAAAAGCAAAGTGATAAGCATCATTTGATGAATAACCTAAACTATTTTGAGCCCACGCTTTGATACCAACAGCTGTAGTTGGAGCAAACAATGAACCTACATTGATAGCCATATAAAACAACGAGAAACCAGAATCGCGTTTATCTGCATACTTAGGGTCATTGTATAAATCACCGACCATAACTTGAAGGTTACCTTTAAAAAGGCCAGTACCCAGACTGATAAAAAGCAACGCAGCCATCATGGCAATCATTGCAATTGTATCACCTCCAAGAGGAAATGAGAGCAAGAGGTATCCAGCAAACATGATAGAGATACCAATGGTAACCATTTTACCAAAACCAAATTTGTCAGCCATAATACCACCAACAAGTGGCATAAAATAAACTAAGCCTAAAAATACAGAATAAATACCTCCTGCAAAACCTGCTGTCAAACCGAAATTTTCACGAAGAAAAAGAGCAAAAACAGCAAGCATGGTGTAGTAACCAAAGCGTTCACCTGTGTTAGCCAACGCCAAAGCATAAAGTCCTTTTGGTTGTCCTTTAAACATAATTGAAATAATTAATAGTTATTAATGATTAGTTATTAGTTGTTTATTTTTTGTGATAAATATAGAAACTATAGAAACTATAGTGGCTATAGAAGTTATAGAAACTATATAAATAATTATGAATTATGAATTATGCATTGTGCATTAATAAATGGGTTGGCATACATTTCGAGGAGTTTGTGCCAAAGGTATTCCTCATCTTTGTTAGGAATGTTAATTTTGGCGAGTTGTCCACGAAGATATTTTTCTGCCATAGCACGTTCTTCGGCAGTATCAACATTAGCATACTTAGTGTCGCCAGTCAATTGTTCGTAGGCCCAACGATTGATTGGATACAGTTGATAGGCTGCATGTATTTGATGGTCGCACAATGCACATACAGCAGCGGCTTGATCCTTCTTATTCATGCCACTTTGCGCGATTTCATCGAGTTTTGGATTGATTGACTCAGTAAAAGCATAATATACGCGACCTTTCCAACCCATAATACCTGTTTGCATACTAAGTACATCATCTGCTTTAGTCTTCTTGTAATCGGCATTATCGCGTTTGAGTTGAAACTCTGTAGCTTTAAGATAATCGCAAGGGTCGAACTCGTAAGAGATAGACAAAGGACAAATGTTTAACGATTTCAAATTTTCGATGAAATCGGCATTTCCTGACAGTGCCAACATTTTAATCAAGCTCTCTTGAGTGCGGTCGTTAGAGTCTTTTGCACGACCTTCACGTTGGGCGATCCAAACATTCACCTTTTTATCAGTCACGGCATAACGAATATAACTGCTAAGTTGCATAAACGACTTAGCCATATCACGAGGAGTGAGACCACGTTTGACAATAAAACAACGATTTAATCGAACTAATGTACGTATCCATTCAGTTGCTAAAAGATTATCGCCAATAGCAATTTCGCAAGTATTTCCCGTAACACGCATCAACGAAAGAGCCAACAAAGATGGATCCATCACAATATCGCGGTGATTACTCAAAAATACCGATGGAATCGATGAAATTTGCTCCTCGCCAGATACTGTCAACGAAGTAGCTACTTTTGAAATAAGAGATTCCAATATAGGACGTATTACTACATTTTGGAACTCAACGAGATTAGAAAAACCTTTGCCCGATTGTGCAATTTGAGTTAAATCAACCATAGGAAAATAGTTTTTCATAAGATGCATAAACTGCTCGTCTTGCATCAATTCAAGCAATTTTTTGCCGATTTCATCGTCATTACAAGGACGAATGTCTTCAAAATAATTCATAATTCATAATTCATAATTACTCTCCTAATGGTTATACCTTCAGAACTATAATTAAGAATTTTATCTAAAAGTTTAAAGCTATACAATAATTTTTCCGTCAGACATACGAACTACTCGGTCGGAAATAGAGGCAAGCTCTTCGTCATGGGTAACAATGAGGATTGTTTGCCCGAATGTGTCGCGGAGGTCGAAAAATAAACGATGTAGTTCCATACGATTCTGAGAGTCGAGACTACCTGAAGGCTCATCGGCAAGAATAATTTCGGGTTTGTTAATCAAAGCACGAGCAACAGCTACGCGCTGTTTTTCACCACCCGAAAGTTCAGAAGGTTTATGATTACGTCGTTCGTTCAACCCTAAATACTCCAATAATTGACGTGCTTCTTTACGAGCATCAGCCATTGCAGCACCACCTATCAAAGCAGGCATCATAACGTTCTCTTCTGCGGTGAATTCGGGCAAAAGTTGATGAAATTGAAAAACGAAACCTATATGCTGATTGCGAAAAGCAGATAATTTGCGTTCGTTTAATTTCAACACATCAATGCCATTAAGAATTACAGAACCAGAATTAGGTCGGTCGAGGGTGCCTACAATTTGCAAAAGTGTAGTCTTGCCAGCTCCACTTGGTCCCATAATGCTCACTATTTCGCGTGGAGCTATATGAAGATCAACACCCTTGAGAACTTCGAGGGAATCGTAAGATTTGTGTATGTCGGTGATTTTGATCATAATACAATAGTCTAATTTGACTAATTAGATTTATTATTAACAAGCTGACGGATGACATGTGAGGCAAGGCAACAGCCAAAAATGGCTGGCATGTAGCTCACTGTGCCTACGTTGGATTTTTTATTTTGTTCGCCTTCGGTTATCTCAACTCGTTCACGTGCAACAACTTCGGCGGAATAGACTACGGTTATACCTTTACGTACGCCCAATTTATGCAGACGTTTACGCACCATACGAGCCAATTTGCAATAGTCAGACTTTGATATGTCGTCGATTTTTACTTGTGTTGGATCAAGTTTACCGCCTGAGCCCATACTACTTGCAATAGGGATATTGCGCTCGACGGCTTGATGTAAAAGATAGACTTTTGGAGCGAGAGTGTCGATAGCATCAATTACGTAGTCGTAAGGCTCGCTTTCGAGTACTTCGATAGTGCGCTCATCGCGCAAATATTCGCGAATTAATCGGAGTTTTACATCAGGATTTATATCAGATAAACGCTCGGCAAGTACCTCTACTTTAGGACATCCAACAGTTGATTTTAAAGCTATAAGCTGACGATTGCGATTGGTGTCGCTGACAACATCGCCATCGACTAAAGTCAGATGTCCTACGCCTGCACGCACAAGCATCTCGGCAGCATAGGCACCTACACCACCTACGCCAACGACAAGTACGTTGGACTGAGAAAGCTTATTTACAGCTTCCTCGCCAAACATAAGGATTGTGCGCTCTTGCCAGTTTTGCATTTTTATAGTAAAATAGAAACTATAGTAACTATAGTAACTATGGAAATAATTCAAAAAAAAATTAATAGATTATTAAGCCAATAACTGCTGCTGAGAGGATCATGAGGATTGGGCTTAGTTTTAGCCATTTAGTTGCTATAAAAGCACCGATGAAAATGAGCCATGCTGTCCAATCGCGATAGCCTGCGCCAAAGGTTTCTTCGGTGATAAGAAGAAGTGCAGCAGCGGCAATAAGGCCTACAACAGTTAGTCGCAACAAAGACATGATACTATCGACTATTTTGTTGTTTTTCATCTTCGTCATAAACATAATCAACAACATCATTATGATAAACGATGGCAAAACAAGTGATATGGTGGCAACCGCCGAACCTAAAATGCTGCCTGTAGCAAGATAGCCTGCATAGGTGGCACAGTTGATGCCAATAGGTCCAGGCGTAACTTGACTGACGGCGACCATATTAGTGAACTCAGAAGCGGTAATCCAACCATAATGTTCCACAACCTCGAACTGAATCAACGACAACATGGCTGCTCCGCCACCAAAGCCGAACAGACCTATTTTGAAGAAAGTTATGAATAGTTGTAAGTAAATCATTCGAGTTGAAATGTGAAAGTTGAAAGTTGAAATGTGAAAATTATTCGTGGTTTTATTGTTTTTTGTGCCAAACTTTAAATTTCAATGCTATTCCAACAACTATTGCAACGAGTATTATCCATATTGGAGAAATGCCTAAAAGCCAGATGAGCAGAGCAACTAGGATTGGAATCCAAACAGTACGCATAGTGATTTTGGCGGTTTTGGCGAGTTTGAAAACAGGGACCGCAATCAATGCAATTACGGCAGGACGTACGGCACGGAAGACTTTACGCACATATTCGTTGTCTTGAAACTGATTGAGGAACATGGCAAATATGAGTATGACAATGAACGAAGGTAATCCTGCGCCGAGAGCACTGACAATAGCACCGCGTTTGCCGGCAATTTTTTCGCCAACAAGAATGGATATGTTCATTGCTAATATACCAGGTGCTGTTTGCGCTAAAACGACCATGTCGAGAAAGTCTTCAGCTGTAACCCATTTGTGTTTAGTGACGACTTCCGCTTCAATCACGGGCAACATCGCATAGCCTCCACCGATGGTGAAAGCCCCTATTTTCATAAACGATAAAAACAATCGCCAAAGCATAATAAACCAAGATAAAAAACGTACAAATATACAAAAAGTTTTTAATCTGCACAATAAAGACAAACAAAACTTTTCTTGCACAAAAAAACAAATAAATTGCATATAAAAACACAAAATAAACAAAAAATGCATATATTTTGCATAAAAATGCAAAAAAAACTTGCACATACAAAAAAAATATCGTACCTTTGCATTGATAAAATTGCACAAAAGGAGGATCTGATGAACACAACAGATATTAAAAACTTAATCCGCTATGGAGAAACAAGTAAAGTTCAATTCAAACGCGAACTTTCTTCCACAAAACAAATAGCTGCCGAAATTATTGCTTTTGCCAATAGCAAAGGTGGCATCCTTATTTTTGGCATAGAAGATAAAACAGGAGATATTATTGGTTTAAATTATGATGCCATACAAACAACATCTCGCGAAATAGGAAATGCCGCAAACGACATGATACGTCCAGTGGTTTACGTTGAAACAGAAGTTGTTGAAATTGATAACAAAGCACTATTGATTGTTTACATCAACGAAGGTAACAACAAACCATACAAAGATTTAAATGGTAACATTTGGGTAAAACAAGGTGCCGACAAAAGGCACATCACTGAAAACGTAGAAATCTTAAATCTATTTAGCCAATCTCTAAATTATGCTCCAGACGAAGCCCCCGTTCCGCGTTCTTCTTTAAGTGATTTAACAGATTGGTCTATTGATAATTATTTTTCTCGCGTTTACAATAAAAAACGTGACGAATTTGGTATTCCCAACGAACAATTGTTAAATAATCTTCGAATATCAGACAATTCTAACAGACTAACTTTAGCTGGGTTATTGTTTTTTGGCTATATGCCTCAACGTTTCTACCCCTCTTTTATGATTAAGGCTGTTTCTTTTTTCGGTAATAGCATTGCTGGAACCAATTATAGAAATAGTAAAGATATTGAAGGTACAATACCGCAAATGTTTACTACCGCAATGTCCTTTCTCGAAGCTAATCTTTTTAGCTTGCAAGATGGTCAATCCTTTAATTCTATCGGCAGATTGGAGATTTCAAAAATTGTTTTGGAGGAACTTTTACAAAATGCTTTAGTTCATCGTGACTATTTACGCACAGCACCCATTCGCCTTTTAATCTTTGACAATCGTGTCGAAATAATAAACCCAGGCTCCTTAACTGCGGGGTTAACTGTCAACGACATAAAAATGGGCACTTCATTTCAACGCAATCAATTAATTGCAAATTTTTGTGCAAAAACAATGACTTATCGTGGACTTGGTTCTGGCATTATTCGCGCTCTGAAAGAAGACAACCAAATTGATTTTTTCAATAATGAACAGATTAACGAATTCAAAGTAGTTATTTGGCGTTCTAAAAAACTCCGCGATATTGATAACATTGACGTAAACAATTATATCGTCGCTTACGAACCCTATGCCCCTTACCTCAAAACCCCAAATCAAAATTATCCACAAAACACAACAACAAAAAATAAACTTTCAAAACCCGACATCATAAAAGAAAATATACTTGCGTCAATTCGCAAAAATGGCTATATTAGTACAACCGAAATCGCAAGAAACCTTAATATTTCATTGCGCTCCGTCGCCTACTACATAAAAGATCTAAAGGGAGAAGGTAAACTTTTACGCATTGGAGGCAAAAAGGGTGGTTTTTGGCAATGTGTTGACTAAGGATACCCGCAAAATACTATAAGTTTGTTCCTAAAATTTTATTTTTTTGACAACAAAAATTTGCTCATTTCAAAAAAAAATAGTACATTTGTAAGTTAAAACAAACAACCAAACTTTTAAACTTAACAAACTAATCTACAATAAATTATATGACAGAAGAAGCAAAAAATAGTGCCGCAAAGGAGTACGGCGCAAGTAGTATTCAAGTGCTTGAAGGCCTTGAGGCTGTACGTAAACGTCCTTCAATGTATATTGGCGACACTAGTTCCAAAGGTTTGCACCATTTGGTTTATGAGGTAGTTGACAACTCTATTGACGAAGCTCTTGCGGGTTATTGTACTGACATTCAAGTGAGTATAAATCCTGACAATTCGATAACTGTAGCTGATAATGGTCGTGGTATTCCAGTAGACATGCACGAAAAAGAGGGTCGCTCAGCTCTTGAGGTAGTTATGACAGTGTTGCACGCTGGAGGTAAGTTTGATAAGGGATCGTATAAGGTATCAGGCGGTTTGCACGGTGTGGGTGTTAGTTGTGTGAATGCACTTTCTACAGACCTTCATGTTGAGGTGCGCCGTGGGGGTAAATTGTATGTTCAAGATTATAAACGTGGTGTGCCACAATATAGTGTGAAAGAGGCTGGTGAGGCTACAACTACGGGTACAACTGTTACATTCCATCCAGACCCTGAAATTTTCTCAGAGACTGTGTATCAATATCATATTTTGGCGGCTCGCTTGCGAGAGTTAGCGTTCTTGAATGCTGGTATTCATTTGACAATTACGGATTATCGCGTTGAGAATGAAGGTGATGAACCTCGATCTGAGCACTTCCATTCAGAAGAAGGATTACGCGAATTTGTGAAATATATTGACTCAAGTCGCGAACCCCTCATTCCTGATGTAATCCATATTAACACAGAGAAATATGGCACTCCGGTAGAGATTGCTATGATGTACAACACTTCTTATTCAGAGAATTTGCACTCATACGTAAATAATATCAACACGATAGAGGGTGGTACTCATGTTTCGGGTTTCCGCCGTGCGTTGACTCGTACGTTGAAAAAATATGCGGAAGATAGCAAAATGCTTGAAAAGGTGAAAGTTGAGATTTCGGGTGATGACTTCCGCGAAGGTTTGACCGCCGTTATTTCGGTTAAAGTGGCAGAGCCACAGTTTGAAGGTCAAACAAAGACTAAACTCGGAAACAGCGAAGTGATGGGTATGGTTGATCAAGCTGTTGGTGAAGCACTTGGAAACTATCTTGAAGAGCATCCAAATGAAGCTAAGATGATAGTAAACAAGGTGATACTTGCGGCGACAGCACGTAATGCGGCACGTAAAGCACGCGAGATGGTGCAACGTAAATCGCCACTTTCGGGCGGTGGATTACCTGGTAAATTGGCAGACTGCTCGAGTCGTGATGCATCGCAATGCGAATTGTTCCTCGTCGAGGGTGATTCGGCAGGTGGTTCTGCTAAATCAGGTCGCGACCGTAACTATCAAGCAATTTTGCCTTTGCGTGGTAAGATTTTGAACGTGGAAAAGGCGATGCAACATCGTGCTTTCGAAAGTGAAGAGATTAGAAATATATATACTGCTCTTGGCGTAACAATCGGTACA
This sequence comes from Paludibacteraceae bacterium, assembly GCA_017467185.1. GTDB lineage: Bacteria > Bacteroidota > Bacteroidia > Bacteroidales > Paludibacteraceae > Aphodosoma. The sequence goes on along the minus strand of JAFTSS010000080.1, from coordinate 42,543 downwards.
GAAGAAGACTCTAAGGCTTTGAATATGAGTAAACTTCGCTATCATAAAGTGATTATTATGACCGATGCCGACGTGGATGGTGCTCACATTGCTACGTTGATTTTGACATTCTTCTTCCGCTATATGAAGGAGATGATTGAGAATGGTTACATCTATATTGCTACTCCTCCACTCTACCTCTGCAAAAAAGGTAAAGTGCAACAATATTGTTGGACAGAAGACCAACGTTTGCGCTTCATTGAAGAGTATGGCGGTGGTAATGAGGGAGCTATCACTCAACAACGCTATAAAGGTCTTGGTGAGATGAACGCAGAACAATTGTGGGAAACTACAATGAACCCAGAAAATCGTACTTTGCGCCAAATTACAATCGAAAATGCTGCTGAGGCAGACCAAATATTCTCGATGTTGATGGGAGATGAAGTTGGTCCTCGTCGCGAATTTATCGAGCAAAATGCGGTTTATGCTAATATTGACGCGTAATTTTAATTTTAACAGAAGTACAAATATTATTCTATCAAAGGACAATAATCAATTACTATAATTCAAAGATTATTTGCGCTTACTTATTTATTTAAGTACATAACCAAAGATTTGAATTTAAACAAATGAAAATTTTTGTACTTACGTTGAAATAATATAATAAAAAGATTATTAACAATTTAAACTATAGAATATATGAAATTTACAGTATCAAGTTCATTACTTCTTAGTCGCCTACAAATGGTGGGTAAAGTGATCAGTTCAAAAAACACAATGGCTATTTTGGATAATTTCTTACTCCAAGTAAATGGCAATACGCTTACTATCACTGCTTCAGACCTCGAAACTACTCTTACAACTTCTCTTGAAATTGATAATCAAGAGGGTGATATAACAATTGCATTGCCTGCAAAACTTTTGATGGATTCGCTTAAAGAATTCCCAGAACAACCACTTTGTTTCGATATTAACCCAGAAAACTTGGCTGTTGTATTCCGCACAGAAACAGGTAATTATAACTTTATCGGACAAAATGGTAATGAGTATCCAAAGGCTCCAGCATTGAAAGACGATAACTTTAAATGCACAATGGATGCAGCTGTTCTTGGCGCAGGTGTAGGCAAAACTGCTTTTGCCGCTGCAACAGAAGACCTTCGCCCTACAATGACGGGTATTTACTTCAATTTTAGTGGCAATGGTGTTACGTTTGTAGCAACAGATGCACACAAACTCGTACGTTTAATCAACAACACTGTTCAAACAGAAACTGAAGCTTCATTCATCCTCCCTCGTAAAGCTGCAAATATGGTTAAAAACCTTGTTGCTAGCGAAAAAGGTGAAGTCAAAGTAAGTTTCGATGATAAAAATATTATCTTTGAAATGCCTTCATACCACATGATTTGCCGCCAAATCGAAGGTCGTTTCCCTAACTACAATGGCGTTATTCCACAAAATAACCCTTACGAAATCATTCTTGATCGCCACCAATTCATTAGCTCAATTAAACGTATTATTGCGTTTGCTAATCAAGGTACTTACCTCATTAAATTGAGCATTGCAACAGGCAAAATGACCCTTTCGGCTCAAGATATTGACTTCAGTATTTCGGCTCAAGAGACTATCCCTTGCCAATTCGAAGGCGAACCTATCAATATCGGTTTCAAAGCTCCTCTTTTGGTAGATATTCTTAATGGTATTTCAAGCAATGAAGTGCGCTTGCAATTGGCAGACCCATCTCGCGCAGGTATTATCCTTCCTCTTGAAAATGAAGAGAATGAAGATATGCTCACATTGTTGATGCCTATGCTCATTAACGAATAATTACTTTAACACATATTATAATGCATAATTCATAATTTATGGGTTATGCATTTTTTATATAGACACGAGATATAAGACACGAGACACGAGACACGAAACACGAGATATGAAACACAAGATATGAAACACAAGAAACAGGAATTAGAAAATAGAGTTACATCATATATAAAACGATTGTTGACGAGCCATATAACTGGTTTGTCAATGGCACAGCTGTTGGCTGAACCAAATTTGCAACTCACAAAGAAACAGCAAGTTTGGTTGGATGATGCTATATGTAGGTTGGGAAATAATGAGCCTTTGCAACATGTGTTAGGGTATAGTACGTTTTATGGATATAGGTTTAAATGTGATGGTAGAGCACTTGTTCCACGTCCTGAAACAGAAGAACTTGTGAATTGGATTCTACACGATATCTCAACTCTCAACCCTCAACTCTCAACTCTCAACATACTTGATATTGGAACGGGAACGGGGTGTATTGCTTTGTCGTTGGCAAAAGAATTGACTAATAGCACGGTAACTGCTCTTGACATCTCGGAGGAGGCTCTATCTTTGGCAAAAGAAAATGCTAAATTGTTGGAGGTAGAAAATGTTGATTTCATAAAAGGGGATATATTAAATAAAACTTTCAACTCTCAACTTTCAACTTTCAACTTTATTGTTAGTAATCCGCCATACGTCAGAGAGTGTGAAAAAGCAGAAATGGAGGCAAATGTGCTTGATTACGACCCACATACAGCTCTGTTTGTTACGGACGATGACCCTTTGATTTTTTATCGAACAATTGGAAAATTTGCACTTACCCATCTCACACCAAATGGAGCATTGTATTTTGAAATAAATCAGTATCTTGGACAAGAAACTTGTGATTTATTGATTGGTTTAGGATATAAAAATGTGGAATTAAGAGAAGATATAAATGGTAATGCTCGTATGATAAAAGCAATATTATAGATATGAGACATGTGGTACAATATATGAAATATAATACACAAAACATGAAAAACGAAACACAAGAATTTTGTCAAGGAAAAAATTGTGCATTATGCATTATGCATTGTGCATTTTTATCGAAGGCAGCGACTTATGCTTCGAGATGCGAGCATTGCGAGAGTGAAGTGAGAGAAAAACTTTTGGCATGGGGTGCGACAAATGAGGAAGCAGATAAAATAATTGCGTATCTTATAGAGGAACGTTACGTTAATAATCAGCGATATGCAAATAGTTATGCTAAAGATAAGTTCCGCTTTAACCACTGGGGAAAATACAAAATTGGGATGATGCTCAGAAGTAAAGATATAGAGAGTGGGTATATAGAAGAGGCTTTGGAGCAAATAGATGAAGAGGAATATTTAGAGAAATTACAAGAGATATTGCACGATAAATTACGCACATTAAAATATTCATCGGAATATGAAAAAAAGGGCAAACTATTTAAGTTTGCCCAATCGCGCGGCTTCGAGAGTAGCGCTATTTCAAAGGTTATAGACTTAATATAAACACAAATCACCATCCAAATGGATGTTTTGCTAACGGCAATTTAGCAAGTGGATGATAATCTCCTTTCAATCCTATCGGTTCGGCATTGCGAATATTATATACGGTATTTATTGCCATACGTGCATCTTCTATGCCAAATCCACCACCAGACAATATATCTCGATAACTCTCGGTATGCAATTCGGTAAATCCTTCACTAAATTCAAATTCCTCACCATCAATATTTATTGTGCGAAATGTGCGTTTCTCACCTTGCACCGCATTCTCTGGCAAATTATCGGCATTAATACTGAGGAAATAACGCACTCGTGCACGTTCCAACTCTAAATACCCTGCCACACGATCATGCGACGACACATGTACCACGTTACGTGTTACCTCACCAAACACCCACTGCAACATATCATAGAAGTGCACTCCAATATTTGTTGCCACACCACCACTCTTATGCACATCGCCTTTCCAGCTTGTATAATACCAATTACCCCGCGAAGTGATATAGGTCAAATCTACATCGTAAATCTTATCTTTCGGTCCTGCATCAATCCTTGCTTTCAAATCACGAATTGACTGATGCAAACGCAATTGAAGAATCGTATAAATCCTTTTTCCAGTCTCTTTCTCCACCTCTTTCAATGCATCAACATTCCATGGATTCAACACAAGAGGCTTCTCACAAATCACATCAGCCCCAAGTCGCAAACCATAACGAATATGAGCATCATGTAAATAATTAGGCGTACATATACTAACATAATCAATTGCATTGCCTGTGCGATGCAATTTAGTGCAATGGCGATCAAATAACTCCTGCTCAGTAAAAAATGCTGCATTAGGGAAAAATGAATCCATAATCCCCACACTATCAAATTTGTCATACGCAGCAACTAAACAATTACCAGTATCTTTAATAGCTCTTAAATGCCGTGGCGCAATATACCCCGCCACCCCAATCAATGCAAAATTTTTCATAATATTTTTTTAAAGACATAAGAACAAAAGAACATAATTATTTTTTTAGACTTCTTACTTATTTTATCTCTAATTTTTAAGACATAAGAACAGAAAAACAAAATTATATTTTTATGTTTTTATGTTATTCTGTCTTTTCAAAAAAGTTATTCTGTCTTCTTATTTATTTTTATCTTTTGGTTGGTGTATATAAACGATATTTTCTTTTTGCAACAAATTGTTCTTCACCGAAATTAATAAGCAAACCAACATCTTTATGCGCTGCCGTCAAATAATTAACTAATTGCAAACTATGTACAGTCAACAACTGATTAACAGCTTTAACCTCAACTATCACTTTATCCTCTACCAATAAATCCAATTTAAATTCTCCGATAACATGACCCTTATAATCCACCTCAATTGGAACTTGCGATTGAACATCCAACCCTCTTTCTGTCAATTCTATTATTAATGCTTTTTCATATATTGACTCCAAAAAACCAGAAACTAATCTCTTCTTCACTTGAAATGCAGCATCAACAATTTCTGTAACCAAACTTTCAATATCCATATGATAAATATCTTTAATTTTTAAGACCTAAGAACAAAATTATGTTTTTACGTTATTCTGTCTTATTACATATATTTTTATGTGCTTATATTATTATGTCTTATTACATATATTTTTATGTTTTTATGTTATTCTGTCTTTTTAACAAAAAACTTCTATAAACTCCCCACGATATACTCCAGTTGTTCGAGGTCTAATTCTGTGTGCATTGGCAAACTCAATACCTCTTTTGCTAACTGTTCTGCCATAGGAAAATTACCTGCTTTATAGCGTGGATCTTGATATGCCTTCTGCTGATGCAATGGTATTGGATAATATATCATTGCTGGCACTCCTTTCGCAGCCAACTGCTCACGCAAAGCATCTCTATCTACCCCCACACACCGCAACGTATATTGATGATACGCATGCGTAGTGCCTCGCCCAACCTTTGGTATCAAGAAACGAGCATCTCCCTCAAATGCTTTATTATAATACTCTGCAGCACGTTGTCGTGCCTCGATATACTCATCCAAATGTGGCAACTTTGCCAACAACACCGCCGCCTGTATCGAATCCAAGCGACTATTCACCCCCACCATATCGTGATGATAACGCACCTCCATACCATGATTTGCTATCACACGAATCCGTTGTGCCAACTCATCATCATCGGTAAACAATGCACCTCCATCGCCATAACAGCCAAGATTTTTCGACGGGAAAAACGATGTACACCCTATATCCCCCATCGTACCACTCGCCGCCACTCGTCCGTCCGAGAATGTATATCGCGAACCCATCGACTGACACGCATCCTCTACCACATACAAATTATGCTTCTTTGCCACCGACAAAATGCCCTCCATATCAGCATTTTGTCCAAATAGATGAACAGGAACGATAGCTTTAGTCCGTGGTGTAATAGCACGCTCAATAGCCTCTGCCGTTACACACATCGTGTCGTAATCCACATCCACCACCACGGGCGTCAATCCCAACAACGCCACCACCTCAGCCGTAGCTATAAATGTAAACGTAGGCGTAATCACCTCATCGCCAGGCTTCAAGCCCAATGCCATCAGCGCAATCTGTAATGCATCGGTGCCATTGCCCACAGCAACAACATGTTTCACACCAAGATACTCAGCCAACTGCTGTTCAAACTCCTTCACCTTACCGCCTTTCACAAACTGAGTTGAGTCAATCACCTCCTGAATACCAGCATCTACTGCCGATTTTATCTTTTCATACTGACCACGTAGGTCAACCATTTCTATTTTTTTCATGATTATATAATGTCAACAGTCTACGGTCGACAGTCGACCATCCGGATTTAATTTTTATTTTTGTCTCCTATAGGGGTTTTTAAGTCCCATAGGGACAATATATTACAGGCAGGGGTGTCAACCCCTGATAAACGTATCATACACACCATAAACCCCGAAGGGGTGACAGAGTTTTAATCATCAATCAAATATTGCTCGTCATATTCTATACCATACGCATCCAAAAACATTTTATATTCCTCCTTGGCATTTCTCTTCGTATGATGCTCCTCCTGACTACGAATATAATTTATCGTTTTATCCAACAATGTCGGACTCACCGAAAACGCCCCATACCCTTCTTGCCATTCAAATTGCTTATATCCAACATTTTTTGTCTTTATCCATTTGCTACTATTGGATTTTATAATACGAACAAATTCTGATAATGCTATCATTTTGGGTAATGAGGTCAATATATGCACATGATCTGGGCGACCAGCAATCGCAATTGGTATGCCGTGCGCACCTTTTATTATTCCTCCAATATATGCAAAAATATCATTAAAATCGCTCTCGCGCAATTTGATCCCTGTGCTTTTTATGTGAAATATTAGATGTATGTCTATTTTTACTAATGAATTTCCCATATTCTAGTCTCTTTCACCCCTACGGGGTTTTTTTATTGTGCATATCTGTAACAGGGGTTTACACCCCTGCCTGTATTCTTACGTCCCTACGGGACTACTATTTCCATTATCACACTGAGGTTTATACCACTACCAGTATTCTTACAGCCCTACATGCAACTGTCGCATCTCGACACTAAATACATGTCTTTTAGGTCGATATTTTGTGAAACAAAATAAGACCTCTATGTCATAATATAAAAATTATATACTTTTTGTCTTTATGTCGTAAATTTATCTACGAAAAACTATTTTCCAGAAATACCACCAATCGGTCCGACACACTCCGTCTTTAGCACAAGCCTCCAAATACCTCATCTCCGACTCTTGTATCTCTTCTAACGTCGATGGTTTATCCACATAAAACGGAGGCAACAATCCTGGTTTATATTTTATTCGAGCCATCTGCACCTCTTCGCGATACAATGAATAGTAATGTTCCGACAACGGACGTACCCCCACCAATTTCATCTCACCACGCAACAAGTTCCAAAGATTTGGCAGCTCATCAATCCAAAACCTGCGCAACCAACGCCCAATTTTAGTTATACGAAAATCATTAGCTATCTTCCCCTTATTATCAAGATTATACTGTTCATACATCCATTTCTGTAAATATTCAGCGTATGGATACATCGTGCGCAATTTATAAATATTAAATCTTCGCCCATCTTTACCCACCCGACGCAACTTCACAATCCACCCATATTCCCGTTCAAGACAATCCTCAACATTCACATTTTTCACCTTTCTCACACGTATTACCTCATCATCTGCTTCCATAATCTCAAATCCACAATAGACCAATCGCCCCATCAACTCCACCCGATGCATCGGAGCATACTCCCCCACCCTGAATGAGTACACCTCACCCACAGCCATCCTCACGTTTATATCACAAATTTTTTTATTCATAATAAACAACCCAATAACCTGTTTTACGCCCACCAACACGCTCTATATCACCCAATTTCTTCAATCGCGTAAGACTATATTTTACTCCATCTATTGTTGCTTCTGGAATATTATTAACCATATCTTCACGAGTAGCAGTAGGATGCTGTCTCAAATATTCAATAATTGACAATTGAAGAGCTGACCTCTTTTGGGTAGTGTTTTGTCCTTTCTTTTGGGTAGTGTTTTTGCTCTTTGGGGTAGTATTTTCTTTCTTTTGGGTAGTATTTTTGCTCTTTTGGGTAGTATCTTGCTCCTTTTGGGTAGTATTTTCTTTCTTTTGGGTAGTATCTTGCTCCTTTAGGGTAGTATTTTCTCTCTTTTGGGTAGTATCTTGCTTAAACTTCACATCTAAATCAGATAAATCAAAAACCAAAGAAACAGCATCAGGTTGCACCCGTTCTATCAATACTGGTTTTTTTAAATCATTATCAATCCAACCCTTAGAAATAACATCAGCACCACTACCAGCTTTTTCTCCATAGCCTAACTGAACAAAAAACTTCTGTAGAATTGAATTTCGGCACAAACTGATACTACCAGCATAAAAATCCTCAACAGCAATAAGCATCGTGCCTGGATTACGAAAAACTATTTGATTTTTTGTTCTTGTTACCAAAATATTACCTTGTTCGGCATAATTACAATGTACCAAAGCATTTACCAAAGCTTCCCTCAGAGAAATCTGAGCCGAAGTTTCCTCTTTTCGCTCAGCACCCTCCAATTGAAATGGTGTTGGTAATGTTTGTACTAATTTATTATAGACACGGAAAAAAAACTGATACAAATTAGCTTCCCAAGTTCCATCAGGATAGATTCTATCCGACCACCTAACCTCTACGTCCTCACTTAATTTCTCCTGATAATCAACAAAATACCAAGGCACACAGACTTCATCTGTTATGCTTTCTGTCTTTCCAAACATCAAAATTCCAGCACGAGTAAATCCCTCTTTTCCTGTCTCTCTATCAATCCTATAAGCCCCCAATTTTGTTAAAAAGCCCATATCATCCTCATCATTCCAAGGGTGATTTTCTCTACGCAACATAAATCGTTGACGATAGCCTTTAAGCGTAGCCATATCAATATCCGCCATTGAGTAATTAGGTAATATCTGATTATCAAAGGCTTTAGAAGCATGTTGCGCATCAGCAAACATCAATCTCACCTCCAGATCTGTACATCTATAATCTCCTTCATGATTTCTTTTAAAGGTATTACCAAAAGGATTACGCGTTAAATATACAGGTTTTAAATCGTATGGAGCACGAGGAACAGCAAAGATAAGCAATTTGCGTCCATCTATTTCAAGTTCTTTTACATCTTTCTCAGCCAACAAAGTAACACTAACCTTATCTTTATTATGCACACAATCCCAAAAAGTTTTCTTCAATTTCTCAATTTGAACATCATCAAAACCATCATATACAAAAACACCTTTATGTTCTTTCACACCTAAAACAATCACACCACCATTAGTGTTTGCAAACGCCGAAAAAGTCTCCCAAAAACTTCCAGGGAAACCACCTTTTGCACTCTTAAATTCAACCTCTACATTTTCTCTACGATTGTGCAATAATTCTAAAATCTTATTTCTCATAAAAAACTAAATATATTAGTAATTCATTATCTGTTGATTATTAACTGCTGACATTTCAATAATAAAACGAGAATCCCATCTTAACCGTAAAATTCTGACCCCAATAGAACGCAGGGGTGTAGCGTTTTAGGTATCCTTCAGCATCGAGGCGGATTTCAGCACCGACATTTTCATTCTCTACATCAAAACCACGTGCATTATTCCACCCAAAATCAAGAAAAGCGTATGCATTATTAACCACCTCATACACAGCATGCAATTTTACTTCATCATTACGCCAAACAACATTCTCGTATGGCTTACGCATAATAAAAGTTGCATCATATCCATACACTAATTCATTATATTTCCACCCCCCTACATAACTCAAATCCAAAGTCAAACCACGCACAGGTTTATATGACACTTTAGCTACCACCTCACGCGCATTGTCACCTAAATAATGCCCCAAACCATAATTATTTGTCGTATATTTCAATAAATCATACAAGTGTTCATAAGTACCAGGATTGGTCTGCGTATATTCCACCATAACAGATAAATCCTTCACAGGCCAATTCGACACACGCCCCCCTATTTTCCAACCGAAGAAATTAAACTGATTACTTGATTTTTTCAATCGCCCAAATCTAAATTCATCTACAAATACTGAGGCATAAAAATGTGTATATTTCAAATTTCGTGTCGATATATTCAAAAATATCTGAGAATTTTCATTATCAGCAGCATTAAAATTCATCTGATGATCTATTGAATTAAAGAATGAAATCGGCAACGAGAATGCAGCCCACATTGAGCCTGTACCATATACTATAGATGATCCTACCGACAAATCCAATCCTTTCACAGGTGTAAATGTCAACATATTTGCAGCTAAATACTTCGCCGCAGGACGATAAAACTTATCTTTCACGCCGACTATAGTTGTATCTCCAGAATAATATTTTGTCGAATCCACCACTTCACTTGCCAAAAAGCCATGAATATAATCCAATCTAAACCACTTACAAGGTTTCAATTTCAACTCAATCATCGGAAACGACGGAGCCCGACCCGACAATATATTTGACGAATAATAAGAATCACCCCACTGTAAATTATCTTTAACCAAACCTATCGAACCCCACCAAGTATAAGCCTTAATACCTGCACGAATTTCGGCATAATCACCACCGTACGACATCGGATGATACGACCCACCAGGCAACATATTCAAAAATTCCGGTCTCGACAACACTCCACCATACGACACCTTTTGACCTATACTCTCATAGTAACTCTTATCAAGATATTGCCCCGAATACGAATGGTCACGAATCGAACCCCACACTGCTAAATGATCCATAATATCAGCACGTATCTCTGCCCCATACCATCGATGCATCACCATCCCATGACTATTCATCGTCAAGTCCATACCCAATATAGGATTTATCTTACACTCAAACCACTTATCAGCATAATGAAATGCAGGTTGCAATAATGACAAAGAATAGAGTTGAGAGTTATTACCCCCTCCCCCTTCGGGTACTCCCCCTAAAACAGGGGGAGAATATGCGGTCTCACTATTGCTCCCCTGTTTTAGGGGAGCTGTCCGTAGGACTGAGGGGTCCGATTGTTGTGAATTATGAATTGTGAATTGTGAATTATGAATTGAAAAAGCATCTCCCCACAAATCTCTATTAACAATAGAACCCACATTCGACCACTGCACAATACCATCATACATACCCTCACACTCAAGAGCAAAATCATTCAAGTAGAACAGTAACTCCTTACGCTGACGCACCGACAACAACGTGTCAGACTCCGCCACCTCTACAAGCCAAGCCGCAATCTGATTCCTATCGTATGGCTTCACCACCGAATTAACACTAATGATGCCCATATCAGCCATCTCCTCAATAAAATCATACACCTGAGTGTAACCCAAATATTCAGGCGCGCCACCCAATGTAGCAGGTCGTTGCTCCTGAGCCACCATGCCAACAGAAACCAACAATAAAAATATTGAAATAATAAAACTATTTTTCATCTTAACAAAAAAATAAAATTAACGAGACAAAATCCAATTTCTAAAAAACGGGTCCTCCACCTCATACTCAGTGGTCTTTATCACATAACCATCTTTTAGCATTCTCTTCAACGAACTAGAAATCGTACTTTGAGCAATACCCAACAAAGTATACGGTTTATTATTGTTTGCCAACCAAATCAAAATACGCTTATCCGTATTATTAAAATTCAGCCAAATACGCTCAAAATTCAAGTCATGAAACTCCAACAATCTATTTATTGCTTCCTCAACAATATTCTCCATTTCACCATTTTTCCCTTTCTCCCATACCTGCGAAGCCAATTGTTGCGTGTAGTATGGGTGACATTTCGTAAAATCCAATATCTCATCACACACTCTATCAGCATCATCCATAAAGCTCAACCTATCATACAAATATAACTTAAAATCTTCATATGGGATTTTATCAAGATTCAGCAACTGTCCAAAATGGAAAAAAGGCGACTTCTTTTTTTCAAAAATCTCACGCATCATCGATTCCTGACTCCCCAAAAACAAATAATTAATATTTTTATGCAATTGTATAATTGACCTCAACACACGGTCAAGATTTTTATCAATAGCCTTAATCTCTTGAAATTCGTCAAACACCACAATAAGTCTATCATTTTCAGTTGCCAACATCTGCAAAAGCGAAAAAACATCCTCAATCATCACCCTACTATCCACCATTGGTTGTATTGCGACATCCACCCCATCCGTCATCGGATTAATTGAAAGAGTAGGTACAACTCTAAAATTTTTAATCATATATTTAAGTTTTTCAAACTTGTATATCTTAAAAACCTCTTTCAACAATCTACTTGCAAAATCTTCCACACTCACCACACTTTGCAAATTAATCATAATATGCTTACGTTCCGATTCTTGCAAAGCCTTCACCACCAACGAAGTTTTTCCAAAACGACGAGGACTAATCAATATTAAATGGTTCTCACTATTTAATACAGATTTTATCTGTTGCAACTCAATTCTTCTATCTGTAAAGAAACTACTCTCAACAATAGTTCCAAATTTAAATGGATTCATCATATCATTTTATCTATTTTGTTTACAAAGTTTATGCAAACCGAATGCAGAGCCAATTTATTGAGCTATGCTGAGGTGCAGCTCAACTTGGCAAAATTTATTTTGCAAAGTGAGTGCAAACCGAGAGTAATCAAAATTTATTTTAGATTACCGAGGTGCAGCCTCACTTCGTAAATTCAATTTGCAAAGGTACATATTTTTTTTAAAACCGACAAATTTTTTATCAATATCCCACAAAATACACATATAAATACCTAAATAACAACAAAATAACAACTCCGATTTTTTTCGTTGTGAAAAAAATCGGAGTCAGCAAATCATTAAAATATCAAACTCTAACTAACTCATCAAATGCATCACTTTTTATATAGCCCATTTTTACTTTATTAATAGCTATCTCAACAAGATAACCTTTATCAACTAAATCAACCAAATCCTTCCGAGCAGTCATCGATGCAACCAAAAATCTATTTTGCATATCTTTCACGGTCACTACAGCCGTAGAATGTTCTACAAAATATTGTATTATTTGTGCTTGACGCTCATTGATATTTCTATTAGTCACAATAAACATATTTGCCTTTTGCTTTTCTCGCTGCTTCTTCTCAATATAACCTTTCAGCTGACGATACGAAATATCCAGCACACGCAAATTATAAGCAACAAAATATCCTATATCACAACCATCTAATTCAGTATAAAGAAGCGCATCTTCATAACTACGTTTCGAATTTGCAATAACTCTCGAAATCGACATATATTCAGTCAACCAATACTTCTCTTTCAGCATATACCAATAAAACAACGCCCTTGCTGTTCTACCATTACCATCCACAAATGGGTGCATATATGCTATCATAAAATGAACAATTATACCACGAATAATTGGATGAATAAAGACTTTCCCATTCCCATTATTAAAAAATTGGCACAAATCATCAATAAATTCAGCCAAATCAGAAGCAGGTGGAGAAGTATGCACCACATCACCCGTCAACTGGTTTTCAACCACTACATCATCCTGCTCTGTCCTAAAACGCCCTACATCTTCCTCGTTTTTCAATGTTTTATTAGTCATCAAGCTATGAATCAAACGTATATTTTCTGCCGTAAGAGGCTCATCTTTATGCTCTACAATATAACATATAGTTTTATAATTGTTGGATATCATCTGCTGCGATTTATTTTGAGGAGAAATACCCTTTTTCAGCATCTCTTTCGCCACGGCACGAGTAGTCACAGCGCCTTCCATCTGACTCGAAAAAATAGCCTCCTCCATCAACGAACTAGCCAAATATCTCTTCTTATCTGCTGTTTGAGGCATTGTATCCAACTCCCAAAAACTTCCAAAAATCATATCAAAGTCATGACACATCTGTTGCATTTTATTCGTCACCGAAAGCTTTATGCCATATTTCGCCCATATAGTTTTAGCTCCCAATGCACGCGAAGCCTTAACATGCGACCACAATTGTTGCGAAGTATAACCACCAGAAAGAGGCTTATATTTCACCTTATCCCAATACTCATACTTCTCATTAATCTTATCAACAATATCATTAGCCTCTTCCGATGTTTCACCCATCAATGCTTTGATGTAAACATCTTTTTCTATCAATGGTGCAGATTCAAACATAACATTATAATATTTAATTTTGCCCACAAAGGTACAAAAAAACATCCAATAAACCTAATAAAACTTGCTAATTTTTGCAAAATTAGCAAGTTTTAGCAAGTTTTTTACCAATTTACAGCAAATTCTCTGCTTTACAACCTTCAACTATTATCTATTGTCCACTAACTATTAACCCAAGCAAACAAAAAATCTGTCTTTATTTCGCAGAGATGAAACTTTAGTTTCAGCAAGGCATAAATCTATTAATATAAAGTAGTAGATAATAGAAAGAATATCACAGCATCATTTGTCTTATTACTTATTACTTACTACTTATTACTATTTTCTGTCCTTATGTCATTCTGTCTAACAAAATCCATGTAGGACAAAAAAAAAAATCTCCCCTCGCATCACCACGACACGAGGGGAGATATATTTTTCACTATTGACTATCGACATTCGACCATTGACTTTCGAGCTTAGACACTCCCGAAGTGAGTTAAATAACATCCTCTTCTGTAAGAGGCGCATAAGCGCCATCTTTAGCTTCAAAGATTACAGCAGGTTCTATAACTTCGAGGTTATGCCATTGCCCAATAGGCACATTCACAGCATACATACCACTTGCAAAACCAAGAGCAAAACACTCGAACTCCTTTCTCTCACCATCATAAAATTTATTTCTAATACAAAATTGCGGAATAAAAAAACAAAAAATTGCGGAATAAAAAACCAAAAAATTGCGGAATAACTTGTATAATTCACTGTTTTTTTGTAACTTCGCATCGTCTTAAAAACATCCATAATATGACCAACATTTTATATAAAAAAAGAATTACTGATTTAATCCTTGAACGCCGTCTGCAAGGCAAAGGAGCTATTCTTATTGAAGGACCTAAATGGTGCGGAAAAACAACAACAGCAAAACAATACGCAAAAAGTATATTAGATTTAGGAGATAGTATCATATTATCAAATGCACAAATAGCACTACAAGTCAACCCCAAATCATTATTATTAGGTGATACACCTCGCTTAATTGATGAATGGCAAACAGTTCCATCTCTATGGGATATGGTACGCTCAGAAGTTGATCGACGCCAAAATGTTGGCCAATTTATTCTAACAGGAAGTAGTGTACCTATCGAACAAGAAAAGATCGTTCATAGTGGAACTGGCCGTATTGGTCGTATCACAATGCGTCCAATGAGTTTATGGGAATCGGGTGAATCTAATGGCAGTGTTAGCTTAAATGACTTATTTGAAGGAAAAAATATAGAAGTTCAAAATAACAATTTGACGCTAGAAGACATTGCTTATCTAATTTGTCGAGGAGGATGGCCCAAAGCTACATTATTAAACAAAAACATTGCTCTTGATGAAGCTTTTGACTATTATGAAGCCATTTATAAAACAGATATTCATCGTGTAGATAATGTTAGACGAAATAGTGAACGTACAAGACTCCTCCTACGATCTTATGCTAGAAATCAAGGTAGTAGCGTTAGTTTAAATCTTCTAGCAAATGACATAAAAAACAATGACAACGTATCAATTACATATGAAACCGTATCAGACTATATAGACGCACTAAAAAAATTATTTGTCATTGAAGATATGCCCGCATGGAACCCCAATTTAAGAAGCAAATCCGCTATTCAAACCTCAGACACTCGATATTTTGTTGACCCAAGTATAGCCGTCAGCGCACTATCCATCGGTCCGTCCGACTTGATAAACGACTTACAAACCTTTGGACTTTTCTTTGAATCAATGGCAGTACGAGACCTTCGTGTCTATGCAGATGCTCTACAAGGGAATATTTTTCATTTCCGCAATGCAGCAGGATTAGAGTGTGACGCCATACTACATCGCCGTAATGGCACATATGGCCTAATAGAAATAAAATTAGGTGGAGCTAACCTTATAGAAAAAGGAGCAAAGACTTTACTCAATTTAGCAAATAAAATAGACAAAGACAAGATGCTAATGCCATCTTTCCTCATGGTATTAACCGCTATTGGTGATTATTCATATCAACGACCTAACGATGGAGTTTGGGTTGTACCAATTGGATGCTTAAAACCATAAAGATAAAGGGGAGCTGCCGTAGAACTGGGGAGGGGGGGTACATCTGCCGACTATCAACCATCATCACGTCCGCAGTAAGTAAAAATCTGTCTTTATTTCGCAGAGATGAAACTTTGGTTTCAGAAGGCATAAATCTATTAATATAAAGTAGTAGATAATAGAAAGAATATCACAGCATCATTTGTCTTATTACTTATTACTTACTACTTATTACTATTTTCTGTCCTTATGCCATTCTGTCTAACAAAATCTATGTAGGACAAAAAAAATCTCCCCTCGCATCACCACGACACAAGGGGAGATATATTTTTCACTAGTAACTTGTAACTAAATCAAAGCCACTTTTCAAGTTTTGCCACGATTCTTTTAGCAGCGTCGCCGTCCCAGAATTTTGGGGTGTGACCACATTTACCTTTGCCGTCAAGTATGAGGGCTACTTCTGGCAAGATATCGTCGATAGTGATGAGCTTGTTCGAGCCTTCCCACACAGTCACAGGGCGTTCGGTGTTAGGGCGCACAGTGAGACATGGCAAGTTGAGATAAGTAGTCTCCTCTTGAATACCACCCGAATCGGTCAAAGTGAATTGCGAATTTTGCACGAGGTTAATAAATTGCAAATAACCCAATGGCTCGATGAAATAGAGGTGCTCATAAGCATCAATTTTCTCTTGGAGACCAAAAGCTTGAATATTTTTGTAAGTGCGAGGGTGCACAGGGAAGACCAAAGGCACACGTTTCGACACCTCGCCCCATATTTCAACCAAACGCTCCAACGATGCCTTATCATCTACATTGCCAGGGCGATGGAAAGTCATTACCCCATACGCACCACGTTTGAAATCCTCACCAAAGCAAATCTCTTTGTTGCGGTTAAGAAGTTGGAAGTTGAGAGCCGAAGCCGAAGCCTTATCGCGATTAGCCACGAGCGAGTCGATCATAAGGTTACCCACCATTTCGATTTTCTCGGCAGGCACACCCTCTTTCAATAGGTTATCATCGGCATCTACCGAAGTAGTGAGGAAAAGATCCGATATAGAGTCAGTCACGAGGCGGTTGATTTCTTCAGGCATCGAGCGGTCGCGACTACGGAGCCCAGCCTCATAGTGGATAGTTTTGATTTCGAGTTTAGCCGCCACGAGCGTACATGCAGCAGTCGAAGTCACATCACCCACCACAAGCACAGCATCAGGACGTTCATCAAGGCACACCTTTTCGAAACGCTCCATGATACGAGCAGTCTGCACCGCTTGCGAAGCCGAGCCCACTTCGAGGTTCACATGAGGATGAGGTATATTGAGTTCTTCGAAAAACTGACCCGACATTTTCACGTCATAGTGTTGACCTGTATGCACCAACACTGTTTCAATTTCCTTATGCCCAGCCAAAGCATGCATAAGCGGAGCAATTTTCATAAAATTAGGGCGAGCACCCGCCACAACGATAATTTTTTTCATACAAATAAAACTATTTTTACTCAGATTTAAAAACAACATCATCTGTTTTTGGTTTAATAAACTCAAACTCTAAAGTTCGAGACAATCCCTCTCCAAGAGAAAATGGAGCTTTAAAATCAGTACTTTGAACTTTAGTTGCATCATATTCTGTTGTCGCACAGAATTTTTTTACACGAACAGAACTAATTGATAATTTTTTACCTGTCAATTTAGCCAATAAGTCAAAACAATAGCCACCACACATACCAATCCAATAAGGGAAGTGTACTTTAGGAATTTTTTTATTTAAAACCTTTTCAACTAAACCAACTAATTCATTCATTGTAAAATCAGGTTTATCAATATAGTTGAATACATTATAGCCTTGATTTACATTATCAATCATATATTTTACAAAAGCAACTATATTTCCCACATACGCCATTGATTTTTTATTACAACCACTACCAACCATCAAAAACTTACCCCCTGATATCTGATGCAATAAATTATAAACATTACCCCTATTTCTTTCTCCAAAAATAACAGTTGGCCTTATAATATCAATATTCCAATCTTGATGAGTTTTATACCATTCTTGTAGAACCTGTTCAGCTTCCCATTTTGATTTACCATAATGATTAAACGGATCTTTAGGATGTTCTTCATTAGGATTTTCTTTATTCAATCCATAAACCGCAACAGATGAAAAAAACACTAATCGTTTAATACCATTACATTCCATAGCCTCTAATGTTGATTTCATTCCACCTACATTAGTATCATAATACAGAGATATAGGAGTGACATCATCCCTATGTTGAGCAGCTAAAAGAACTACAAGATCTGAACCTTTCAACATTTCTTTCATCTGTTCAACATTACGAACATCACCAATTGTTGTTAAATCATTGAAAAAATGACTTGGTAATAAATCAATGTTTTTAAGACTATAGTCTTCCCCTTTTAACAAATCGAGCAATCTTGTTCCAACAAATCCACTCGCACCAATCAAAGTTACATTCATACACAAAAACAAAGTTTAAGATTACACTATATACTAGAAATAAAATCAAATGTTTTTTTCATTTGTACATCAAAATCAAAATCTGATTTAGATGCCTTTACACAATTTTTCGATAATAAAATATACTCCTCATCAGACAATGATTTTAATCGTGCTATATTTTCAGAAAGCGCCTTATAATCCTGTGGCTCAGAAACATATCCCAAATTATATTCTTTCACAATTTCAGCGCCTTCACCTCCGCCACAAAATAATACAGGCATTCCCATAGGAATAATATCAAATATTTTTGATGGAACAGCACCTTTAATTCTTACCACCAATGGCACTATAGACACATCATACTTTGCTAATTCATTAGCCATTTGAGACTTATCTACATATCCATGATAAAAAACATTACAAGAATTATTATTGATATATTCAACAATACTATTTGTTTGATTTCCTCCACCATACAAATGGAACTCAACCCCTAGCCCTTTAAAATCAATGTTTTTAATTATTCCTAATATATCTTGAGCAACACCAAGCAAACCAGCATAAACGATTTTAACAACCTCACCCTTCTTATGAAATTCAACATTAACGTCATATTTTTGCAAATTTCTATATAAAAATTTATACTTTGGCGATTCAAATTCATTTATATGTCTTAATATCTCATTCGATTGCCCCAAAATAGCATCAGATTTACGATAAATAAAACGCTCAATCCATGAAAAAATTTTATGCATTTTCCCACCTTCACTCATAGCCCCTAATTCAACAGCAGACAAAGGCCATAAATCTGAAATATTCAATATAACTTTTCTATTATACAAAGATTTAAACAAAATTATAGCCGACAAAGGCACAAACAAAGGAGGACTTTGAACAATAACCTTGTCATAACTACATATCAATTTTCGTTTAAAAGCAAATAACCACATTACCAATGCAAAAGACAACATACCAAAAGCTCTAAGAATAACATTCTTAGAGACCGAAGCATAAGTCCAATAGCGATAAACATTAATACCATCTATTACCTCTTTTTTTGATATTCGACCTCTATATCCTTCAAAAATTTTCCCCTTCGGATAATTTGGCAAACATGTAAGCACATCTACATCAACTCCTTCTCGTTTCAAACCATTCGCCATATTAGTAATTCTAGAAGGAGCAGCACCCAATTCTGGATGATAATAAAAAGAAACCAATAATACTTTCATAAAATATGTCAATAAAAAAAACGATACTTATTATAATATATTCAATATTCAAAAATACTCAATGTCAAAATTACACATCTAAACCTATATACTAATTTATTTCAACAGAATTTTATATTTTAAATCTGAATTAAATTTTATTTTAGCCACTTTAATCGGCTCTAATTTATTATATTCAACGGATGCCCAATCGTCTGCAATCTCAATCTCTTTTGCCCCTTCAACAACAACATCTGCTTGTGTAGCTATCAATCTGTTGCCATCTACCATAGGCACAACTCCTGGCGCAAAATGTATATAACTTATACCCTCTTTTGCTGAATCAACTTTGTCTGAAATAACAAATTCTTTATTACGCAAATCAAAAGTCCGTTGCACTTTAACACCATAACCATCGTGCCACGCCTCAATATGATTGTCTGAGTCATTAGTCAACTGATCTAGAGTTCTACACCCAACACAAAACAAAAACATAATGCATCGGTTTGATTCCATCAAAAATAAAACTATACTCCTTCAAAGTCGTTAACTTTTATTAATTTAAAAAACGTATAGTTCTATTTTTCAAGGCTAAAGATAATGTTCGATACTCGATTAGAACTCACCAAACTAAATCTTTGATACTTGTGTTAAATCAATCAATTGCCCCAATTCTCTATAAAAATCTTGTGAATAATATCCATAACCTGTGGTAAACGTAAGTTCCCCAAATATTGGCTTTTCTGTTATTTCATAAAAATCAACCCTCACTTCAACAAAATCTTGAGAAAGTTTAGTCGCTACATCTATCATTTCATTAAAAGATTTTGGTTTGGGGAAATCATCCCCACTATAATGAATAGAGTCTTTGTTAAAGATTTTCTCTGATATATTATTCCATTCAAGATCAAATGCGGACAACTTATAATTTTCCCCCTTCCTATCATAAACCACTAAAAAGAAACTAGGGCTTCCATGGAAACACCATAATTTGTAATCAACTAAAGATTTATCTTCTTCTTTAGTATTTACTAGATATTCTTCTGCGATTATGCAAGATTTTATTCTAAGGTAATGAAGTTGAGCACCTTCATAACCATAATTGCTTTGTAACCATGAACGCAGAACCTTTTTTGTTGCCTCAATATCCAATTTTGTTTTATCTTTTACTAAAATAACTTGACCACTCCCATTATTCCACTTTAAAACAAAACTATTAGGCAAGGACTCCCAATTAATATCATCTACATCTTCCCACATACCATAAAGTTTATTAAGATATGCTCCACATCCTTTAGATTCGACATACCTTCTTACTCGATATTTATCGGCACAAAGCGTCCATAAAGAAGTATCACTATACATCTGTAACCAATATATTTTCTCAATAAGATCTTGCGGATTATTCCAATCTATATTTTTATTAAATCGACTTTTATAAACCAAATTTGCTAATATTTTTGGATCGATTTTAAAAATAATCCTATATATTACTTTCCATATTTTTGATAATATAGAACTATTTTTTACTACATTTTTTAAAGCTCCTAATAAATTCATAACTAAAGAGTTGTTAAACTATCATTTCATTAAACTATACAAGGTAGATTTAAATGTTGCCAAAAACCTTGTCACAAAAAAAACAAAATTATAATTTTTAATATTACAAAAATATATTTTACAATACTCTAATATCATTTTTATTTGATTTACTATAACTTTCTTTATTGACCTTTTCGAGAATTGAGCACTATTTTCTCTATATCTCCTATAATATACAGCTTCTTTTGACGTAAAATCTACAAATTTAAACTTATCTGAAATCAAGAACATAAATATACTATCCTCGCCATTTCTGAATCTCACATCAAACCTTCTATCACTTATATAATCTTTAGGGATTAATTTCATACAAGGACCTGAAAAATATTTCCTACCCCTCTTATATTCTTGTTTTCCACTTCTAAAGTTCTTATCAAATACATCAGTAATTGCATAATTTCTTTGAACTTCTATTTTACCATCATCAAACGCATATGGATAACACAAAGATATAACTTCAGGCGTAGCCTTTAAATACAATTCCTCCAAATAAACTTCCGACACAAAATCATCATCATCTATAAAAGTAATATATTCTCCTTGAGCTACATCCAAAGCAATATTCCTCGCATTTGATACCCCACCTTGATCCGTTTGAACAAAATTTACATTATATCCTTGTAAATTCTTTTCTATATAATTATCTATTTGGGTTTTATATGGTTCGTTACATCCATTCAAAACCAAAATAATCTCAAAATCAGATTTAGAAAATGTTTGATTTTTCAAAGAATCCAAACACTCCCAAATATAATTTTGTGGTTTATAAGAAGGTATGATAACTGATATTTTCATATAATTCTATTTTTGAGATGCAACACGAATATACTCCCTCGCTGTATTTGTAATATCATATAGTTCAAAAGACTGCAAACATCTCTGTTGCATATCTTTCACATCTTCTATTGACAATGAAATAAATTTTTTCATTACATTATAAAAATCATTTTCATCACTACTTTCTGACAATAAACCATTAACTCCAGATTTCACAACATCTACAATACCTCCAACAGGAGAACAAATTGGCACACAACCAACAGACAATGCTTCTAACAAAACAACAGGAAGCCCCTCCCAAATACTCGGTAAACACAAAGCATCTGAATAACTCATCAAGTTAGGAATATCATTTCTTTCTCCTAAATATACAATTCTATCATTAAAATATGGCTCAATACTATCAAAAATTTGTTGATCTTGATTAGCCCCAGCTATCAACAAAACAACATCCTCACCATCATCAATTAAATGTTTTATCGTTTTACACAACACTAATTGATTTTTTGCTTCTGTTATACGCCCTGGATGAATTAAAATTTTAGTTTTTGGGGTATATCTATATTTTTGAATTAACTCGGATGCCTCAATCTTTATCTTTGGTTTAGCCACACCATTAAAAATCAATTCAGAAGAACAATTATATAAATTTGTAAATGAATTTTGTGAAGCATTAGATATTGTTATTGGGACAATCCATTTATGCGCAAAAAGAAATCTTTTTATTTTAAATAATTTCTTACTCCATCCTACATTTTCCTTAAAAGCATCAGAATGAACCGTATAACAAAATTTAACCCTACGACACAATAAAATAACCGCAAGTAAATAATATTGTATAAATCCATGAAGATAAACAATATCAAATTTTTCTTTTTTTATCAATCTATAAACAGCCCAAATTTCTTTAATAGAAAAACCTTTATTTTGTTTTCCAAGTGTATATTTTTTTATATCCGTATTTAATTTAAACCAAAAAACATCTGTATCTTTTGGTTTAAAAATACTACAAACAGAAACATCTTGAGTTTTAACCATTTCATTGGCAAGACTACAAATTATTGCCTCACAGCCTCCTCCTGCCATTGATGGATGAATATGTAAAATTTTCATACAAATTATTTTCTACTTCTAATTAATTTTGATGGATTACCTCCTATTATAGAATATTCTGGAAAATCCTTAGTAAGCACACAACAAGCACCCACAATAGATCCCTTTTTTATTGTTCTTCCTGGCGTCATAGTAACATTTCTCCCTATCCAAACATCATCCTCAATAACTGTTTTTTTTCGTTCAGAAAAACCTTGCTGACACATAGGAATATCTACTCTATCGAAAGAATGATTTGAAACTAAAATATAACAATTTGGTCCCATCATAACATTTGCTCCAATTTTTATGTCACTAGGAATAACAGCATTTATCCCAATCCCAGAATTATCACCTATTTCTATATCCGTCCCCCTACCAAAAACTGCTCCCTTTTCAATATTAACATTTTCTCCACAATACTTAAAAATTCTTTTACAACAAAATAATCTAAACGCCCCCCCTAATCCCAAAAACCTCTGACTCACAGGCATATAACGCCCAACGCCATAGTATAAGCACAAAAATAATATTTGTATCAAACTAAATTTTTTATTTTTAATTACTATTTGCATAATCGAATATTTTAAAAATTAATTTTTCTATAATAAACTTCCGCATGTGTTGCTACTAAAATAAAAAAAGACATTAACCACAATCCTGTATAAAAAACATAAAACATCTGATCTAAAAAGAAAAATAAACCAAAAATTAAAAATGTAAAATACATTCTATCTCCATATTTTCTATATCTTTTAAATTGCAAAAAAATAAATCTTATCAACATAACTAAATAAAGAATAACTCCTAAAATACCAGTATTAACAAATAATTCCAAAAAAGTATTATGCGTAAAATGCTTAGTTTTGGTTACTGTAACTGCATGCCCTGGTCCATACCCAAAAATAGGAGATTTAGATCCTGCTTCCAAAGCATCTACAATCAATTCGAATCTAGAATCTTCTTTTAATTCTATCTCATTACGCTTTTTTAATAAACTATTTTCATAAATATCTCGTCCAAAATTATCATAAAAATATATAATTCCAACAACAACAAGACATAAAATCACAATACTTTTAAAATTGCCTCTCAGATATCTATTCCATAACAAAATAGCTATCAATGGAATTTGTATAACCATAACTTGTCGCGAACCTGTATAAATAGCTGTAAAAAAACTTAATAAAATAACAGCAAAAAACAAAAGACGAAAAAAAAGAACTAACTTTCCTTTTAATATATCAGCTAATATAAAAATTGCAATAGTGACAAAAAATGTATAATAAGCTAAAGTATTTGCATTTAATCTACCATCATTAAGCCTTTCTTCTCCAAAATTAATATTTATCAATATATTATCATAAGCATAAATCCAAGCTGATATTAATAAAAAAATATATACACAATAAAGATAAGGCAACAATTGAGGTTTACTTGCTAATGATGCTGTTATATATGTTAATATAAAAACACCTAAGATTTGTCTCATTTCTCTATTTGCCAAATCAAAATCAGTAGAAATAATATAACTCACACAAACCCAAACAAATAAACCTACTAACATTTTTATATAATAATTTTTTCTTATAGTTTTATAAGAAAAAAAACACCATAAAAAAGCCAAAGGTAAAATCAAGTAAAGGGCTATTTTATTGTAAAATTCAGTAAATGGTACTAATGCAGCAAAAAGAACACACAAATAAGAAAAAATATCCCCAAAATATATTTTCTGCAATTTAAACATTTTTAAATATTTTTTAATTATATTTTTTTCTACCTAATAAAAATGAATACAAACCCATAAAAATCAAACAAAATTTAATTTTTTCCCTTATAGTCAAAGAAGAAACAAATAGAATCCTAGAATTAATTTCTGGGAAAATTTTTCTCCATTCTTTTAAATATTTATTTTTTAATACTAAAGACAACATTATATTCTTTTTTAAATATTTTAAATGAATAATATCATTAGCAAAGAGTTGTCCATATTTATCAACTAATAATTCGGATACAAATTTTGCATTATAACAAGCTTGATGACAATTACGCAGAATGTTTTTTTCATTAACATTTCTTGTAATAGAGTTAGGACTCATATAATAATAGTAAAAACCTTTTTCTGTATATGCAAAACTAGATGAATTAACAACTAATTGAATCACCATAGCTAAATCTTCACCATTATTGTAAGTTGGAAAAACAAAACTTTCATTATAACACTTTCTACGCACCAACTTATTACAAAGAGAACATGCAATTTTTTGTGTTAAAATATTTGATAATATAATATTTTTATCTGTCTCAGTTCTTGACGAACAAATATTATGGATATTACCATCACTTGTATAATAATCACAAATTACCATATCATAATCGCCCAATTTAGCCTTATCATACATTTCCTTATACATATTTCTATCCACCCAATCATCACTATCACAATGAATGATATATTCTCCTGATGCTTGCAAAACACCACATTTTCTAACTGCTGCTTGTCCACTATTTTTGGACATTTTATAAATAATGGTCTGCTCTTTACGATGCGAATAATCCTCAAGAACTTTTTTTAATACTTCTATAGAATTATCTGGAGTACAATCATCCACAAAAATATACTCTATACTCTCCAATGTTTGTTCAAACAAACTTCGCGCACAACGCTCAATATATTTTTCTACACCATATACTGGCACTATTACGGAAACTAAAGGTGTATTCATATTTACTCCAAATTACTTTTTAAAAACTCTTTTGATTTTTCTTGCCAATCGTGTTTGATGGCATTCACTTTATCCCAATCGATTGGGGATTGCCAATCGACATTGGCTAGATTGTTGACATCTAAAAGACGTGACTCTAAACCGAAAATCGACAACAATGAATGAAAACGTGCCATGCCTCGAGCTACGTTGCCAATAACCCAAAATGGTTTGTTGAATATAATCGAAAAGGCACAGCCATGGAATGAGTCGGTGATAACCATCTCTGCATCCATAAAACCTCGCAACCAGCGTGTAACTGGTGGAAATACACACGCATCGATATCTTTCTTTAAATTCTCAAATGATGCATTGAGCGATGGCATACAGGTGAATGGTTGCAAATGCAAACTATCTGCTACACGAGCAATAGCCTCGTCTTTTTCGGCAGCTTTATCCAACACATAACAAAAGAGATTGCCTGCAGACTTCGGCTCTTTTTCGGCTTCTACTACGGCGATATAATCCTCTTTTTCGAGCAACATTGTTGGGTCGAGAACATGGAGTGCATCGACACCTAAATATTGGTTACACAACCCTATAGCCGATGCTTCACGAACAGAAACGGCATCGAACTTTTGGGCTAATTGTGCACAACGTGGCGTGATATCAGCCGAAAATTCCCACTCATCGACACCAAATGATGCTGCATAAGCCACACGACACACATCGGCATTCTCGGCAAAATCGAGAAAATAGTTGGTTATACATGGAGAATATCGAGGTCGCCATACTTGGTCGCTCCCCACAACATAGCCATCAAAATGATTTTTTGAGATATATTCTTTTAATTGTGAATTTGTTATTAAACGAGGTGTTTTGGATTGGATATATTTGTTTACAAAATATTGTGTGTGTTGACCAATATGATTCCACTGCTCTAACGTAATATTCTTTGCCCAACGACGCCCTATACATACACGGATAATATTTTTTATAAAACTCCTAAACTTTAGAATAAAAGGCTTATTAAATCTATTATAATCTCGCCTCACCACTACAGCATCATGCCCCATGCGCTTCAACACCGTTTGAAGCGCAAAACATTGCAATAAACCACCATAGTTGTTGTGCAAAGGTTGTGTAAATATGCCTAATTTCATATGTTATCGTTTCAATATATTCTTAATAGTATTTACACCTGACTCACCAACAACACTACGAGCTGCACCAACTAACTTACTTTTTAATACCCCCCTAACATCTACATCTATATAACTCATCATTTTTAAAGCTTTACTTTCATCTTCGTGATTAGTGAAAACCTCAAAAATCATTGGTTTATCAGTCAAATTAGAATCCGTAAATCTATCTAAATTAACTAAAAATTCTTCTTTTGAAGATGCTGCTAAATACTCAAAACCTAAATCTTCGGCATAATGCTTAACCAAATATGGTGATTTATTCCCATAATGACCACCTGCAGCAATATAAGCATCCGCATCTTCACCAAAAGCAGCACCAGGATGATTATAGTTTCTAAATTCCGTACCTTTGCCATTATTTATCAATAATATCCTAACATTAGAGCTAACATGTCTATTACCAACAACATTCATGTCATAAAAAAAGGCTAAATCCCCAACCACTAAATAATGTAATTGATCTTTGTTTGCCAACGAAGCACCTATTAATGTCGAAACTATGCCATCAATACCAAAACCACCAGTATTACAAGATGATTTCACATTAGAAGAAAATTCAAAAAAATTCCAATTACGCAAAGTATTTAATATTCCTAAATGCACAATACTATTACTTGGTATTCTATGAGCCGTTTGTTGTGCAATCCATGTATTTGAAAATGGTAATTCTGGTATCTGAATTTTGATGTTATCATATATCTTTC
Source organism: Paludibacteraceae bacterium (assembly GCA_017467185.1). Taxonomy (GTDB): domain Bacteria; phylum Bacteroidota; class Bacteroidia; order Bacteroidales; family Paludibacteraceae; genus Aphodosoma. The sequence goes on along the minus strand of JAFTSS010000080.1, from coordinate 14,669 downwards.
GACACCTAACAAGAAAATCATCTTTAATTTCATATTTTTGAGGTGTATATTTTTCAAAAAATATATCCTCTGGCATTTCAAAAACATAAGTTAATTTACGCCAATAATCTCTAATACAACCATCTTCATTAACTCGCCAAACTTGTTTTGGTTTAACGCCCAAACCTTCATAATCACCCGATACCTCGCCTATATGAATCAACAAATCAATATTTGACACATCATAAGATGAATATTGTTTATTTACCAACGCCATTTGAACTCGATATTTCCCATAATATCCACTCGTATGATCACAAAGAACAACAGCATCATTCGCTGCACAAAAAGAATCAATAGCAATTTCTTGTTGGCTAGTAAAACTAAAATGTGCACCTACAAAAATAGCGACTTTACCCGAAGGCATGATTGGCATCTGATCAAAATATGTTACTCTATGTATAACCCGTTCTTGTGGTAACTCTTTTACAGAATAATCTCGACTATATTGAGTCGTAAAATTTAAATGCACAGGTCCGCCACCTCGATGCTTTAATTCTAATAAAGCTCTATTTATCCTTACATTTGCATCCCATGCTCTATTCTCATTATCAGATATATTAATATGTTCACTCAAAATATAAGTATCTGCAATTTGCACACTCCTATCTATAACTTGTGGAATAAGATGACCTACTCTCATAGCATCCTGAGTACTTGTTACCGCTAAAATTGGCAATTTACGATAATAAGCTTCCGTCATTGCTGAAATATAATTTCTTGATGCGGTTGCCCCCGTACAAGATAAAACGACTGGCTCTCCACTCTCAGCTGCTAAACCACATGCCATATATGCAGCAGAACGTTCATCCACAGACGAATATATTTCAAACCAAGCATCATACATCATAGAAGCAACAAACGACAAATTCGTCGTACCTGGTGAAGCTACAACTTTTCTTACATTATGAGCTTTCAATAACGAAATTAATATCTGAACACTACGCTCATTTGAATAATATTTCCCTTCCATATTACTATCTATTTATTAATCTATTAACCAATGTAGAAAAAGAAAATCTAAAGACAATATATTTAATTTTATTTTTTATACCATTGTATTTTCTAAATGAAATATATTCTTTAGCTTCCTTATCCATTAAAGCATATAAAAAATTATTATTACTATTTTTAAAATTTCCACTTTCTATTAAATCTTTACAACAACTCCGCAAACTATCTTTAACTGAAGTAAACTCCAAGTCTGGAACAATAGACAATATTTTTGAGTTATCAAATCTTCTATCAAATAATCTGCAATATTTCACTTGATACTGCAATTTTTTAAATCGCAAATTTATTGCTTGCTTCGTAAAAACAACTTTAGGCCTAAAACCCAATTCTTCTTCAATTACATTTAGGTATATATCCAAAATTTCAGACCACTTATAATACTCTGATGTTACTATATGAAAAGCTTCACCTAACGCCTTTTCTTTCCCAATAATTCCTGCTATCCCTTTAGCAACATCATACCCATATGTCATTGTTGTAATATGCTGTGCTATATCTTCAGAAAAAACAATAGACCCTCCGTTCAACACTCTACACAACCAATCTTCTTTTTCCATAACCCCCAATTGTAACCTCTGTTCACTAAATGTAATATATGGACGTATAATAGTCCAATTCTTACTTAAAGAAGTATATAATATATTCTCTTCTCGAGCCTTTGCTAAAGCATACTCATCTGTCAATAAATATTCTTTATCTTTTGAAACATCCAACAGACGAGGACTTTCTTCGGTTATAATTCCAGAAGGAGATTCTGCATAAACACGAGAAGAACTTAAAAAAACATATTGCTTCGTAGCAGATAACAACAAATCTATCCTTTCTTGTAATTCTTTTGTGTTATAAACCATAAAATCAACAATAGCATCCCACTTTTTCATCTGCAAAACAGTCTGCAAAAAATCTATATTTTTCGCATTCCCCTTTAGATATTTTATAGTACCTTCACCTTTTTTATTTCCCCTAGTAGTAACATAAACATCTTCACCTCTTAATCCTAAAATCGATGATAGATGTACTCCCATTGCACCAGTACCTCCTAATAATAAAATATTCATATTATTTATTTTTAAAACGATATATTATACTCAAAACTTTACTTAAAATAACATCACGCTCATTCTTAGTCATCCCTATATATAATACTGAAAATATAGAAATTAACACCCCAACAATAATCGAAAAAATTAAACGCAAAATAGATTCATTCAACGCATAAACAATAAACAAAGATGGCCATATAGCAACAATAGTTGTTCCTATCATAGGAATAAATACTTGTTTCACATACATCTTCACACTTAATCCCACCATATTTTGCAATAAAAACATTCTTGCAACTAAAACCAAAAACGTAATTATTACATAAAGATAATATGTTGAAACAACAGGTGCCCCTAATTTGAATAATAACCAACTCAAAGGAAATTCTAAACCTCCAATAGATGTAATAACCAATGCATATTTTTTCAACTTCCCTGTGGCCATACAAGCAGTAAAACCACTACTACCTACACACTCCAACATTCCTACAAGCAAAAGTAACCTTGAAAATATTACCGTATATTCAGGCACTTCAACCAACCAAATACTCAATATATACTTCATTTCACATATCAACGGCAAAGCCATTATCAACATTGCGAAATAAGAAAATTTTGCTCCTCGACAAACTAACAAATGCATTTTTTCTAATTCTCCGGATGCATAACTCTTTGTTATCTGCGGATTTATAGCCGTAGTGAAATTACGAACAAATTGTAACACCGCACTTTCAATTTGATTTGCTATTCCTCGCGCAGCATTAACTGTCACACCAAAATAAACATTCATCAACATATTTACCCCTTGGCTATTAAATATATGCGCAGTATTTGAAAAAAAACTCCACCCCACAAAACCAAACATCTCCTTAAATATTTGCCTATCAAATACTAATTTCACTCTACTTTCTTCAAAATGTTTATGACAATAATAGCCATAAATCAATCGGATCAACACTGCTACTAAAGTCAACAATACAGCATAAAGCACTAATTTATCAAAAGGAGAAATGAACAATAAAAAACAGACTACTAATTTAAGTGTTACCTCAATCAAACTAACATACGCAAAAGCCTTCATATGCTCGTGTGCTACAATACAAGCATTATATGGCACACTAATCAAATTGATACAAAATGTTATAAGCGAACAATGCAAAACCCATCGTGCTGCCTGCATCCTCCCCTCTGGAATTTGCATCTGTGTCTGCATAAACCAATATCCTAAAATCTCAGCAACAACAAAAACCACTACTGCCAAAATCAATTGTATAACCACACTTGTTGCAAATATTCTCTCCAATTTTTGCCTATCTCCATGCCCAATCTCAAATGTTATGAATCTACTAATTGCAGACGACAACGATGCCGATATTACAGAAAACATCGATACCATACCTCCTACTACTTGATAAACGCCATAATCTTCAACCCCCAAAGCTTGCAATATGACACGACTAGTATACAACGATATTAACATCACAAACAAAGTTCGGATGTATAATATCATCGTATTGCGTGCTATGCGTTTATTGTTTTCGGATATGGACACCTTGTTATAATTAAGAATTAACAATTAAGAATTATTTATTACTCGCTTTGCTCGTTATTTTTTAGACAGAAAGACATAATGTCATGTTTCCTTTTTCTTGACATAACGGTCTTGCTTTTGTTTTACAAAATCTCGACTATAAAGACAGGTTTTTACTCGCTTTGCAATAAAATGCGAAGTTGAACGCACTTGCACCAACATTACGAGGATGAAATAGTTGAACGTAAATTAGCAAAAAATTATTCGCTTTGCTCGTAATTTAACTTTGTTTTCCTCCTTCTTGCAAGATATAATACAAACAAATTTGCCTTCTACACTTGCTGCGAGTGTCGCTTTTTGCTACGTTCGGCATAGCACTTAAAATAATTTCAGCATATTCAAGTATATAACTCCAAAACATAAATTTATCTAACTCAATAAGATTTTACATTGTGTCTTTTTTTCTATTTCCACAATTTTCAAATATAATTTCGTCTTCTTGAACTTATCTAACGTATAATTATCAATTAATTTGTCTGACAATAATGTACAATCATCATTTATTTTATAGTTTAATTCATTAAGTTTAATAACAACTATTTGCATTAAATCATGACCATTGGTTAATTGTTCTTTTGCTACTTCCTTAAACTCTTCAATAAAAGAAAATATTTCTCCTTCTTCTAAACTTTTGCAATCACAATTTCTCTTATCTGATTGCAATGCTAACAGACAATTATACAAAGAAATATCCCCTTTCTTGTATAATTTTCTCACTGTGCACTTTTTCTTAAAACTATAACCTAGTTCTTTAATGCAATTATACAATTTTAAAAAAGATAAAACTTTTATTTCTTCTATTGCATTCTCTATTCCTGACGCAAATTGAATATTAAATTCTTTTTCAAAAACAGAATAAACCTCTTCTTCACAAAGCAAAAACATTTCTATATCATGATAATCAGTCAATAGAATATTTTCAGGCTCATATCCTTTTCCAAGAATTCTATCAAAATCAGCATCCTTAATAGCAAAATATCTATCTTTATAAGTCGCCTTTAATCTATTAATCTCTTTTACTCCTATAAGAATATTTGGATATCCATACAACTTATACACAAAAACATTGTCTAAATTTAAAAATTTAGAATAAATTTTTTCATCGATAACCCCCTCTACAAAAACCACCTTTTTGTTTGTTGCAATTAAACGCCTAATATTATTAGCCATATCAGCAGCAACACTTTGTGGATTTTTTAATAAACTCGCTTGTATTGAATTCATTATTAATTATTGTTCTGCTCTGTTAAATCATAACAATCTATCCAACGCCCACCTATAATTTGAGGTGAATGGGTTGCTATAATTACTTGTATATTGTTCGTTTTTGCAATCTCATCTAACTCATCTATAAAAATATTTTGCCATGCCACATGTAAAGAGTTTTCTGGCTCATCTATAAGAAGTAGAGAGTTTTGCTTAACTTTAAAAACAAGATTATACAATATTATTATTTCATTTTGCTCTCCTAAAGATAATAGTTTCAAATCAAGAATTGCCCCATTTATATCTCGCACCACTAAACCTCTTGAATAATCAAACATCAATGTTTTATTGATAAATTCTTTTGTTCTTAACAATTTATCAAATGTACGCAATTTCAAGACAACATCATCATAAACACTAATTTTTTCTTTAATACCTTTGATATATGCGCTCAATATGTTTTTTTTATCAAAAGCATATACTGGTATAATCGTTTTATCTATTAAATTAAAATTATATAATTCTTCGATTTTTTTCGACAAAACATCACGTTCTAAATTATACATCTCTTCGGTCAAATCTTCATCTCTCATTGCACTACTAAATAATCGAGAATCTGACTGTTGACTATTTTGCAAATATTTTTGATGTGATTGCTCTAAATATTCTTTTAATTCTGTGTTTATTTTTTCAATTGTAAATTCTTCAAATCCAGACTGAGGTAAACCATCTCCTTTGTAACCCTTGACTATGTAAGAATATATTCGTTGAGCTTTAATGTATTGAGAATTTAATGTCTCTAAAAATAAAAAAAGATTATCGGCTTTAAATTTTTTTTGCAATGACCTAAACATCCAAGGTCTATCGTAATTAACTCTACAATACTCATCCAAATTATCAATATACTCTCCTCTATGAAAACTATCCTCTGAACGCAACGAAGATAACACTGACTCATCAATTGAAATTTGATTAATGATTTTATTTGTATTACTAAATTCAATATTCAATTTTTTTAGCAGAGACACATTTTCATCAAGTCCATCTAACGATTCTTCTTCAACATATTTTGTTTCTAATAATAACAATTCGCCTGTCTCAAAATATAATTGAATTTTGGAAAATAACAATTGATAAAAATAAAGTAAATTACCTTTATAAATATTATCTATAATTGACAATATCGTTGTCTTGCCATAACCATTTGCGCCAGTTATTATAAATGTTTTTTGTATTGAAAAATCAATATCATACGAGAATGTACCGAATAATTTTTCTATATATAATCGTTGTATTTTCATAAATACGATTTTTATTTATATAATTGTTCTAATTGAATACGTAATTTATCATTAACCCTCAATTGTCTAACAGAAGGAACATTTCTATTTCCATCCGCTTTTATTGCTGTTTGATACACAGGAAAATCTTTACCCTTCGCAATATTATTTTGCCATTGCATTGGTCTCAAGTTTATCATATCATCTCCTCCACCTCTTGCAATAGGATAAATATGATCTATTTCCCAACCATACAAACTATCTGTATTGCCATATTCTTGCTTCATAATCCATGCTCCAACACAATCCTTCCGCAAAATGCTAGGATTATAACCTTCTACTACCAATGCCTTCTCCCAAACTGCATCTATTACTGATTTATCCATATACTTTTGTAATACATAAATATTAATACTTTTTTTACTTTAAATTATTCCAATACCATTCGCATGCGACTACTTCGCTCGTGATTTAACTTTGTTTTCCTCCTTCTTGCAAGGTATAATACAAATAAATTTGTCTTCTACTCTTGCTGCAAACGTCGGTTTTGTGCACCCCCGTTAGGGGCGAAGGAGGTGATTCCTCTGGTCCGCAGGTTCCCTTCATTTTTCGCTATGCTCAAGTTTTTTGCTTTGCTCTGCAATTAGAGTAAACTCTATTGCTCTCGCTTATCGCAAAAAATCACCAGCGGTTAAGCATAGTTGGACGCTTTCAGCGTCTATTAGTTATTAGTAGTTGTTTTTGTGTTTTTTTTACAAACGTTTAGATAGTTATCTATGGTATATCACCCCTTCGGGTTTTTCTCTGATTTTTTTATTTCACCAGTTACTAGTTCTTGTAACTTGTTTTTTGGCAACAAATATTGATATTCAGCAACTCCAATAGGCTTGTTTACATCTTGCAATGCCAACTCTACATCTAAATGGTCTTTCTCTGCACAAAGAATAATTCCTATAGACGGATTTTCATCTGGGGCTTTTTCTAATTTATCTAATAATGATAAATAAAAATTCATCTTACCTACGTATTCGGGCTTAAACTCTCCTATTTTCAACTCTATTGCAACCATCGAACGAAGTCGGCGATGAAAAAACAATAAATCTACTCTATATTCTTTATCATTAAATGTCAATGTATGTTGATTCCCTATAAAACTGAATCCACTACCTAATTCCATTATGAATGCCGTTATTTTCTGCACTAAACGACGTTCTAATTCTAATTCTTTCAACGGCTCTATCGCATCAATAAATCCAAGATTATAGCTACTGCGAAATACTTCATTTGCATAATCGGCCTGTTGTGCTGGCAAGGTAGAATCAAAATTATTGGATTTCTCTACCGCTTGCAATGAAAGATGATATTCTGATTTTAATGCGTGACGCAACATATCGCGCGACCATCCCTTAGAAACTACCTCATTTGCATAAAATATCACATGCTCTGGTGATAAATCATAACTCATCAAAAGCAAATTGTGACTCCATGGCAAAACTGCGACAGCCTGTCGCAGTTTTATATCTTCCTCATTATAACGAAGATAAAACCTTCTCATATCCCATAAATTTCTTGGAGATAATCCCATTTCAGGGTATTTTGCTTTCAAATCAACTGACAATTTTTCCACTACACTATCGCCATACTTGCTATCAAGCTTACATTCAACCAACAATTTGCCAATCTCCCAATAAGAAGATATAACTATATTGTTCATCTGCTTTGCTAAACGCACACGCGATGATTCAATTACTGCAACTGCCTGTTGCAGTATTTCATTATATTCTTCTTCATCAAATGTATTTGTATGAATTAAATCATTCATAATTAAGCTTTATGTTTTTGTGCGCCCCCATTAGGGGCGAGGGGAAGGGGTGATTCCTCTAGTCCGCAGGTTCCCTTCATTTTTCGCTATGCTCAAGTTTTTTGCTTTGCTCTGCAATTAGAGTAAACTCTATTGCTCTCGCTTATCGCAAAAAATCACCAGCGGTTATGCATGGTTGGACGCTTTTTTTAGTTACTAATTACTAGTTGGGAGTTACTAGTTGTTTTTGTGTTTACAGACACGGCATGCCGTGTCCCTACTTTGTGGACGTACTTATTATTCTTTTTTACGGACGCTCGAACCGAGCGTCCCTACTTTATAGTTTGGTGTTATTCTCTATTCAACAGCCAATCTATTGCTCGGATGCATTTGATGGTGTAGCCTTCGACCTCAATGTCGCGCGATTCGCCATTCATCATTATTAGGGTTAATTGTCGACAACCTGTCTGCTTGGCTCCTTTGACTAAACCGCCTACTTCGCGATTATACAACCGTGTGGTAGGTGATGCGAAATCGTAGGTCACTTGTATCAACTCTTTGATTTTACTCTGCTCTACTACAACGAAATCGACTTCATACGACTTGTTTTGTCGTAAATAAAAGAGTTGCTGATATGAGCTATCTATTCGACGCAAAAGCTCAATAGCTATGATATTCTCTAAGCGCCATCCGTAATTGTCGGGCTGCAACACTACCTCGTGATTGGTGATAAACGCTGGGTCGATAGCATATATTTTACGCATCTGTTGCCGCTCGCGTGACTTAAATGTATATTTCGGTAATGAACACAACAGATAGGCATTAACTAAATATGAAAAATAGTTTTTGGCTGTATGTATCGAGTTCAACTGATAGGTTTTAGCTATCTGTGCATAAGAGACCTCTTGACAAAACAAATCGAGCAAACCGTTGGCTATATCGGATAATGTTTGCTTATGACGAACTTTATAACGCTGACATATGTCTTTGTTGATTATGGCATTGAGCAACGATAATGTATACTTACGACTATTATCAGAACCTATTATCTCGGGAAATCCGCCTACAAAGAGATACTTATCTAAGGCTCGCAATAGCAATGCTTCGTCTTTGGTAGTCTTGCCTACTGTTTTTATATTATTTATTGTGCAATACTCTAAAAACGAAAATGGATATAGTTCGATTTGGTTGTAACGCCCTGTTAGGTGGGTTGCTAATTCGCCACTTAATAAATTGGCATTGCTACCTGTGATAATTAATCGTATGCCTAAACGTAATAATCGATTGACGAATAGATGCCACCCCTCGATGTTTTGTATCTCATCTAGAAATAGGTGTGTAAACTCGCCATAAACTCGATAAAGATTCTCTAACAATGCATCTAAATCGTTTTTTTTGAGTTCGACTAGATTTTCGTCATCGAAATTGACATAAGCAAATTGCACCTTGCTCTGCAACAACACTTTCTGACACAATGTGGACTTGCCACTACGACGCACTCCTATGACTATCTGCGCTAATTTACTCTCTAAATCTATCTGACTTTCTTCGACTCGTGTGCACAGTTTGGAGATGTCAAGCGCCTCTATTTCGGCGCGCTGATTGAATAGTATCTTCTGTAAATCCATATTTTTAGTGCATTTTATTACCAATTTTTACTATTTTTCCTCTTTTTTCGGTGCAAATATACGACATTTTTTTGATAAACTGCACAAAATGGAAAGTTTTTCACCCTCAAACTGCACAAAATGGAAAGTTTTTATAATCTTCCGTCGATGATTTCACGTGGAAGGAAGCCTTTGACGTCGAAAATAACGTGATTGGCTTTGAGTTGTGATGGAATATCTATTTCTTTGAATTCGTTATGCGCTACTGCAAGTATAGCAGCATCATACTCTGCTTTTGGCAACTCATTCAATACTTCAACGCCATATTCGTGATGCGCTACATCTGGATTTGCCCATGGATCATAAATAGTTACTTTAACATTATATTGTTCAAGATGATGAATTATATCTATCACTTTTGTATTGCGAACGTCTGGACAATTCTCTTTAAACGTAAATCCTAACAACAAAATATGTGAGCCAAGAACTGCAATACCTTTTTTCAACATAAGTTTCACTACACGATCAGCTACATACTCGCCCATACCATCATTCATACGACGACCTGCAAGAATAATCTCAGGATAGTAGCCATGACGTTGTCCGCATTGTGCAAGATAATATGGGTCAACACCAATACAGTGACCACCTACAAGACCTGGACGCATATTGATGAAATTCCATTTTGTGCCTGCTGCCTCAAGTACATCGTATGTATCAATACCTAGTGATGTAAATATTTTTGACAATTCGTTGACGAAGGCGATATTGATATCGCGTTGCGAGTTTTCGATAACTTTTGACGCTTCGGCTACTTTAATTGTTGGAGCAAGATGTGTTCCACCTAAAATAACAGACGCATAAACAGAATCAACCAATTTGCCAATTTCAGGTGTAGAACCCGATGTAACCTTTTTAATTTTCTCTACTGTATGTACCTTATCTCCAGGATTGATACGCTCAGGTGAATAACCAGCATAAAAATCAACATTGAACTTCAATCCTGATACTTTCTCTACAACAGGGAGACATTCATCTTCTGTTACACCTGGATAAACTGTTGATTCATAAACAACGATATCGCCACGAGAAATAACTTTACCAATTGTTGTACTTGCACCATAAAGTGGTGTAAGGTCAGGGTTGTTATTCTCATCAACTGGAGTTGGCACTGCTACTACATAAAAATTGCAGTCGCGGATTTGTTCAATATCAGCTGTACAAACGAAACCATGATTGTTGATTGCATCTTGAAGAAGCTCGTCGCTAACTTCGAGTGTGGCATCGTGACCAGCCATGAGCGCTGCACAACGTGCAGCATTCATATCAAAACCTACTGTTTTATACTTTGTTGAAAAGAGGCGTGCGAGTGGCAAACCTACATAGCCTAAGCCGATTACGGCAATTTTAATTTCACTTAAGTTCATATTATTGTACTAAATTAGAAAAGTAGACAAAAAAATTTTTTTTTAGTTAAACAATTTTTAAAAGTAGACAATTACGATATTTTTGTCTTATTTTCATTTACAAAAGTAGACATTTTTTACAAATTTACCTCATTTTTATTTTCAAAAGTAGACACTTTTTATAAGTGCTTGTTAGACAGCGTTATATTCCGTCTTTTTTGAACAAACTTAGGTTCTGTTGTTAATTCTCTTTTTTCAAACGTATCTCTACATTTAATTTCTCCTTTGTCATAGCGTTTTTTATAATTCGAAGGAGTATCATAACCAATAGCAAAACAAGGTCGTTGTTCGTTATAAAACTTAATATAATTTTCCATCACATTTTGAAAATCTTTTTTCTCTCGGCATTTTTCTATTTCAAAATCGATTATCAATTCTTCTTTTATCCAGCCGTTCAGAGCTTCGTTTACTGGATTGTCTGTTGGTTTTCCAGCCCTTGACATGGAACGGATTATATTCGTATCTTTAATAAGCTCATTATAAGCAATTGATGCATAAACAGAACCTTGATCGGTATGCAAAACCACTGGTTCTTTAGTATCATTTAATAATTCAATAACATCATTAAGACCATCTATATATTGCTCCCTAGCTCCTCTTCGTTCTGCTATCTTATATACTAAGATTTCTTTGGTAAAGACATCAAAGTAAAAGGTTACTTCTATATACATATACCATACTTTAAATGCGGTCATATCTGATACTATGACTTGTCGTGGTCTATCTACGGTTTCCCAAGTAGAGTATATAAGATTAGGATATTTATCCTTTTCCTTACGAGGTTTATAATGAACTTGATGCTTGGTCTGCGACCTGATTCCAAGAAATTTAAAACATTTATAAACATAGTTTTCACTGACACATATATGTTTATTAATTCTTATATATGCAGCTACCCAACGATATCCATGTGTCCGATGTTCTTCATGAGTACTTTTGACCAATTCAATCATCTTTTCTCGATTAATGTCGCGCTGGGTTGGAGGGCGTTTCTTCCATTTATAATAACCCGAACGACTTACCTTCATAAGATTACATATATCTTGAATTGCATAGTCACGAGACAACAGATCAACTATTTCAAACTCTTCTGTTTTAAACGAACATACTCCGGTTCCCCAGCTTCGTTCATCTGAACGGCATAATTTTTTTTTAGCCGCTCATTCTCTATACGAAGTCTCAGAATTTCACGTTTATAGGCTTCTTCTGTACGATCTATCCCTTCGGGTAAGACTTCTTTAATTTCTGCATCTGCACGTGCAAGACCTTCTATTCCACCTTCCTCATATTGCTTAAGCCATTTGCGAAATGCGGTATTAGACACGTTGTGAAGATCACAGAAATCACTTAATTTAATCCGTCCATTCTGCTTAAATTGGCGAATCAAAAACTCTTTTTCAAGTGGATTTAAATGTGCCATAAAAGTTTCTCCTTATCGATAGATACAGATCTTAGCTTTTTCTCGTTTGTTAGCCTTAGCCTCTGGAGAGAGGGGCGTAGCCCCGAACGGAGGAGGCTAAGGCTAACAAACTACAAAGATACAACTTTTAATCTTTTTTCTATCGTCTCGTGTCTACTTTTTTAATAGCAACATATTGTTTGTTTTGGTTTATTTCTTTGTTTTTGTTTTCTCCCACGAAGTTTTTTATCTCTCACAGAATGCACGGATATCACGGAAAACGCCGTAGCTACGCTGGCTGAAGATACTATCTCTAATGCTTTATTTTTTTGATTACTCGCTTTGCTCGTATTTTTGTTTCACTCGGCATATTTTTCACCAAAGGCTCAAAGACCGTTGGTTCTCGGAAGCGATATTGCTCCGCTTGTCGCTATAATACCAAACGATGTATTGACTTAACAATATCATCTGTATTAAAATTAATCAATAGTCCTACTCGCTTCTTTGCTATTCTTAAATATGTAAGCATTTGCTTAAAATGAACATCTTTCAGTTCTGTTACTGATTTTAATTCTAAAATAATCTTATCTTCTACAATCAAATCTATCCTATAATCAACTGGTAACAACACTCCATCGTAATACACTTTTAATTGCTTTTGCTGTTCTACTTGCAGGCCTCGCTTCTTTAATTCATAAATCAAAGCTACCTCATATATATTTTCCAGCAATCCTGGCCCTAACTCCTTATATACGGCAAATATAGCTCCCCTAATTTTATATGTCAATTCTTCTTCTATCATAATACTTTTCTCATCCAATAGGCCGGCGAAGCATCGGCCATTCCGTGTGTTCAGTGAGCTCCGTGAGAAGTTAATTATTTTTCTGTGGGAGATAAATTTACTGCTTGTGTTTTATCTTTCGTGTGAGATACATATTCACTCCACCATAAAGAGCAAAGTTGAGCAAAAGAAGTATATGTATATCTATATATTGCGATACAAAAAGGTTTGTCAACGACAACACAAGAGATGAGAATACTATAGTAACCATCGTAAGACGAGTATTCATACCCAAAGCAAGAAGTTTGTGATGTATATGATTTTTATCGGGCATAAATGGGTCTTTACCAGAGCGAATACGATGGAAGAAAACTCGAATAACATCTAAACAAGGTATCATCAATGGAGCAAACGCAACTACTAATGGATTATACGACCATGTAATACCAGAAACAGGTATCGTTGTCAATTTAATACTCAAAAGACTAAGTATAATACCTATTGTCAACGAGCCTGTATCGCCCATAAATATTTTCTTCTGTTTCTCGGCATTACCAAACACATTGTAATAGAAAAATGGAACTATAACACCCAAAGCCACAAATGCCAATAATGCAAAAGTATATTGCTTCAACTGAAACAACACGATACCATAATAAAGACAAGCTACGGCACTCAAACCAGAAGCTAATCCGTCAATACCATCAATAAGATTTATTGCATTGGTAATAAAGACTATCAAAAGAACAGCCAAAGCTCCACCAAACCAAATATTCAAATCATGAATACCACAAAAACCATAAAAACTACGCACCCAAATACCTGCACCTACGAGCAAAACACCACAAAGAATTTGAATAACAAATTTAGCTCGATAACGCACACCTATAAGGTCATCGGCTATACCAACAAGATAAAGAGCCGTCATGGCACAAAGCGACATAGCTAACACATTGACATTACGTGCAAGCTCAATCAACATTGCAGAATTACCAAGATATTGATTAGCTCCAAGCAACAAAGCCATAGTAAAAAATATAACAGGCGTAAAAGCTAAACCGCCAAGACGAGGTACTGGAATGTGATGTATTTTGCGTTCGCCAGGCTCATCAAACAGATTTTTGCGAAAGGCAATCAACAATATTTGCGGTATTATAATACCCGCTAATATAGCACTAACAAAAAACCCACAAATAATATTTATAATCCAAAATTGCATAATTCACCGAGTATAATTATTCACAATGCAAAGTTACGACTTTTTATTCAAACAGACAAACTTTTGAATGCTTTTCTGCAGAGTGCAGAGTCAACAAGCAAGTGCAAAATTACAAAAAGTGTTTAAAAAACTCTACTTTTGGCGAAGAAAAGTTTAATTTTTCTCTAGGTCTCCTATTAATTTTAGCTTGAATAGCGTTTAACTCAGCTTGTTGTACCATATT
>JAFTSS010000079.1 GCA_017467185.1 Paludibacteraceae bacterium | reverse complement strand
TATTTGTCTTGATTCATAAGCAGTTAATATTTTTACTGCGAATTTACAAAATCAAATCGGTTCGGTCAAAAAATCGTTGTAAATAACTAATTTTCAATAAGTCAAAGAGCTTTTTTTATTTTTTTAGTGGACACTAGTGTGTTTAAATATTAAGTTATGGAGCAATTTTTCGTCCTCATTCCTTTTGGACGATTTTTGAGACTCAGTTATTCTGTTGAGAATTTTCCCCATTAATTCTATTACCATTTTACGACGAGCAACATATTTGGATAGATTTGCCTTATTTTGTAACGGTATTGATTCTACTAGTTGTTCTACAATATCAGACAATTTTTTCTGATAGTCATCAGAAATAGGATTTAAAAGATTTAGAGATTGTACGCTTTTTTCATACTTAGCACTTTGTTGTGCCATTAATTTAGCATCATAACTGTAAGCCTTTTTAAATACATCGTCAATGCTATCGCTAACTGAAACTTCAGCAAGAGCTTCCTCTGATAGCAAATAATCTTCTTTTAATTTTTTTAGAGTATTCTTAAATTCTTTGTTTTTTTCTGATATTTCAGAATAAATTTCGCATGCTTTAGAGTTTACAATATCTTGTATGTCATTTAAAACTATCTGGTCTTCAATATAACCCTGCGTTTTTGCCCTTTTTTTAAGTTCTGTTTTATCTATAATTTCAATATTTCCTCTTTCATCGCCATCTAAGTTATCGAAGTACTCACTTGATAATAGAAACAAATATCTACTACCATCCAAAATAGCATTGGGATCAATACATGTTAAACGGATCTTTGTTGTCTCTGAAATTTCACCTTTACTTGTTATTTTAATTTCACTGTTTGCCAAATTCTCGGATTTGATTTTATAAGGAAGAATATTGATACGTACTTCAGAATCAGCTACATTTTCCACTCGTTTCATATCCTCAGAAATGCGACATAGTGGTACAGATACAACAATGTCTTTTTCTGTTGGATCAGGGATGTCATCCTTCTCGATTAAATTGCAATCAATAATCTTTCCTGCAACACAATACGAAATCTCAATATGGGGTAAATTGTCTTTAATATTACATAAGGCTAACATATAATGGTTAAGCAACGCTTTCTTTATGTCATCACTACCTAATTTAGCGTATTCTTTAGCATCTTTAGAGAGTAATGGTTGTGACATTGTCAAGATTGTTTCAATTTGCTTCTTTTCATCTATTATTAATGGTTCATTTATATTATATACAATAGTGTTTCGTGAAAGGAAAGGATGAGTTTTGGACAATATAAATTCACGTTGCATAATATTATCGTCCTCTTTATAAACACTATGGTATTTAGCTGTTTGAAAGCTATGAATCATTTGTAATCGCCCAGAACCTCTATTATTAAATCCCTTGGTGTCATCTTTAAAAGTTATAAGGCGTTTGTAATTCTCTTGATCAAATCCGATACCATTATCAATAATTGTTAGTGAGCTAAGATCAACACCATTGCCATCAATTGTGGAACTGTAGTCCATAATAATTTTGATGTATGATTTAAATTTGTTCTCTTTTTGTTGACGTAGCCTAATGGATTCAAGACTGTTTGTAAATGCTTCAAATAGAGGCTGAAGTATATTGGGTGATTTAGGGATAGCCTTTAATACTCCTGACCACCTTAAATCATTATACGCAACAAATTTCGTGTTATCATCAAACATGATTGTTATATTTAGTGAAAATAATAAAAAATAAATTAATAAAATTTATTCTTTTTATTTTAGAGAAATTTCTAAAAAATCTTTTAAGGACTGTAACTTATCAATATTTAAATCCCAATAATTAGGGTTATCAAATAACCAATCTCCACTGCCAAGTTTGTCTCGTTGTTTTTTTGTTAATTGTTGAGAGCTGATGTATGTGTGTAATTTTCCTTTTGGATTTGGGGTGTTGTATAGCGGATTTCCGTTTGCATCTTTTGCTCCAGAGACGCATTTTTCATAGTCGTGAAAACAATCGAAAAAGACTGAATGTAAATCATGACGAGCAGCTGATTCTATAAGAATTTCTATATCTCCATCATCCTGATTATTCGGATAAAGGAAATATGAGAATTGTATGCCATGTTGTTGCATTCCTGTTTCAATTTCTTTTTGGCGTTTTGTGTAGCCATATCCTTTTGAGATTGTGTCGGCATCGGCAAGAACTAAAACTTGTTCGTTGTTTTCTTTAGCCAAAGATATTTGATTTAGGATTGTTTCGCTAAATAGATTGCCAATGCCATTCATATAGATAAATTCAATTTCTTTCTCAGGAAAGAATAAATCTATTATTGCTTGGAGAAAGTGGCTTTCTACTGTATTTTTATTTTTCGCTTCAATGAAAATCTTGTTCATATCACCTTATTTCAATTTCTTGGTTAATAGAGTAGTTTAGACTGTCTAATGAATAGTGATATGCTTTTAGTTCATCATCATTAGTTTTTAGGAGTTTGAATGTGGCAATTTTATCGTCAAATTCATCGATAGCTGCATCTCGAAGACCTTTTATTGAGTCAATGTCATGTGTCGTTACGAATAGTTGTGTGTTGTTTTTGATTGCTGCATTGATAAGTACTTTCCACAAATCGCACATAACAGAATGGTGGAAACCATTGCTGATTTCGTCAATGAGTAACATTCCGTTTTTGCAATCATATACAGCTGTCAATAGTGACACTATTTTCCGTGCTCCATCTCCCATCATATTAACTGGAATGCGTTTGTTGAGTCCAATATCAACTAATACATCATTGTCTGTGAAAATGAAGTCTTTAACTCGTGGTTCAATGAGTTTTAAGCCGTCTATTATGAAATGTTCGTCTTTGTTTTCTTGTATTTTTTTTAATCCTTGAATTGATGCATTGAAATCGAATTTAGGACTTAGATATACACATTGTAATGATTCGGTATAATTGTCAGGAACAATACGATTTACATTTTTTGTGTCTTTTGAATCGAATTCTAATTGTGATGAAAAAGGTGTGTCGTTGATTTGAAAATCAAGTTTAAGTCCGTATTTGCCTTCTTCGACATTTGATAGAATATTGGTACTATCGGTGTTAAGAGTTATATTTTCTTGATTTTCTTTGAATAGTGTAATGTTGAGATTGCGCACTTCACCATCAATCAATTGAATGATTATAGGTTGTGATGAATCTAAATTGTGAAAGTTTAAAATAAGGTCATTGAAATTTGATTTGCCATAACCACGCATAAAGTTCACATGGATAGGCAACAATGGGTTTGATAATCCGCTGGCTAAAAACAATGATTCTAATAATGAAGACTTTCCACAATTGTTCTTTCCAAAGAAAAGATTTATTTGTTTGAAACCCTCAATGGAAGCATAACGTATGCCCCTGAATCGTTCTATTTGTATTTTATTAAACATTGTTTTTGCTGTATTTTTGTTTTTATAAGTTAGATGTATTGTGCTGTAATTTGCAAAGTTACAATAAAAAAATGGAATAACAATAATTTAATGTTATTTTTTGCTTCTTATGAAGGCATTATGAGATTTTTGTAAATTTAAGAATTGATGATTGTTTTTTTTATATTGGAGTCCGGTAAAAAATAAAGCAATTATTCAAATTGTTAATAAACAAAGAGGACATAAGATAATCTTATTAGTGGGGACTTGCTTTTTTAGTTCGACGTCTTCAACGTCGTTTAATCTTTATTTCGCCTTAATTTTATTGTGCAATTATAAATATTTTAATTCTCATAGGTTATTTCGTTTATATAATATTTGCTATTTTGATGTGTTATTCGTACATTTTTTCGCGAAGGGCGTGGATTTCGTCGGATGTGAGGTATTCGTCGAAGTCCATGTATTTGTCGATGATGCCGTTTGGGGTGAGTTCGATAATACGATTGCAGACGGTAGAAACAAATTCGCGGTCGTGAGATGAGAGCAAGATGTTGCCTTTGAAGGTTTTGAGTGTGTTGTTGAAGGCTTGGATAGACTCGAGGTCGAGGTGGTTGACTGGCGAGTCGAGTACCATTACATTGGCATTGCGTAACATCATACGAGCAATCATACAACGCATTTTTTCGCCACCCGAAAGTACGTTGGCGCGTTTGTATATTTCTTCACCCGAAAAGAGCATTTTGCCGAGATAGCCACGAATAAAGACTTCGGTAGTGTCGGATGAATATTGACCTAACCAATCGACAAGCGAGAGTTCGTTGTTGAAGAAGCGTGTGTTGTCGAGAGGGAGATAGGCATTGGTGATGGTGATGCCCCAATTGTATTTGCCTGCATAGTCGCGGTCGTTGCCCATAATGATTTCGAAAAAGGCAGTCATAGCACGTGCATCGCGAGAGTAGAAGGCGATTTTGTCGTCTTTTTCGACGTTGAACGATACGTTGTTGAAGAGCACAGAGCCGTCTTCGGCACGCTTGCCAAGACCTGTGATTTCGAGCACCATATTGCCTGGTTCGCGTTCAGGGGTGAAGATGATTGCAGGGTATTTTCGGGTTGAGGGTTGAATCTCTTCGATGTTGAGTTTTTCGAGCATTTTGCGACGAGAAGTAGCTTGTTTGCTTTTAGCCACATTGGCAGAGAAACGGCGGATGAATTCTTCCAACTCTTTGCGTTTTTCTTCAGCCTTTTTATTTTGATTTTGTTGTTGGCGTAGAGCAAGTTGGCTTGATTCGTACCAGAAGGTGTAGTTGCCTGCAAACATGGTGATTTTGCCATAGTCGATGTCGATAGTGTGGGTAGAAACAGCATCGAGGAAGTGGCGGTCGTGGCTCACGACAAGCACTGTGTTTTCGTAGTTGGCAAGATAGTTTTCAAGCCACATTACAGCATCTACGTCGAGGTCGTTGGTAGGCTCGTCGAGGAGTAGGTTGTCGGGTTTGCCATAGAGAGCACGTGCGAGGAGTACGCGTACCTTTTCTTTATTCTCCAATTCGCTCATAAGTTGATAGTGGAGGTCTTCTTTGATACCGAGACCACTAAGCAGTTGAGCTGCATTGCTTTCGGCATTCCAACCATCCATTTCGGCGAATTTTTCTTCCAATTCAGCAGCACGGATGCCATCTTCTTCGGTGAAGTCTTCTTTCATATAAATAGCATCTTTTTCCTCTTTTACACGCCAAAAATGGTCGTTACCCATCATAACTGTGTCGATTACAGTGAATTGATCGTAGGCAAAGTGGTCTTGTTTGAGCACCGAGAGGCGTTCGCCTGGTCCGAAAGATATTTGTCCGCGAGAAGGGTCGAGTTCGCCACTGAGCATGCGGATGAACGTAGATTTTCCGGCACCATTTGCACCGATTACACCATAGCAGTTGCCTGCTGTGAATTTAAGATTGACATCAGAGAAGAGTACTCGTTTGCCAAATTGCATTGCTAAGTTAGATACTGTAATCATATTGTCGAGTTGAGAGTTGAAAGTTTAGAGTTTAGAGTTTAGAGTTGAAAGTTGAGAGTTGAAAGTTAAGAGATGAAAGTTGAGAGTTGAAAGTTAAGAGTTGAAAGTTAATGGTCTATATAATAATTATGAATTATGAATTATGAATTA
>JAFTSS010000078.1 GCA_017467185.1 Paludibacteraceae bacterium | reverse complement strand
GATACGGTCAATCCCACGGAGCTCGCAGCAATGCGGGCTCTTTTTCGTCTGCCCTGCATGGCGGTTATCTCCCGTCCGCGCTGCGGGGAGCAAATCCGTGGGGCTCTCCTCGCGCGCCCGAGGATAACCGCCCTCTACAGTCTCACCGCGTTGCACTGGCAATCAGCATGGGGGGATAAATAAAACGGGAAGTATGATTAGTATAGAAGATAAAAGGTGGCAAGATTTCTATCTAATGGATTTTTTTCGTTGTGAGAAAGGAAATCAAAATAATATGTCAGCATTATCAGAAGGTTCAATACCTTTGGTCTCTGCGCGAAAATGCGATAATGGATATAAGGATTTTGTAGCCCCCAACCATAAAAGTCTTTTTGATGGAGGTATTCTTACATTGAATAATGATGGTGATGGTGGTGCTGGTATTGCATATTATCAGCCACATAAGATGGCGTTAGATAGTCACGTGACAGCTTTAATTCCCAAATTAGAATTAAGCAGATTTCAACTCTTGTTTGTGGCTATGTGTATAACGAAACAGCGCAATCGGTTTGGTCATGGTTACTCATTGAACAGCAATAGATTGAGGTCTTTTAAGTTAATGCTTCCAACTGCTAAAAACGGATTCCCCGATTGGCTGTTTATGGAAGAGTATATGCGACTAAAAGAAAGACAAGTATTAAAACCTACAATTGATAAATTATGCAAGCAGTTGATAAACAACGAATTGTTGGGGGGGGGGTAAATCACTTCACTCTAATTGGAAAGAATTTGTATTTGGTGAGGAATTTTCAATTGAATCTACCCAAAGTGGCATAGACAAGAATAAACTGTTAAAAGAACAAGGAAATATTCCATATATTACTCGTACAGATGTAACAAATGGAATAGATATGTTCATTTGTGAGCAGTCATCCAAATATAATGTAGATGAGGGTAATGTCATAACTATAGGCTTGGATACACAAACTGTATTTTATCAACCCACATCATTTTATACAGGTCAGAATATACAAGTAATAAGACACCCGAAGTTGGATAGATATAATGCTCAATTTTTAATTGTTGCTATCAAGAAACTTGTAAATAAATTTAGTTGGGGAAGTTATGGGGCAACCTTGACAAGACTAAGGAAAAGTAAAATTTACTTACCTGTTGATTCGAATGGGAATATAGATTTTCAATTTATGTCTTCATTTATGAGGCAGATTGAAAATGATATACTCGGTACCACCCTTTCAATTTTCAAAAACAGGCTAAAGGATAACAAGTTGAGTGTTAGTGACGGGGGGGGTAATATGGGCTGAGTTCTATATTCGAGACATATTTCCATGTATGGTTGTTGGTAAGTCGAAAGGTCTTAATCATTTGAAAAAGAATGATAGCGGTATAAGTTATCTTGGTGCGACCAATCAGAATAATGCTGTCTTATCTTTCGTTGACCCTGTTGACTCTCTTATTCAGAAGGGGAATTGCATTGCCTTTATCCGTAATGGAGAAGGATCGATGGGGTATTCGGTATATAAATCCGAGAATTTTATAGCCACCTCAGACATGACTTTGGCATATAGTGAATACTTGAATAAATATACCGGTATGTTTATCACTACTATAGCAGATAGGATTCGTGGTAAATATAATTTTGGATATAAAAGAAGTGCGACAAGATTGGCCAAGGAGGTGCTATCTTTACCTGTTACCTCGGAAGGTGTTCCTGATTGGGATTTTATGGAGCAATATATGCGTAAGGTTGAAAGTCGCCAGATTTTTAATTACTTACAATCCATAAGACCAGATTTAGTCTCAGATTTATAATGGCTCACCTGCAAAACCCTGTGTTTGCGATTAAATAATCAAGAGGTATCTTTGTAATCTAAATCAGAGACACCTTAATTTATGAAACAGGAAGAGTTGATGCTATCATTGGCAAAGTTGATGTTCCCATCGGAACTGTT
>JAFTSS010000077.1 GCA_017467185.1 Paludibacteraceae bacterium | reverse complement strand
TCCATAAGCGAAGGCGACCGAGATTTTTGTATAAGAGCGCTCAAAGAGGGATTTGCATCAATTTCGTTAGAGCAGAGAAACTTTGGCGAGTGTGGCGGAAACGAAAACGGACCGAGATGCTACGAGTCAACTATGACAGCTTTTCTTATGGGAAGAACAACTGTAGGTGAACGCGTGTGGGATGTTTCAAGACTGATTGATGTAATTGAATCCGAGTTTAGCGACCGAATTGATACACAAAATATTTGTTGTATGGGAAACTCCGGTGGTGGCACCGCCACAGTGTACGTTGCAGCTTTAGAGGATAGAATCACTCTGGCAATGCCTTCGTGTGCAATGTGCACGTTTAAGGATTCCATCGGTGCAATGACTCATTGCTCCTGCAATTACGTGCCGAAAATATCGGAACACTTCGATATGAGCGACCTTATGGCAATGGCATATCCAAAGTATTTTATTCAGGTGTCGGGAATAAACGACCCAATCTTTCCGTTGCTTGGCGCCGAGCAGATGTTCGAAAAGGGAAAGCAGGCTTATGAATCATGTGGACAAGGCCATCGTTGCACACTTGTTAAAGGAAACGGCGGACACAGATTTTATGCCGACGATGCGTGGCCAATTGTACACAAATATCTGAAAAGCACACGCAAATAAAAAATAGTCAGATTTAATATCAGTATATTTGTACTATGAATATGTGAAAAACAAAGAAGAATAAAATGAACAAATTAACGAATAATTGTATATTTTGTAAAATAGCTAAGCATCAGCTATCGTCTTATACTGTATATGAAGATAGCGAAGCAATAGCTTTTCTTGATATAGACCCAATAAACGAAGGGCATATTTTGGTAATACCAAAGGAGCATTATTTAGACATAGACGAAATTCCAAAAGAATTGCTATCACACCTGTTAGATATTACGCAAAAAATAGTTGTTGCTATTAAAAAAACATATAATCCTAATGGCTATTCTATTATGCAAAACGGTGGAGAGTTTAACGATATAGGACATTTTCATTTGCACATATTCCCACGATACCAAAATGACGGATTTGCTTGGAAATGCGGTGAGAATGAAATCAATGTATCACAAGAAATAGCAAGTAATATAAGAAAAGTATTATAATGAGATAAGCGAGTGCTGATTTTTTCGGCACTCGCTTGTTCTTATAGCTCTATTCTTCCAAAATTTAAAAGAGTTTTAGCTCTCTTTACAGTTAAATAGCCTTTCCAATTTTCTGTTACTTGTCTTGAAATGTTGCTATCAACACCCCAAGAAAAATTAGGCTCCCAAATTCCTTGCTCGTTAATAGTATCAAGAAAGAAATTGATTGTATCTTCAATTCCTTTTTCCACATCACTATGCCATAATGAGTCAGGCGAAGAAACATAGTCAAATGGATTAAAATAATACTCGTTCCATTTGCTCTTGTCAAAACAGGTGTTTTCTACTATTCTTCTACGCAAAGAAGAAATGATTTCTTCTGTAATAAGGGGAGATTTTATGCTATATAATTGTTCAACCAATGCTTTGATATTTAAAGTATCGTGGTCTCCACAAAAGTCGTTACCAACCAATAAATCAAAGCAATCATTCGCAATTTTATAACCTAATTGTTTTTGT
>JAFTSS010000076.1 GCA_017467185.1 Paludibacteraceae bacterium | reverse complement strand
TGCGTCGAAACGGACTGCAAAGTTACAACATTTTTTTGAATCGACAAAATATTTCAAAAAAAATATTTATTTTTTCTTTTCAAACTTCTGCTCTTTAACTCGCAGGCAACCTCTCTCGATTGCGGACGCAAAGTTACTGCTTTTTCTGAAAACACCAAAATATTTTTAAACTTTTTTGCAAACTTTTTCGTAACTCGCTATATATAAACAAGAAAAATTTTAATTTGCCATGACTTTTGTTCCTTTTTATGACATTTTTTGCTACTTTTTGGCTTATTTTTACGCTATAAAACATGTTATAGAACATGATTTTTTCGAAATTTTGGATTTTTTTGTGTTTTTCACCTAAAAACAAGATTATTTTTAATTAGTAAATTTTATAGACACATACACATAGAATTAAGTTTATCATCATGTGCCATATATTATATATAAGGTGTAACAATAACCAACACAAATCTCAATAAAAAAAAACTTGAACTCACAACAAAGAGACCAATAACAACAACAAAACTAAAAAAAAATCGAACAATTAGAAAAAAAAAAAAAAAAACTAAAAAATATGACTTTTTTTAATGTTATTAATAACTAAAATCATGTTACACGACATAAACACAACAAGTCAACCAACACTTTACCCCAACATAACAGACTAACATACAGACATATAAAAAAATATCAACAAATTCACACTAAAATATTTCGTCATATCAAAAAAAAGTTGTAACTTTGCACTCGCTTTTGAAGAGGATATTTTTCAAAGCAAAAACGATAGAATGATTCAGTAGCTCAGCTGGTAGAGCACAACACTTTTAATGTTGGGGTCCTGGGTTCGAGCCCCAGCTGGATCACAAAAAAAGAGTTTCAGTCGAAAGGTTGAGACTCTTTTTTTTGTATTGTATTTTGAGGCTATTTTAGATTAGTCGAATAAGACAAATTAGTTTAATTAGCCAAATTAGAAATTTATATAAAAAAAAGTAGTTTTTTTGCTTGCTAATTAAAAAAATGTTGTAACTTTGCAAACAGATTACATTCGCTTTGTTGCGTCGTGATAGAATTGATTGTTTTTTATGCATACACGTTATAATATGTAACAATGCATAGTATTTTATTTTAAATATTATACTATTATTTGATTTAGACTTTATTTTTTTACTTATGGCTGATGATAAAAAGATAATTTTTTCGATGGTAAACGTGAGCAAAACGTTTCCACCGCACAAGCAAGTGTTAAAAAACATTTACCTTTCGTTCTTTTATGGTGCTAAAATTGGTATCATTGGTTTGAATGGTTCAGGTAAATCAACCTTGATGAAGATTATTGCGGGCATCGAAAAATCATACGAAGGTGAAGTTGTATTTTCTCCAGGATATTCAGTTGGATATTTGGAACAAGAGCCTAAGTTCGACGAAAATAAGACCGTAAAAGAGGTAGTGCAAGAGGGTGTGCAACCTATTATGGATAAATTGGCTGAATTTGAACAAATAAACGAGGCCTTTGCCGACCCTGATGCCGATTTCGATAAATTATTGGCTCGCCAAGCTGAAGTTCAAGAGTTTCTTGATGCTCACGACGCTTGGAATATCGACTCAAAATTGGAGCGCGCTATGGATGCTTTGCGTTGCCCAGACGAAGATGCTGTGATGAACAATCTTTCGGGAGGCGAACGCCGTCGTGTAGCTTTATGTCGTCTTTTGTTACAAGAACCAGATGTATTGCTTCTCGACGAGCCTACCAACCACTTGGACGCAGAGTCAATCGATTGGTTAGAACAACACTTACAACAATATAAAGGTACAGTAATTGCTGTTACCCACGACCGTTACTTCTTGGACCACGTAGCAGGTTGGATTTTGGAGTTAGACCGTGGCGAAGGTATTCCTTGGAAAGGAAACTACTCTGGATGGCTCGACCAAAAGACTGCTCGCATGGCATTGGAAGAAAAACAAGCAAGCAAACGTCGCAAAACTCTTGAACGCGAGTTAGAATGGATTCGCATGGCACCATCGGCTCGCCACGCCAAAGGTAAAGCTCGTTTGAACTCTTACGATGCTTTGCTCAATGAAGACCAAAAACAAAAAGAGGAAAAATTGGAAATCTTCATTCCTAATGGTCCTCGTTTAGGAAATAAAGTAATCAATGCAGTAGATGTATCTAAAGCTTTTGGCGACAGATTGTTGTTCGAAGGGTTGAATTTCATGTTGCCACCTAACGGCATTGTGGGTATTATTGGTCCTAACGGAGCTGGTAAAACTACCCTATTCCGCATGATTATGGGCACTGAAACAGTCAACAGCGGTACATTCGAAGTTGGTGAAACCGTAAAAGTGGGCTATGTTGACCAGATGCACAAAGATATCGACCCAAATAAAACTATATATGAGGTAATTTCGGGCGGTACAGAATTTATCCGCGTAGCAGGTCGCGAAATCAATGCTCGTGCATATTTAAGTAGATTTAACTTTACTGGTGCCGACCAAGAAAAATTGTGTGGCGTATTGTCGGGTGGTGAGCGCAATCGTTTGCACTTAGCTTTGACATTGAAATCTGAGGCTAACGTGTTGTTGCTCGACGAGCCTACAAATGATATTGATGTCAACACATTACGTGCATTAGAAGAGGGTCTTGAAAACTTTGCGGGTTGTGCAGTGGTTATCTCTCACGACCGTTGGTTCTTGGACCGTATCTGTACACACATTTTAGCATTCGAGGGCGATTCAAAAGTATTCTTCTTCGAAGGCACATATAGCGAATATGAAGAAAATAAACGTATGCGTATGGGCGATGAAGAACCTAAACGCATCCGCTATCGCAAACTAATGGAATGAGAAATGAGGAGTGAGGAATGAGGAAGTATAATTTTTCAACTTTCAAATCTCAACTTTCAACTTTCAAATTGAATAATTTCTTTAAACTTTAATATAATACTAAAAAAAATGAGCTCAAACGACAAAACCATTTGCAAAGATGTAACAATCCGTTTTTGCGGTGACTCTGGCGATGGTATGCAATTGACAGGAACATTGTTCTCTAACTTATCAGCGATTTTAGGTAATGAAATTGCAACATTCCCTGACTATCCTGCTGATATGCGCGCACCACAAGGCACAGTTGGTGGTGTATCAGGTTTCCAAGTTCACGTTGGTTCAGGAATTCACACTCCTGGTGACGAAGCAGACGTTCTCGTAGCAATGAACTGCGCAGCGTTGAAAGTAAACCATAAAATCTTGAAAAAATGTGGTGTACTCATCTTCGACACTGACTCATTCGATGAGAAAAACATGGAAAAAGCTGGATATAAAACTGACAATCCTTTCACTGAATTGGGTATTTCGGAAACAATCCAACTCGTACCAGTTGCACTTACATCGTTGACACAAAAAAGTTTGGAAGACTTTGGCATGGACAACAAAGCCGTTGTTCGTTGCAAAAACATGTTTGCCCTTGGTCTTATCTGCTGGTTGTTCAATCGTCCATTGGAACAAGCTATCCACTTCCTTGGTGGCAAATTCGGCAAAAAACCAGACTTGTTGAAAGCTAACACTAAAGTGTTGACCGATGGTTACAACTATGGTAACAACCTCCACCTTAATATATCTACATTCGAAGTTAATCGCGCAGAAAACCTTCCAAAAGGTCGTTATACTATCATCGCAGGTAACAAAGCAACTGCTCTTGGTCTCATTGCTGCTGCTAAAAAATCTGGCAAAGAGTTGTTCCTCGGTAGCTACCCTATCACCCCTGCAACTGATATCATGCACGAACTCACAGCTCGCAAAGATATGGGTGTGAAAGTAGTACAATGCGAAGACGAAATCGCAGGTGTATGTACATCTCTCGGCGCTGCATTCTCTGGTGATTTGGCTGTAACAAGTACTTCTGGTCCTGGTCTTTCTTTGAAATCAGAGGCTATCGGTCTTGGTGTAATGGCTGAGTTGCCACTCGTTGTCATCGACGTTATGCGTGGTGGTCCTTCAACAGGTCTTCCTACAAAAACAGAACAAACCGACTTGCTTCAAGCAATCTACGGACGTAATGGCGAATGTCCATGTATCGTTATCGCTGCAAGTTCATCTGACAACTGCTTCAACTATGCATTCGAAGCTTGCCGCTTAGCATTGGAAAACAACACTCCTGTTGTTCTTCTCACAGATGCTTATCTCGGCAATGGCTCAGCATTGTGGCGCTTGCCAAAATTAGCTGAATTGCCAGAAATTCACCCACACATTGCAACTGAAGCCAACAAAGAAGGTTACAACGCAGTATGCCGCGATGCAGAGACAAAAGTACGCCACTTGGCATTCCCAGGTATGGAAGGTTTCACTCACCGCAACTGTGGTCTCGAACGCGATGCTAACAAAGCTACAATCTCTACCGATGGTGCTAACCACGCTAAGATGGTAGAAACACGTGCTGCAAAAGTTGCTCAAGTAGCAAACCAAATCCCAGAACTCAAAGTAGAAGGCAATACTGATGCAGATTTGCTCGTAATTGGCTGGGGTTCAACATACGGTCACTTGTTAAGTGCTGTAAACACAATGAACGAAGATGGCTATCCATGTGCTTTGGCTCACTTCAACTACATCAACCCACTTCCTAAAAACACTGCAGAAGTTATCCGCAAATACAAGAAAGTGGTTGTATGCGAATTAAACTCAGGTCAATTTGCAACATACCTCCGTTCACAAGTTCCAGGCGAATACCTACAATACAACAAAGTTGAAGGTCAACCATTTAATGTAGGTCAAATCGTTGAATATCTTAAAACAGTATAAAGTTTAGAGTATAGCGTTTAGAGTATAGAGAGCCATCTGGCATCAATCCTGTATGATAAACACTACACACTAATCACTAATCACTAATCATTATACACTAAAATAATTATGTTTACAGCAAAAGATTATAAAAGTGATCAACAAGTACGCTGGTGCCCTGGTTGTGGCGACCACGCAGTGCTTAATTCATTACACAAAGCAATGGCAGAAGTTGGTGTACCTCCACACGAAATCGCTGTTATTTCAGGTATTGGTTGTTCATCACGTCTTCCTCACTATATGAACACTTACGGCTTCAACACTATTCACGGTCGTGGTGCAGCTATCGCTTCAGGTGTGAAAATCGCACACCCTGAATTGACTGTTTGGCAAGTATCTGGCGATGGCGACTGTCTCGCTATCGGTGGTAACCACTTCATCCACGCTTGTCGTCGTAACGTGAACATCAACATGTTGATTGTCAACAACCGCATCTATGGTTTGACAAAAGGTCAATACTCTCCTACTTCACCTAAAGGTTTCGTGTCTAAATCATCACCTTTCGGTACAGTAGAACGTCCTTTCCGTCCAGCTGAATTGGTTATGGGTGCTCGCGGCACATTCTTCGCTCGTACACTCGACGTTGATGGTCCTACATCTGTTATGGTAATGAAAGCTGCAGCAGCTCACAAAGGTTATGCAGTATGCGAATGTTTGTGTAACTGTGTTATCTTCAACAACGGAGCTAACAACTGGATTGCAACAAAAGAAGACCGCCTCGAACGCACAGTAGTTCTCGAACACGGCAAACCAATGATTTTCGGTAAAGACCGCAACAAAGGTCTTGTGCTTGATGGTTGGAATTTGAAAGTTGTTACAATCGGCGAAAATGGCGTGACAGAAAACGACATCCTCGTTCACGATGCTACAACCGAAGACCCAACACTCCACCTCAAATTGGCTCTCATGGAAGGTCCTGACATGCCAATCGCAATGGGTGTTATCCGTGCCGTTCCAACAGAATGCTACGACGAAGCAGTTCACAACCAAATCAAAGAGGTACAAGAGAAATCAAAATGCCACACATTCGACGAATTGCTCGGCACACTCGAACAATGGGACATGTAATTTTTTAGATTACATAGTACAGATAATAGACAAAAGCCTCGAGAATTTTTAGTTCTCGAGGCTTTTTATTATAAATCACAACATTTTATCTATTTTAAACTCTACCTTTTGTGCGACTTGATTATGAAGTTCGACAACATCACCCCGCAAGATAGCCTCAAATAATCGTTCTGACACCATACTCAAATCTACATTTATTTCTTGTATTTTCTCTACTAATTGAGGATATTGTTGTATATATTGCATCCGCTTTGTTATTGGCTGTTGAAGTAATTGCGGATGCATAGCAAAGACCTCTAACGCAATAGCTGTTTCCTCAATCAATTGCCGACGCACAAATTGCTTTTCTTGATTCGTCAACAAAACTTCACCCAAACCTTGCATCAAAACTTTTGCTGTTGTTTCGCGCACACGTGAAGCACAAAAAGGAGTATATTCTGCAACACTCATCCCTGTTCGCAAACGAATAATATTCTCATTTATTGGTGTAGCATGCTTTAAAAAGAAGTAAATATCATATACATCGCGCGGAGTTATACGTTCGCCTAAAGCACAAAGTTTATGAGCAAACATATCTGCCATTGTCATCACACGAATATCCTTACCTAACAAAGGCAACACTTCATAATGATTATCATACTGACGAACCGACACTTCAACCTTAAGTTTACGTTCATTTTTTCCATAATCCAACACCAAAATTGGACCATAAAATTTCATTGCTTCATCATCAATCTTACCATATTTACTCAAAATAGTTCGCAACTTTTTATAAACCAAATCTACATATTGCTCATCTAATAAATTAAAATCCAAATCAGTAGAAAAGCGAGTCAATTTATGAAAAAACAATAACGATGTACCGCCTTTAAAGGCTAACAATGAAGCCAATTCACGATCACCAAAGATATCTAAAAGAATCTTGGTCATATAATATTGATGCTTGTTTCTATCCATTTTGAAAAATATCTTTTACTCTTTGAGTTAATACTTGAGATTGATATGTTGGCAATAGTTGATTTATAATAGACTTACGCAAAGGAAGCAAATTATCAAAATAACACTGTCCGGCACTCAAATAAAGCATATCCAGAAAGGCTCGTTCAGGAGTTGCAATAGTATAACCTTTTTCTTGTATCAATCCTTGCATGTTCATCCAAAGCATAGGATTAATACGACGAAAACTATAAATATTTTCATCTACCTCAATCGTACGATTTTGATAGCTAACACACGTAATCGTATCATCGTACTGAAAAGTCACTCCAGCCCTTTGCAATACATACTCAAGAGAGATATATGCTGGTTGCAAAATAGCACAAGCCATTTCGCGTGGATCATACCCCACTTTAGCATATATACCTCTACGCGGATTAAGCAGTTCACCCCGCTTTACATAATAATTCATCATCTGACGCAAACGTAAATTATCAGAAATGCCCGACAATAACACAATAGACTGCATATCAAATACAGTTCTATTACTACTAATAATCAATTTATTAACATCAACATCTTTAGCCATATCAAAAGCTAAAAGTAGTATTTTATTCTACTTTCAGCGCACAAAATTACAACTTTTATTTCATATAGACAACATTTTGTCCATTTTTTTACTAAAAATCTCCTTTTCACAAACCATAACACAACCTAACTTCATATAACTACAGCAAAAAAACTCTGCACCAGCGTGTTTTTTGGAGTGCAATTCCACAAAATGGCGTGATTTTTGGAATTAGACATCTACGCACACAAGATGGCCGCGAAGTTGACCTTTTAGTAGAAACTCAACACGGATATTATGCCTTTGAAATCAAGATGGCTGACCGAGTATCACCTATTGATGCACGTCACATAAACGGCATCGAAGAAATCCTCGACAAACCACTACTCCATAGTTTCATTCTCTCCAACAACACCGATACACACCACTTTGCACCAAACATCACAGCCGTAAACATAGCAATATTTTTAGGATAGCCCCTATATACAAACAAGAATCGCATCCTACAAGGTACGCGTACCTTATTAACAATATTTACATATAATGTATATTATACATTTTTACTATTGTGTTGTATGAAATTTCATAAAACAATTTCAAATGGCGACATAGCAATAATATCAATAATGTCAATATCCTTCAAAATGAGGGTGTGTCAAAATAGGCACACCCTCTTTGTTATTTATCAAATTTATGGAAAATTGCGGAGTAAAGCAAAAGAACAATACCCAATATGCAAGTAACAAGGAAGATAAATGTACCGCCTGGCCAATGGAAAAGTTTAAAAAAGTAGCCAATGATAAAAAGTACACCTTCTAAACAGAATAATACTTTCAAAGCTTTGATTGGACGAGAGCAAAATGCAGCACAAAGCAATAGAATAATACCAAAGCATGCACCAACAAATAAGGTAATGCCACCACCAGGCCAATGACAAATACGGAAAATAGCTCCTAACAAAATTAGTGCAGCATCAGCGCACAAAAAACGCTTAATTGTGTTTGACATAATAAAAAAATTTAAAAATTATACGAGTTCTCATTGTTTAAACATCAATGTTATGGAACTCGCTTAGGTTCACATTAATGTTTATATATTTGGTGAAAAATCCCATAGGGACGATCGTACACCGATAGTTTTTAACCTTTTTTTGTTCAAAACATAAATCCGAGAATATACAAAAAAGAGATAATCTATTAAAATCTAAAAGAAATTGGAACTGTATATTTACATCTTACAAATATTCCATTTTGCATACCAGGTTTCCATTTTTTTGACATATTTTTTATAAGACGTACAGCCTCTGCGTCTAAAGAAGAATAAACTTTTTTAACAATCTCTACATCTGAAACAGAACCATCCTTATTTATAGTGAATCGACATATCACACGACCTTGAATTCCTTTTTGATATGCATCTTTGGGATATTTTACATTTTTTGCAAAATAATTCATCAAAGCAGTCAGACCACCAGGAAACTCAGGCTCAGCATTGCCTTCTGATGTTATATCATCATTATCTATTAAAACTTTTTCAGAACATTTAATTGAAAATATTGTATCATTATCCACATTGATTGCTTGTCTATATGCTTCAGTTGCATTACGAGGAGTAATTATACTTACGTTATAAAGGACATTAGAGCGCATAATCGGAGGTTCAAAAGATTTAAATGCAATTCTTTCCAAAGATGTACAATTTTTTAATGCAGACGATTCAATATATTTTATTGTCGAAGGTAAAATAATATATGTAATATTCTTACAATTCTCAAAAGCATTATTATGAATTTGAGTAATTCCTTCTTCTATAGAAATAGAACCACATGCGTCTTTAGCATACATATATAAACTTTTTCCTATATAAATAGTTCCATTTTCGGATAAATTTTTATCCCATTTTGTATTAGTAAATGCATTAGGACCAACATAAATAACATTATTGTCAATATGATTAAAATTGAGATTTGAACATTTATAAAAAGCAGCATGACCAATATGAGTTACACTATTAGGTATATAAACAGAATCAAGAGATTCACATTTATAAAAAGCGGCAAAACCAATTTTTTGAGTTACTTTAGATAGCGTAACTGATTTTAAACCATTATAACCACAAAATATATAGTTATTAATATAAGTTATGGTATCGGGAAATGTAATTTCTGTAACCTTTTGATTAGCAATATAGAGACTACCCCCATAATATAAAGGATTAGAAAAGTGATTTCCAAAATTGACATCAAACCAAAAAGATATATCCTGAATAAAAACAGAATCAAGATTAGTACAATTAAAAAAAGCATAATTAGCTATAGAGGAAATAGTTGATGGTAGCGATAATTTATTTAATTTATCATTATCTTCAAAAGCACTCTCTGCAATTGAATTTACAGTATAAGTAACTTTTTTATTAGAAATAGAATTGGGAATAGTTATAACTTTTTGATTTTTTGCATATATAACCTTGGCTGTTTGCGTTGTCTGATTAAGTTTATATTTAACATTATCAATTGTTATAATATCTTTTTGCGCAAATACATCCAAAGATATAATAGTTAAAATAAAAGACAAACATAAAATCTTTTTCATAACAAAACCCTTATATGTGTCGGGCACAACTTTTATAAATTATAAATATAGGTACAAAAAAAAAGCGAGAACTTAACTTTCTCGCTAATGTTAGGTGTTTGGCGTGACCTTGAGATACGAATAAGTTAAGCTCACGCTATTATACGTGAGCATTTTTCAACTTATTCCTTCATCTCATTAAGTCGCCAAACTTTAACATTAGAAGAAATGAGCAAAAATGCTATAAATTGATACACCAAGAATGACCCACTTAGGTGTATCATATGTCAAACGCAAAGGTAAAGATTATTTTTGGATTGAGCAAGGTTTTTAGGAATATTTTTTTGATATAAGTTTTTTTGAAATATTTTGCTTGCGCAAATACTAAAAAAGAAGGATTTTTTTGCGTGCTAGATAAGGATTATTTGTCTGTTTAGTTAAAAAGAGGATGTTGAAAAGGTTGTTTTTATGCGAATATTCTGGAATGCCTGATATTCTAGATTTTTCGGTAAGTATGGTTTTTCTAGAATATTTAGAAGATCTAGACGCTTCGCTATTTAGTTTTTTAGCCTGACGGCTAATCGGACGCACGAGCCGTGCGTCCCTACGATAACATAACATTCGACTTTTCAACTGAAACGGACACGGCATGCCGTGTCCCTACATTAAGCATATACCTAAAATCAAACAAAAAAACACTAACACACTATAAACCACAATAAAAACACTCAAAGCAAACACCATCCCACATTTACACAATTTTTACTTTTGGAAAACTTTTCCGTAAATCACAAAAATTAAAACCTTAAAAATCAACAACATAAAAATTATTTTGGAAAACTTTTTATTTTTATAGCATTTCATTATTGTCTATTTCGGGAAATTTTTATAACTTTGTTGTCACTTGCAATTTTCTAAAGAGTTGCACATTTTCAAACACTTAATGCATTTTTTAGTTGAAAGTTTTTTGCTTTGCTCAAGATTTTTGCTCCGTTCGGCAATTCAAACAAGTTTGATTGCTCTCACTTATCGCAAAAATTGAAAGTTGAAAGTTGAAATTTAATACTTTTTCACTACAAAATGGTACTAACCAAATAACTTTTTATCTCCAAAGGCTCAAAGACCGATGGTTCAAATTTCAAATCAAAAGAATATGATTCAAACAGTAGTCAAAAGGGATGGTCGTATCGTTGGTTTCAACGAGGAAAAAATTAAGGCAGCTATTCGTAAAGCAATGATGAGCACCGATATGGGTGAGGACGATGCATTGCTTTGCCAAATTGCCGACCGCATTGCCTATAAAGGTAAAGAACAAATGAGCGTAGAAGAGATTCAAGACATGGTAGAATTGGAACTCATGAAATCTTCGCGCAAAGATGTAGCAAAACGTTATATTGCTTATCGTGATAAACGTTCGATTGCTCGTCGCTCGAAAACTCGTGATATGTTCCTCGAAATCATCGACACCAAGAACAACGACATCACACGCGAAAACGCAAACATGAATGCCGATACCCCTGCGGGCATGATGATGAAATTTGCATCGGAAACAACTAAACCTTTCGTTGATGACTATTTGCTATCAACCGAAGTGCGTGAGGCGGTGAAAAACAACTACATACATATCCACGACAAAGATTACTACCCTACTAAATCGCTCACTTGCGTACAACACCCACTTGACAAACTATTGAAACACGGATTGTTTGCTGGTCATGGCGAAAGTCGCCCTGCTAAACGCATCGAGACCGCTTCAATCTTAGGTTGTATTTCGATGGAAACTGCTCAAAACGAGATGCATGGCGGACAAGCAATACCTGCATTCGACTTCTATTTAGCACCATACGTAAGAGCAAGTTATAAAGAAGAAATAAAGAAATTAGAGGAGTTGACTGGCGAAAAATACGACTCGCTATACGACGTTGAAATCGACGACTATATCACTCGCGACCTCGATTTCTTGCAAGGTTTGGAACGCATCAAACAGCATGCTATCAACCAAACCGTAAAACGTGTACATCAGTCGATGGAGGCTTTCATTCACAATATGAATACGATACATTCGCGCGGTGGTAACCAAGTAGTGTTCAGTTCAATTAACTATGGCACTGATACTTCAGCAGAAGGGCGTTGTATTATCCGCGAATTGTTATGTAGCACATATCGTGGCGTGGGCAATGGTGGTACTGCAATATTCCCTATTCAAATATGGAAAAAGAAACGTGGCGTGAGCTATTTGCCTGAGGACCGCAACTACGACTTGTATGAATTGGCTTGCCAAGTGAGTGCACGCAGATTTTTCCCTAACTTTGTGAACTTGGATGCGCCGTTCAACCATCACGAAAAATGGGACATCAACGACCCAGAACGCTATAAATATGAAGTGGCTACAATGGGTTGCCGCACTCGTGTATTTGAAAATCGTTTTGGCGAAAAAACATCGATTGGACGTGGCAATATCTCATTCTCGACTATAAACATTGTGCGTTTGGCATTGGAATGCCGTGAGATAGAAAACAAAGAGTCGCGCATTAACGCATTTATGGCTAAATTGGATGAGTTGTTGGTACTCACTGCTCGCCAATTGCACGAACGCTTTAATTTCCAAAAAACTGCTCGTGCAAAACAATTTCCACTATTGATGTCAACACTCTGGAATGGCTCTGAAAATTTGAAACCAAACGACACTATCGAGTCGGTTATCAATCAAGGTACGCTCGGTATCGGTTTCATTGGATTGGCAGAATGTTTGATTGCTCTCATCGGCAAACATCATGGCGAATCGGATGAGGCTCAAGAGTTAGGTTTGAAAATCATCGGCTACATGCGCGACCGCGTGAACGAATTCAGCGAGGAGTATCACCACAACTATAGTATTTTGGCTACTCCTGCCGAAGGTCTTTCGGGCAGATTTACTCGTTTCGACAAAAAGAAATTCGGCATTATCGAAGGCGTAACAGATAAAGACTACTATACAAACTCGAACCACGTGCCTGTGTACTACAAATGTAGCGCACGCCACAAAGCTGAAGTAGAAGCACCTTATCACAAATTGACAGGTGGTGGTCATATTTTCTATGTAGAAATCGACGGTGATGCTACACACAACCCTCAATCAATCATGCAAATCGTTGACTTGATGGACAAATACGATATCGGTTATGGCTCGGTGAACCACAACAGAAATCGTTGCCTAAATTGCGGTCACGAAGATGCAGTGGATGGATTGGAGGTTTGCCCAAAATGTGGTAGCACTAATATTGACAAATTACAACGCATCACTGGTTATCTCGTAGGTACTACTGACCGCTGGAATTCAGCTAAATTGGCAGAATTAAAAGACAGAGTTGTTCACAATTAATCTTTTTTATTTTAACAAAAGTACAAATTTTATTGTTTATTGGTTGACAATACAAAGTGCTACTTCATAATGCTGTTTGGACAATCGCTTTTTTAAGTACATACCATAAATCATTTATTCTGTACTTATCGCAAACTCAAAGATAACCACATAAATCTAAACACGCAGAAAAACTAACAATTAGAACAAAACCTCATAAAAAAATATGTACTTCTGTTTA
Organism: Paludibacteraceae bacterium; assembly: GCA_017467185.1. Taxonomy (GTDB): domain Bacteria; phylum Bacteroidota; class Bacteroidia; order Bacteroidales; family Paludibacteraceae; genus Aphodosoma. The sequence continues at coordinate 27,482 of JAFTSS010000076.1, read as the reverse complement.
GCAAAAATATAATACAATGGAGATATCGGTTATAAAGATTGTTGAATCAACTTCGGTGGATGGTCCAGGATTGAGAACTACGGTGTATAGTGCAGGATGCGGACATCATTGCAAGGGATGCCATAACCCTCAATCGTGGGATATAAATTATGGCACAATGGTGCAAGTGGAAGAGATTGCAAACCGATTGTTATCTACTGACGAAGATATTACTTTCAGCGGTGGTGACCCAATGTTTCAGATGGAAGCATTCGCTGAATTGGCATCTATAATCAAAACAAAAAGCAATAAAAACATTTGGTGCTACACAGGTTACAAAATTGAGCAATTACTCAAAAAACCAAAGGCATTGCCCCTACTCCAAAACATTGACGTATTGGTAGATGGACAATTTGAATTGGCTTTGAAAGACGAGAATCTATTGTTCCGTGGCAGTAGCAATCAACGTCTAATTGACGTAAAAAAAACCTTCGAAAAAGGTGAGATTGTAATATACGAACCAATGAATCTTCTATCGCCATTATTGATAAAATACAAAAGAGTTAATAATTAAGAATTCCTCATTCCTAACTCCTCATTCCTAATTCCTCATTCCTAATTGATAATGCTTAATCTACTTCTCATACTATTCACAATACTAACTCCACAAGAGATAGAACGCAGAACGGCAATTGACTTCAACAAACAATTATCGGACTTACTGCCGTACATACAAAAGTACTACCCCGATGTAGATTCAATACAAATAGCAAAGTGGGAAGAGAGTAAAGCATTGGAATATACAATAATAGATGGCAAAAAATGGTATTTCCGCCGTGCTGATGAAAATCTATTCAGAATAGACCCAGAGGCAAAAGCACTAAAAACAAGCCTCGAAGGAAAAGAGCGTGCAGGTAGAGATAAAGTAACAAAACAACACATAAAACAAGTATTGTCGAAAACAGGCAATAAAACAACCAACAACTTATACGCTAAACACAATTGGGAATTCGATTTCAAATTATACCTAACACCTCAATCAGGATTAAGAAACGGAGAGTTGATAAAAGTATGGCTCCCAATGCCTCAAACAAATCAACGCCGACAAACCGATTGTGCAATAACACGGTTTAATAGAAATGTAGAAATAAACACAGGTGCACACTCGGTGGCATATATGGAGGGTAATTACGATGCACACGACACAACAATGTTCAACATTGTGTACAACTTTACAACTTACGCCGAATATAATCCTCTACCTAAGTGTTTTAAACACAAAAAAGCCGATACTAACAATCCTGAACTAAAGCAATATTTAACAGAAAGAGCGCCGCATTGTTTGTTTACAGATAAAGTAAAAGCATTGGCAGACAGTATTGTAGGCAAAGAAAAAAGACCATACTACCAAGCACGAAAACTATTCGTAGCCATACGCGAATTATACCCATGGGCAGGAGCATGCGAATATAGCATCATTCCCAACATACCTGAGTATGTGATAGATAACTGCCACGGCGATTGCGGACAAGTAACGCTACTCTACATCGCTATGTGTCGCTACAAAGGCATACCTGCACGCTGGCAAAGTGGCTTTATGTTGCATCCAGGATGGGACAACCTACACGATTGGTGTGAAATATACATCGAAGGTATGGGCTGGATACCAGTTGACCCTTCGTTTGGCGTACAATCGTGGGGCAAAACAGACGCTGAGCGTTATTTCTATTTTGGTGGAATGGATGCCTACAGATTGATTATAAATACCGATTGGGGCGCAGAATTAGCACCAACAAAAAGATTCGAACGCTCAGAAACTGTAGATTTTCAACGCGGAGAATGCGAAACAGAAACACAAAATCTATATTTCAACAAATGGAAATGTAAATTCACTGTACGATTAAAAGATTAAAATTGCATATTTCAAAAAATAGTTGTAACTTTGCATGAATTTGTAAAATACAACTTTTTTTATATTATATTTTAACACAAAAACAAATAACTATGGTAAAAAGATTACTCTGCGCATTAAGCGTAATTATGTTGTGCATGATGGTAAGTGCACAAGTGACTACAGAGCCTACCTTTATCCAAAAAGGCTATAAGGGAGAAATAATTGTAACCTTCAATCCAGCAGAAGGAAATGGAGGTATGGTGGGAGCAACAGCATGTTATGCTCACACTGGTCTCATCACAAATAAAAGCACAAATGAAGGGGATTGGAAATATGTTGTTGCTAACTGGAGAGATAACTCAGAAAAAAACAAGATGACCAAAAATGGAAATGTATGGACATTGACTATCCCTAATATATACGAATATTACGGATGCCCAGAAACAGAAGAAATTTTGAAAATGGCATTTGTATTCAACGATGGTAAAGATGGCACAAAAGAAGGGAAAACTGCCGATGGTAAAGATATTTTCGTAGATTTAGTTGATGCTGGTTTAAATGTAAAATTTGAAAATCCAGCAAATAATCAATTAGTAAATATTGGAACAACAACAAACTTTAAAATATCAGCTTCTGAAAGCAGTACTATCTCATTATTAATCAACGACGAAAATAAACAAACAACAACTGGTACTGAACTTGAATTTAACTACACGATTGCAAATGCAGGCGACTATACTTGTGTTGCAAAAGCTGAGGTTAACGGATTAGTTGCTTATGATACAATTTTTATCTGCGCAGCATCAACTCCAACAAATGCATCTCGCCCAGTTGGATTACAAGAAGGTATTACATATTATAACGACGATGCCACAAAAGTAACATTATCGCTTTATAGCAAAAACAACAACAATCAAATATCAAAAAATGTATTTGTAATAGGCGATTTCAACAATTGGTCTTATTCAACCGAATATCAAATGAAAAAAGATGGCGAAACAGGTTATTTCTGGCTCGACATCACAGGTTTAGAACCAAACAAAGAATATGTTTTCCAATACGCTATCCAACGTCCTGATGGGTCAATGGTTCAAGTATCAGACGCATACACTCACAAAACAGTCGATCCTAACGACCACTACATTCCAGAAGATATATATCCTAATCAATTAGCCTATCCAACAGAAGCAGACGGTCCTTGTGCTGTAATACAAACAGCTCGCAAAGAATTTGCATGGTCAGACGCAACTCTCAATTTCAAACGCCCAAACAAAAATAATCTTGTAATCTACGAAATGTGGGTATATGACTTCTCTCCACTTCGTTCGTTTGACGCTATCACTAAACGTTTGGATTATATCGAAAACCTCGGTGTAAATGCTATAGAATTTATGCCAATTAGCGAATTCGAAGGTAATATTTCTTGGGGTTACAACCCTACTCACTATTTTGCACTCGACAAAGCTTACGGAACACCAGAATCATTCAAAACATTGGTTGACGAATGCCACAAACGTGGTATTGCCGTGATTGTAGATATGGTATTCAACCACGCAACAGGTTGGGCAGCTCAAAACAAAATGTTCCCATTAGCTCAAAATCCATACTTCAACGTTACACCTCCTCATGGCGACAACGTATTTGAAGATTGGGACCATGACTTTGAAGGCACACGCAACTACTTCCACCGCGTACTTAAATATTGGTTAGAAGAGTATAAAATTGACGGTTATCGTATGGACTTAGCACATGGTTTGTGCGGAAAAAGTTGCGATAACTATGGCAATCAACACATACTTGAAGACTACTACGCAAATAGCGTTAAAGCAGTTAGCGAAGACGCATACTTCATTCTTGAGCACTGGAATCGTTGGGGCGAACAATCTGCTCTTATCAACAAAGGTATGATGTGTTGGGATAACACAAGCCACGCTTATTATGAACTTGCAATGGGATGGTTCGATGGAACTAATAGTAGTGCCCTAAACAATGCGAACAGAGACAATTATGTATCATACGCTGAATCTCACGATGAAGAACGCTGCCAATATAAAGCAACCCAATATGGCAACGGAGAAATCAAAACAAATAAAGCAGTTCGCTTAAGTCGCGTTGCATCATACGTTGCAATGAGCACAATGCTAAATGGCCCACAAATGATGTGGATGTTCGAAGAACTTGGCTATGACATTTCAATTGAAGAAAATGGCCGTACAGGCACAAAACCTGTACCTGAAACAAAAAAATTCTATGTTGATACTGACCGTATGAATCAATATCAGATCATTGGACAAATAAACCAATTGCGCACTCGCATATTACCACAAGTATTCGAAGGCAACCCAACATCTCAAGATTTAGCTCACAAACGTCCTCTCCGTAGCGTAATTTGGGGCGAAGGCGTAAATCGAGTATTCGTCGTATCAAATGTTAGCACAACACCACAAGAAATATCGTTACCTGAAGGAACTGCAAATTGGTATGACTACTTAACAAATAATAACAATGCTATAGCAGAAGGCACAAAAATCACTTTACCAGCTGGAACAGTCAAAGTATATACAGCCCAATACTTCCAACTTCCAAACGTACCTAACAAATATACTCCAGAAGATTTTACAGCTACAGAAAACATTGATTTCAAATCAAACTGCGTAATCTACCCTACGATTTCAGAAGATATTGTATTCATTGAAACCACAGAAGAGATAAAATCAGTGGACGTTATTAACATTCAAGGCCAAAAAGTTATCTCTGAAGAAAATGTAAACTCTATAAACGTATCATCACTCCCATCTGGATTATACATGGTAATCGTAAACTTCAACGAAACTCAAGAGGCTTACAAAATTTATCGTAAATAATAGACTTGAGATACGAGACACAAGACACGAGATTTCTTACATCTCGTGTCTTTTTTTATTATTTTTTGATTAAGAAAAAATTTGCCTATATCATTTTTTTTTTGTAACTTTGCAATAGTAAAAAACCTATAGAATAAATCTATTTTATTTTACATCAACACACTATCCATTAACTAATTAACCCACTTAAACACGTTAAATTTAAAGGTATGAAAGACAAAGAACCTGTAAAAATTTTGTATATCACACAAGAAATTAACCCTTATATCAAGGAAACTGAAATTGCTGATATATGTCGTCAATTTCCTCAATACACAATTGACAAAGGTTGTGAAATTCGTACCTTTATGCCTTGCTTCGGACATATCAATGAGCGTCGCAATCAATTACATGAAGTACAACGATTGTCAGGCTTAAATGTAATAATAGATGACAACGACCACCCTCTTATCATTAAAGTTGCAACAATTCAAGCAACAAGAATGCAAGTTTATTTCATTGATAACGAAGACTATTTCCACCGCAATGGTATAGAAAAAGATAAAGAAGGGAACTTCTTTGATGATAATGACGAAAGAGGAATATTCTACGTTCGCAGTGTACTTGAAACAATAAAAAAATTACGTTGGACACCTGATGTAATTCACATTCACGGCTGGATTTCGGCATTAGCTCCAATGTATATCAAAAAATCATACTCTTCAGATCCATTCTTTGCAAACTCTAAAATTATATACTCTGTTTATAAAGACAATTTTGAATGCCCAATAAAAGAAGGCTTTGAAAAACGCGCACTATTCAACGATATAGAAGAAGATGACACTAAATTACTTATAGGGTCAACTTTAAATACTGAAACATTACACAAAATGGCAATAAACTTCTCTGATGCTGTCATCAATGCTTCAGATACAATATCAGAAGAATTAGAACGTTATATCAAAGACAAAAACATTCCATACTTACCTTATGCTGAAGAAAACACTCACGAAAACTATTGGAATTTCTTCACTCAAGTATATCCTACACTCAAAGAGGAAAACGATGATTAACACTACAAAACAATAATAAAATAAACAAAAGAGGGAGTTATACTTTATAAAGTTAATTCCCTTTTAGTGTATTTTTAGACAATCAAAACTTAAAACAATGAAAAAATATTTTATATATGTTATAATTGCTTTAACCGCAATATTTACATCTTGCAAAAACGATGACTCTGTAGGCATCACTATTCAACCTCAAGAGGATGAGATAATCGTTGCTAGCGACACTTTTATCATCGAAAGTGAAAACTATTACGTTCCAGCAATTTCAGCCCAAGCCGACTCTATGATATTGGGCGAATTTTATAGTGCTAAATACGGAACAACTAAAGCTGAATTATTACTACAAATAGCTCCTCCTATTAATTATAAATTTCCAGAAGAAAAATATAATCCAATACCTGACTCTTTGGTACTTATGATGTATTATAATTCATGGGTTGGTTCTTCATACACTCCACTTGAATTTAGTATATATGAAATCAACAAACAAGCCATCGATTATAATACACAATATTTATCTAACTTAAATATTGGCGATTTTACTGACTCAACCATATTAATGGGTAAACGCTTAATGACATCAATTGACTTATCAAGAGCTGACTCTGTTAGTGAAGATACCGCAATTACTCCATACGTCAGATATAAATTTGATCAAGTTCAATTAGAAAGATTTTTCAACATGCCACAGGAGGTATATCAAAACGAAGATGCTTTCTTAAACGAGTTTAAAGGTCTATATATCACCACTCGTTATGGCTCATCTACAATGATATGCTTTAATGAAATTACTATGCACTTGTATTATCACTACACCTATCAAAAGAATGGAAAAGACACAATAGTAAACACTACTGTAATCTATCCTTCAAATAAAGAGGTTCGACAATTAAATAAATTTACACACCCAAACATCGAACAAATTGCTGTTTGTGACGATAGTTTAAATTACATAAAGTCTGCAGCTGGAATATACCCTAAAATACGTATTCCGATAGGCAAAATGAGCAAAAAGATATATAACACTATTGGAGACAAACAATTAAACATCAATGCAGCAGAAATTATTATTGAAAACATTGAATATGATAAATCAGATGTCTATATGAGTAATCCATATTACTTATTAGCTTTAACAACAGAACAATTCGACGATTTCATAAAATACAACACAATTCCTACAGCAACTGATACAACCGCTGTAATTGCAAATTATTCATACATAACAGATAGTTATAAATTAGATTTAGCATATTTCATCACAAAATATCTTCGCAATGAAATGGTTGAAGATGATGATGTTATAGAGATGATTTTAATGCCTGTAATTGTAGAAACAGCATCAGCTACAACTGGAGCAACTTCTGTTACTGCAATTAAACCATTAACGCAATTAGCCGCAACAACAATTCGTAGCGGAAAGAATGAATATTCTCCTATGAGAATAAAAATCCTATACAACGGATTTTAATTAAGGAATAAGGAATAGGGAATGAGATAATTTATTTAGACTATCTAAATTAACCAGAATGCCTAGACTAACTAAATTATATAGATTAACTAGAAAGTCTAGATTATCGAAATTATCTAAAATATCTGGAATAATTATAAATTATGAATCTTAACAATAATATAACAACTAATTTACATGATGCCATTGAATTTAGCAATGGCGAGAGGGAACGCTTAGGAGACAATCAAATATTTCCTAACCACATAGTGCTTGGAATAATGCGCTTGAATGATTGCTCGGCACTAAATATTCTAATTAAATTAGGAATTGACTTAAACACCCTAAAAAAGAAATTAGAAGAAATTAAAAATAATACTGTTGATGGTGCAAATCCTGCTTCTTTACACCGCACAACTGAAGCTTTACTTTTATTAGCCAATTTAGAAGCACGACTATCTCGTTCTCCCGAAGTTCACACTCATCACCTCATCATGGCAATCCTTCGCCAACAAGACACTGAATTGATGAAATTATTTAGCGAGATGAACATTGACTATGAGAAATTTAAGTCGTTTGTTGGCAATAATGTTCCACAACCTAAAATGGGATCGGTGTATGACGATGATGATGATTTAGAAGATGATGAAGATAGTATGCCTCGCCAAAATGGGAACAACAATACGAAAACTGCAACTACCCCATCTAACTCTAATTCAAGTACTCCTGCATTAGATAATTTCTCACGCGACCTATCAAAAGCAGCTGCTGAAGGGGAATTAGACCCCGTAGTTGGACGTGAGCAAGAAATTCAGCGTACTATACAAATACTTAGCCGTCGTAAGAAGAATAATCCGGTGTTGATAGGCGAACCGGGAGTAGGTAAATCGGCTATAGTTGAAGGGTTGGCTACACGAATTGTAAATCGCCAAGTGCCTCGCGCTCTGTTTGATAAAAAGATTGTATCTCTCGACTTAGCTGCTATGCTTGCAGGCACAAAATATCGTGGTCAATTCGAAGAGAGACTGAAATCGGTAATGAACGAGTTAGAGGCTAATCCAAATATTATTCTCTTTATCGACGAAATACACACTATTGTGGGTGCTGGAGCAACAACAGGCTCACTCGATACGGCAAATATGTTGAAACCAGCCTTATCAAGAGGTAAATTTCAATGTATCGGTGCCACTACCCTCAACGAATATCGCCAATCAATTGAGAAAGACGGAGCTTTAGAACGCCGTTTCCAAAAGATATTAGTAGAGGCTACAACAAAAGAGGAGACTTTGCAAATATTGCGTAATATCAAAGATAGATATGAGGATCATCATCAAGTAACATACACAGACGAGGCGTTAGAATTGTGTGTAAACTTAACAGAAAGATACATCACCGACCGCTCGTTCCCCGACAAAGCGATAGATGCAATGGATGAGGCAGGGGCACGCATGCACTTGACAAACCTCAGCGTACCTGCTCATATTGAGACACTTGAAAACAATATTGCCGAATTTGACGGATTGAAAAAAGAGGCTGTATTACGTCAAGATTTTGAACTTGCAGCAAAATATCGCGACCAAGTAGCTACATTAGCATCGCAATTAGAGATAGCAAAAAAAGAGTGGTTGGCAGAAAGCAAAGAGAATCGCATAATGGTTACAGGCGACGACGTAACATCCACTATATCAAATATGGCAGGTGTACCTTTGACACGCATTGCCGATAGCGAAAACGAACGTTTACTCAAAATGGGTGAGGCTTTAAAGGGACAGGTGATTGGACAAGACGATGCAGTACAAAAAGTGGTACGCGCTATTCGTCGCAGTCGAGTGGGATTGAAAGACCCAAATAAACCAATTGGGTCGTTCATATTCCTTGGCCCTACAGGTGTAGGCAAAACATTGTTAGCTAAGAAATTGGCTGAATATATGTTTGGCTCGGCAGATGCCCTTGTGCGTATTGACATGAGCGAATTTATGGAGAAATTCTCAGTATCACGTTTAGTAGGAGCTCCTCCGGGATATGTAGGCTACGAACAAGGCGGACAATTGACTGAGAAAATACGCCGTAAACCCTACTCTATCGTATTGTTTGACGAGATTGAAAAGGCTAATTCTGAAGTATATAACATATTGCTCCAACTTCTAGATGAAGGTTTTATAACCGATGGTTTAGGGCGTAAAATCGACTTCAAAAATACGGTGATTATTATGACTTCTAATGCAGGTACTCGCCAATTGAAAGATTTCGGTCGCGGAGTAGGTTTTACCACTGCAGATAAGACTGATAATCAAGAGTATGCCCATGCTGTTACACGCAAAGCTTTGGAGCGCACATTTGCTCCTGAATTCCTAAACCGTATTGATGAAATAATCAACTTTAACCAATTAACTCGCAACGATATCAATCAGATTATCAACCTTGAATTAGATAAATTTAAGGCACGTTGTAAAGGCTTAGGATTTGAACTTGAAGTATCAGATGCAGCTGTTGATTTCTTGGCAGATAAAGGTTTCGACAAACAATATGGAGCACGCCCACTACAACGTTCAATTCAGACACATTTGGAAGATTTAATAGTTGAAGAGATGCTTACTGCAGGCAAGATGAATAGCGAAAAAGTGGTGGTTGATGTTAACTCTGAAGGCAACTCTTTGAAAATTAGGAATGAGGAGTGAGGAATGAGGAATTTTGAAAAAAATAGTATTTTTTGATAGATATATCAGAAAAAAATTGTAACTTTGCAGTCGCAAATTCGCAATTGTGAATTGTGCATTGTGCATTGTATAAGTATCCGTAGCTCAGTTGGTAGAGCAATTGACTCTTAATCAATGGGTCGTGGGTTCGAGCCCCACCGGGTATACAAAAAAAAGCACCAAGTTTAAATATACTTGGTGCTTTTTTTTGTTTTATTGATTTTATTCTGGAATATATTCAAAGGTATCTACTATTTTCAACTTTTTAATAAAAGTATTCATCTTTATTTCATTACCTACCTTTAAACCATCGATTTTTATAATAAACATCTCATCATCTATCACAAAACAATATACCCTTCTATAAAAATCTTTATATTTAAAATCAACAAACTTACAAGGATAATTATTAACGGAACCATCTTGTACTTCTGTCATATATTTAACCCTATTTTGTCTTCTAGAGTTATTTGAATGTTCCATCATTTTATCAACATAATTCAACAGATATTTTTCAGGTGTCCAATGTTGAACAAAAATTTTCTCAATTGAACCCTCTGCAAACTCAATAAATGTTCCGTTTTTTGAAATAACCTCATGAGGATAAGATTTTTTCTTATATTCAAAATTAATTCCTTTACAATAATATTGCTTTGCACTCCCCAAAATAGAACATGCAAGCATAACAAGTACTAGTATTTTCTTCATAACAAATATACCTTATTTTACTATTGTAATGCGTTTACTAAATCTCTAATAGCTTGATCATAAGCCTTAAGTACACGATCCCATTGTTTAAAGCACTCATCTCCACCACCACACTCATGCCATGCATATTCCGATTGTAATTTTACACGATATTTTAAATTATCTTGCCCCGGAACTTCTTTTATTTCAATTCTTGTTCTAATTGTAGAATAAACAAAATCTTGTTTTATCCAAGCACTACGCAACCATCCTGAAGATTTATCAAGAATTTCCATATCTGGGAATAAATCTGAAGTATAAAAAATTATTCTTTTCCAAGCTTCATCAATAGATATACCATCTTTAACATTAACAGTCATTGATTTATTTGCCAAATCACTATTAGCTTCTGAAGCATTATAAGCCTCATCAACTTCCAACTGATATGTAATAGTTTTAGATTTATTTGTTTTGTAAATTCTAACTGTCTTATCAATATAACCAGGTGCTGACAATCTAAAAATAACGTAATCTTCTTTTTTAATTTTAAAAGTATAAGAACCTTGACCTACTTCAAGTCCTTTTTGAATAATTTTTGCATTTTCTGGTATAACATTTATTGTTTTAGTTTGCGCATTTAAAACTAATGAAACTCCTAAAGAAATAAAAAATAATAATATTTTTTTCATAAAATTTAAATTTACGAGGAAAATCCCTACTCTTTTATACGGTTTTTCAGGTTACACCGAGTGCCTTAAATAAGATGATTGATACACACATAAAAAAGCGCGACACTTTTTAGTGTTATCTCGCTCTCTAAGGTGTTTGGCGTAACCATGACTCACAAGATAGCATAAAAAGCCCGCGCTATACACGCGAGCATTTTACCTATATCCTTTCGAGTCTTTTCAGTCGCCAAACTTTTAGAGAGAAAGAATAAAGCTAAAACGCTTTTTCTAATATATTTAAAATGTGCGCATCAAAATACGCTGATTATACCATAGGCAAATATTTTTTAATTTCACTTGCAAAGATAATAAAAATTCTACAATTCAAGACTATTATTTCAAAATAAAATTTATTTTGACTTTTTTAGACTTTTTATAAAGTAAACTCTTTAATATACAAATATTTTTTTGTAAATTTGCAGTTTAATAGTAATCAATATAAAACAAACATAAAATCAGCGAAACCAAGTATATCTCGCTACTAAATTACTAAAATACTAAAATACGAAATTATGAATAAAGCACTTTTAATGATTCTCGATGGATGGGGAATCGGTAATGGAACGAAATCTGACGTAATTGCACAAATGCCAACACCTTATTGGGATGCATTATTGGCAAAATATCCTCATTCTCAACTACAAGCATCGGGCGAATATGTGGGATTGCCTGATGGACAAATGGGTAATTCAGAAGTAGGACACTTAAACATTGGCGCTGGTCGCATTGTATATCAAGACTTAGTGAAAATCAATCGCGCATGTGCGGATAATTCTATTTTAGAAAATCCTGCTATTAAAAAGGCTTTTGATTTTGCTAAAACAAATGGTGGCGATGTTCACTTTATGGGATTGACTTCGGATGGTGGTGTACACTCTTCATTGGAACATTTGTTCAAATTATGCGATATTGCAAAACATTATGGTTTAGCAAACCACTATGTTCACTGCTTTATGGACGGACGCGACACAGACCCTCGTTCAGGTAAAGGTTTTATTGCACAATTGGAAGAGCATTTGGCTACGACTGGCGGTAAGATTGCTTCTATAATTGGTCGCTACTATGCTATGGATCGCGATAAACGTTGGGAACGCGTGAAAATTGCATACGATTTGTTAGTTAATGGTGTGGGTGAAGCTACTACAAATACTGTTGACGCTGTTCAGAAATCGTATGATAATGAGGTCACTGACGAATTTATCAAACCAATTGTTCACGTTGATGGCGAAGGACGACCTGTGGCAACAATAAAAGATGGCGATGTGGTGATATTCTTCAACTATCGTAACGACCGCGCGAAAGAGTTAACTCAAGTATTGACCCAAAAAGATATGCCTGAAGAAGGAATGCATACATTGAAATTGGATTACTATTGTATGACTCCATACGATGCTTCGTTTGTGGGCGTAAATATTATTTTCGACAAAGAGAATGTTGAAAACACATTGGGCGAAGTGGTATCTAAAGCTGGTGCTCGTCAATTGCATATTGCTGAAACTGAGAAATATGCGCACGTTACATTCTTCTTGAATGGTGGTCGTGAAACTCCATACGAAAACGAGGACCGCATTTTGATTAATTCGCCAAAAGTAGCTACCTACGACTTAAAACCTGAGATGTCGGCATTCGAAGTGGCAGATGCTTTATCAGCAGAATTGGCAAAAGAGACATACGATTTGGCTATTGTGAACTTTGCAAATGGCGATATGGTTGGTCATACAGGCGTATATGATGCTATTGAAAAAGCTGTAGTTACAATCGACAAATGTGTTGAACAAGTGGTTGAAACTGCACGTGCTCACGGCTATCAAACAATCATTATTGCAGACCACGGAAATGCTGATAATGCGTTGAATGCAGATGGTTCAGCAAATACGGCTCACTCATTGAATCCAGTGCCATTCGTATTTGTATCTGACACTTACAAAGGCGAAGTGAAAGATGGTATTTTGGCTGACGTAGCTCCATCGATATTGAAAGTGATGGGCATTGAATTACCTTCAGATATGACAGGACATTCTTTAATTTAATTCATAATTCTTAATGCATAATTCATAATTTAATTAATATGAAACGATTTATTATTGCTGTGATAGCTCTTATAGGGGCAATGCAAATTTCTGCTCAAGATGAAATATTGATGACCATCAACGGAGAGCCTGTAACAAAAGCCGAATTCGAATACATATACAACAAAAACAACTCAGATAATGCGATCGACAAAAAAACATTAGATGAATATGTTGATTTGTTTGTAAACTTCAAACTTAAAGTTGCAGAAGCTAAAGCACAAGGCTTTGATACTCTAAAAACATTCAAACGTGAACTCAATGGTTATCGCAAACAATTAGCAAAACCATATTTAACTGACACTGAATTGGAAGAGGCTTTATATCAAGAAGCATATAGCCACTTTAGCGAAGACTGCGAAGTAAGTCATATTCTAATCAGAACAGAAGGGGAAGATACTCTTACTAGCTATAACAAGGCTATTGAAGTAATCAAAAGATTAAATGCTGGCGAAGATTTCAGCAAAGTAGCAGATGAAACATCTGACGACCAATCAGTTGTACGTAATCATGGATATTTAGGATGGTTCACAGCATTGCAATTGGTATGGCCATTCGAAAAAGCAATGTACGAATTACCTTTAAATGTGATTTCTACTCCTATCAAATCTGATTATGGTTACCATATTATCAAAGTACATAATCGCCGTCCTGCATGGGGACAAGTAAATGCACGCCATATCATGAAAATGTGTAGCGATCGTATGCCTCAAGAAATGCAAGAGAAAAAATATCAAGAAATGGTAGAAATCAAAAACCGACTTGATGCAGGAGAAGATTTTGCTACATTGGCATTGGAATTAAGCGAAGATAAAGCATCAGCCCAAAAAGGTGGCGACTTGGGATGGTTTGGTATCGGACGCATGGTCCGTGAATTTGAAAAAGCTACATTTGCATTAAATCCAGGTGAAACGTCAGAAATTATCAAAACTCAATTTGGTTATCATATTATCAACCTAAAAGAGAAACGTGGCGTTGAACCATTTGAAAAGAAAAAAGCTGAAATTCAACGCATGATGCAATACGATAGTCGCTCAACAGCTGCAAAAACATCGTTTGTAAACAAATTAAAAAAAGAATACAATTTCCAAATAAATGACACTGAAATAAAAAAAGCAAAAGCTCTTGTTGCAAAATATGCCGACAATGACTCTTTGCTAAAAGTAAAGGGTACAGAAATGGATGGTTGTATTATGACTTTCGCAGACCAACAAATACCAACAAGCGAATTGATTGCATATTATGTGACTACCAAAATGATGGGTGGTGACATTGATGATAAGCTTACTCAAATTGCCGAAATGAAACTTATCCAATATGAAGATTCACAATTGGAAAAGAAATACACCGACTTTGCGAATTTAATGAATGAGTACCACGATGGTATTTTGTTATTTGAAGTATCAAACAAAGAAGTTTGGGAAAAAGCAATTAAAGATACAGAAGGATTGAAGAACTACTTCAAAAAAAATAAAAAGAATTATACTTGGGATGAACCACGCTACAAAGGTTTCGTTGTGAAATGTAAAGACGATGCAACAGCAAAACAATTGAAAAAGGCAATCAAAAAAATGAATCCTGATTCGGTTGTAAACTACATTCGCAAACAAGTGAATAACGACTCGGTTACTTTTGCATCTGTTGAACGTGGATTGTGGAAACAAGGAGAAAATGGTTATGTCGATTTAACTGAATTTAAAGTACCTAATACTCAAGTAGAAGTAAACGAAGAATTACCTATTACAATAGTAGTTGGCAAAATGTTGAAAAAACCAGAAGCTTATACAGATGTTCGTGGTGCAATCACAGCCGATTATCAAAATTATCTTGAAAAAGCATGGATTGAAACCCTTCGCAACAAATATGTTGTAGAAATCAATCAAGAAGTACTAAATTCACTCAGATAAAATTAATATACATGTTATCACTCGTGAATTACATATCACATCTAATTACAAAAATACTTGCGCAGCGAAAGGGGGCAGTTCTCGCTACTCACTACTCGCTACTCGCTACTATTTTATGCATAGTTTTCACCTCATGCTCTTATATAGAACAATATATAAAAGAGCATGAGAGTGAAGGCATTGTTGCTACAATTGGCGACAACCATCTATACAAAGAAGAAATAAACAAGATTATTCCGCAAGAGACCAATAGCACCGATAGTGCATTGATTGCAGAGGCATACATACGTCGCTGGGCTACTAATATTCTGATATTAGATAACGCAGAGCGCAATATTTCAAATCAAACAGAAATAAACAAAATGGTTGAAAACTATCGTCGTACATTAGTCATTCACTACTACAAGCAGGATATGGTAAATGAAAAGGTAAAAATGCCAAGCGATGAAGAGGCAATAGAGTTCTACAATGCTAACCAACAACTCTTTCTCCTCCAACAACCAATCATAAAAGGAGCTTCAATAAAAATACCCAATAACATTAAAACAGATAAAATTGAACGCAAATTCAAAGATATTCACAATAATATTGAAGAAATTGAAAAATATGCACTTCAATATGCAAAAGACTATACTTTATTTACTGAACATTGGAAACCTTTAAATGAAATTATTGACCTTGAAAAATCAAAATTAAAAATAACAAAACCAGGCTATTACGAAGAAAAAGATAGTGTAAATCTAACACTAATCAATGTAATTGAATATATGAATCAAGGTGAAGTTGCTCCCATAGAAATGGTTTTAGAACAAGCTAAAGCAACACTATATAATCAACAAAAAAAAGATTATCTAAACAATTTCGATAATGAAATATATGATTATGCAATAAAACATAATCAAATCAAATTGAAAATTGAAAATTGAAAAATATGAAAAAAGCATTAATAACCATATTATGCATTATGCATTGTGCTTTGTGCATTGATATAGTCGCTCAAGAAAAAAATATGATCGATGGTGTCGTATGGGTAGTTGGTGATGAAGCAATTCTACGCTCCGATGTTGAACAAGAACGCATTCGTGCACAATACGAAGGGCAACGCATACAAGGAGATCCTTATTGCGTTATTCCGGAGCAAATTGCAATACAAAAACTATTTATTCACCAAGCAAAAATAGATAGTATTGAAGTCAACGACGGACAAGTAGAAAGTCAAGTTAACTCACAAATGAACTTTTTTATTCGTCAAATTGGTTCACGAGAAAAACTTGAAGAATATTATCGAAAAACATATTCTGAAATAAAAGAAGAGATGCGACAAACCATTGCAGATCAGTCTCTTGTTCAACAAGTGCAACATTCGTTAGTACAAAATATCAAAGTAACACCTTCGGACGTTCGCAAATACTACTCTGCTCTATCCGAGGATTCTATTCCAACTATTCCAGCACAAGTAGAAGTACAAATCATAACAATAGAACCACCTATACCTGAAGAAGTTATCGAAGCAACAAAAAATCGTTTGCGCGAATATGCAGATAGGGTTAAAAATGGAGAAGCAGATTTTTCAATGCTTGCCCGTCTCTATTCTGACGATACAGAAAGTGCAAAACAAGGTGGCGAACTAGGTTTTGCAGGTCGTGGTACATTCGTACCAGAATTTGCTAATGCCGCATTTGCATTAACAGAACCTGGAAGCATCAGCCGTGTAATCGAAACTGAATTTGGTTTTCACCTTATACAGTTAATTGAGCGTCGCGACGATAGAGTAAACTGTCGTCACATACTGCTCCGCCCTAAAATCACAAGTGACATAAAAATAAAAACACTCAACGCATTAGATAGCATAGCCAAAGATATTCGCACTGAAAAAATTTCATTTGAAATTGCAGCATCTTTAATGTCGTCAGATAAAGATACTAAAATGAATAATGGTATTATGACAAATCAAAACACAGGTTCATCAAAATTCGAATATCAAGATTTACCTCCCGAAATAGCTAAAATGGTATATACCATGAAACCTGGTGAAATTTCAGAACCTTTTGCTATGTTCTCGCAAAAACTTGGTCGCGATGTATATGCAATCGTTAAACTCAAAAACCAAATACCAAGTCACAAAGCTAATATCACCGATGATTATCAAACATTAAAAAATATGTGCGAAAATCAAATACGCGAAAAAACAATTAAAGAATGGCTTAAAAAGAAAATTGCTGATACATATATCTATATTTCACCCGAATGGCGTGAATGTGATTTTGAATTTCAATGGATAAAAAAATAAGATTTACAAACATATTAACAATGAGACTACTGCCAGTAATATTCTTATTACTGTGCAGTTGTGTTGTTTTTGCCCAAATGCCAAATGAATTAATTGTAAATCCCAATTTACCTAAAATAGAGAAAGAGCCCCAAATAGAAAAAAAAGAAAAAACAAAGAAAGAAAAAAAAGAAGAAAAAACAAATATAGTAGAATCTAACAATAACACCACAAAAACAGGCAAACAAACTCTTATATATCTCGATCGTAGCGATTTAGTCCGCTTTGATAATGAAAACTTACCCGACATACAAGTGTTAATTGGTAATGTGGTTCTTCGACACGACGATGTATATCTCTATTGCGACTCGGCATATTTAAATCAAAACACAAATTCATTCAAAGCCTTTGGTAACGTAAAAATAGAACAAGGTGATTCAGTTGAAATCTATTCTAAAAGATTAAATTACAATGGCAATACCCGAATAGGGCACCTATTCCACAATGTAAAAATGATAAATGGCGAGGTAACTTTATATACAGATACCTTAGTTTATGACCGTAACAAAAGTTTAGGATATTACAAATGTGGAGGAAAATTGGTTGATTCATTAAATACCCTTACCTCAAAACACGGATATTACTATTCTAACACAAAATTGGCTGAATTCCGATATGATGTGGTTGGATTTAATAATAATTCAACAATAAAAAGCGACACTTTAACATACAATACAGAAACAAAAATATCAACAATATTAGGGCCAACTCATATCTTCCACTCTGATAGCACAATAATTTATTCTGAATTAGGTTGGTATAATAGTGATACCGATAAATCTAAATTACTAAAAAAATCACTTATAAATCACGGTAATGGCAAATCTCTTGCTGGCGATACAATTTTCTATGACAAACGTATTGGCATAGGTGAAGCATTTCATAATGTAGCTTTAGCCGATACAATCAAAAAAATAAATCTTTATGGCCATTATGGTTATTATCGTGAAGAAGGAGAAATTGGCATTATAACCGACTCGGCAATGGCTGTGGAATATTCACAAAAAGATACTACATATATTCACGGAGATACTCTATATTCCTATGCACATGGAGAAGAAGAAAAAATGATATTATCTTACAAAAATGTAAGAGTATATCACAATGATTTTCAAGGAGTATGCGACTCTCTCTCTTTCTTTTCTGGCGATTCTATATTACATTTAATGCAAATGCCTATAATATGGAATGAAAATCAACAAATAACAGGTGACACCATCCATATTTACCCCAAAGACGGCACTGTTGACCGAATGCATGTAATAAATAATGCCATGATGATACAAGAAGAAGACACAATACATTACAATCAAATATCTGGCAAAGAAATAGTTGCTTATATCAAAAACGAAGAATTAGAACATGTTGATATTTCTGGCAATGTAGAATCTATATTCTATCCCAACGATCAAGGCGACCTAATTGGGCTAAATACAATTAAGAGTAGTTATATGACGGTATATTTCAAAAATGGAAAGTTAGAGCGATTCAACGTTTATCCTTCTCCTACTGCTATCATGTATCCAATGTCGCAAATAAAAGAAAATATGCTGTACCTAACAAACTATACATGGCAAATAGATGTTCGTCCTACATCAAAAGAAGATATTTTCCGACACCCTACACGCTTAACCCAAGCTGATGTAGATGCTCAAAAACAAGAACTAAAAGCAAAAGAACAAGAAGAACGCAAAAAGAAAAGAAAAAAACGTAATCAAGAAAATGCGACCAATACTACAACTGCCGAACAAGAATAACACAAGCCTATATGTTGCAAACTTGATTGCAGAACGTATGGACTTTTCAATAGAAAAAATAGGTTTATCTGATTTCGATAATATAAATAGCCTCATCGAAAATAAAGATGCAGCATTACTTATAATCGGGCTTAACTCCAATAAAGAAATTCAAAGCTACCTAAATAAATGCCGCGAATTACGCATACCATATATCTTTGTAAAAAACGAAATTCCAAATAATTTCAACATCGAAAACATAATTTTACCCATAACAAATCTCGAAGAAGAACGAGAAAAGGGCCCTTTCTCCTCCTCTTTTGCAAGACACTTTAATTGTCCAATAACAATATATCAACCAAAAGATTATGGTTCAAAAGCAGCTACTAATATTGAAGCTATGAAAGTATTATTCGATTCTTTATCATTAAAATATATTGTCAAAAAAGGAGAAAAAGATAGCAATGGAATAGAATTAGAGGCTGGATTGTTAAATAACAACACTCAAAACAACATACTAATAATCTCGGCATCAAGAGACTATGGTTTAGACGATATCATTTTTGGTCCAAAAGAAAGAAAAATTATAAAAAACACCAACATACCTACTATGTTAATAAATCCGCGAGGCGACTTATATGCTCTATGCGATTAAACTAACAATAGTACATAACGACAAAGTCAATAAATTATACTATGAAAAAAATATTATTACTATTTTATTGTGCATTATGCATTGTACATTGTGCATTTTCACAGACCGACTACCCCATTGTAGAAAAAAATGGTAAAAGTTACTATGAATACACCATAAATCCAGGAGAAGGATTGTTTGCTATTGCTCGCAAATTTGGAATAAAACAAAACGACCTACATGAAGCAAACGAAAATCTATCAACAAACGTCAAAGTTGGAGATAAAATACTTATTCCTATTAAAACTGACGTAATGAATAAAGTAGGCGAAGCTGTAACCACTCACATTGTAGAAGCCAAACAAACATTATATGGCATATCAAAAATGTATAATGTCAATATTGATACGCTCATCGCCCTCAATCCATCGGCCAAAACAGGAATAAAAGTAGGAGAAACTTTAATAATATCAAAGGATAAAAAAATTACATCTACAATTATTCCGCAAAAATCAATTAAAGAAAAACCAAATACAACAAATAATGTAACACATGTTGTTCAACGTAAAGAGACACTATACGCTATTTCAAAAAAATACAATATCGCAATCCATGATTTAATAGCCCTAAATCCAGAATTAAAAGATGGTTTAAAAGCTGGTTCCACAATTATAATACAAGGAAAACCTAATAGCATAAAAGAAGTAAATACAATTACAACTATAAAACCTACACCTGAAATTGAAACAGAACCTAAACAAGAACAACCCAAAGACACTATTACAATAAATGAAATAGGAAAAATAGATTCGATAAAAAACATAGATTCTACTCTACTAAATATCGCCTATTTATTACCACTTGTAGCTGAATCTCCAAACGAAGAAAAAAACATTCAACGCTTCATAGAATTTTATCGTGGCTCAATTTTAGCTCTAAACGAAGCTAAAAAAGAAGGCTTATCTGCAAATATATACACCTATAATTTACCAAAAAATCCAAATAAAGTTGATTCTGTCTTAAACCAACTAAATAACAATAACATAGATATTGTTATAGGTCCTGCATACTCAGAACAATTGAATAAAGTTTTAACTTATACAAAAGAAAACGACATCACGACCATTGTTCCGTTTTCAAGTAAAATCGACTCAGCCTACTATTTCTCAAAATTAATACAATTCAATCCTCCACAAGACACACTATTCCGTTTGATTTTGAAAAATACTTTTGAACATCGTAACCTACAATATATATTAGCCCGATTTGAAAATTGTACAAATAAAGGTAATACTTTTGCCAATGACTTATCTACTTTATTAACAGATAACAATAAAGAGTTCAAAGAAATCATCATTAAACCTGAACATGTCGATTCTTTAGTAAATATGATTTCTAACGATACAACAATTTTAGTCCTCGGTTCATCAAAAATTAATGACGTAGCAGGCATACTCGACAGCCTAAATCACTATCAATTACCAAATCTTCAAATATGGGGCTTCGAAGAATGGGGAATAAATATAATTAAAAAATATCCTCAAACTTTATACTATTCTCTTTTCTTTCCTAATGAAACAGAACAATATAAAAGCAATTACAAAAATTGGTTTGGCACACGAAAACAAACTGTTGGTGTCAAATATGACTTACTTGGTTACGACCTAACCCTATTAGCCCTAAAAGGTATAAAAAACGAAAATTCAACATTAAATATTGACACAAAAAACTTACATTTCCTACAATCAACGCCTAAATTAGAATTCATTGATAATCGATGGTTAAATATGAATTACTATTTACTATTTTGGAACAACATCACAATTAAAAATATAGGAAATAAAGAATAGTAAAATGAAAAGATTTATACTATTTTTAATTATAAATAGCTCATTATGCATTATGCACTGCGCCGCCCAATACCCCGAATACAGCATAGGAGTAAGAGGTGGAACGTCATGGTCGTTTATGCTATTTAACCCTTCTGTTGCACAACCTACAATGCCCATGACATTCCATGCCGGAGCACAATTCCGAATGGTATCAGAACGCTATTTTGGTATAAAACTTGAACTTAATTATGCACAACGAGGATTTAAAGACAAAGAAGGGCATCGTAGATTAGACTACATTGAACTACCTTTCATGACTCATATCACTTTCGGACAAAAACTATTTAGATTTTTTGTTGATTTAGGTCCCGAAATATCATATATGATACAAGATAATCCCATATCATCAATCACGCCACAACACTCTACTACAATAAAAAACAGATTTGACTATGGGTTAGTAGGAGGTTTAGGCTTCGAATTTAATACAAAATCGGGTATATATACAATAGATGCTCGCTATCACTTTGGATTAAACAATGTTTTAGGCAATTCGGCTACCGAATATTTCAAATCATCTACTTGCCAAAATATAACATTGTCATTAACATATCTATTCCCAATAAGAAATTGAAACTTATAGAACTATAGCTTCTATAGCAACTATAATAACAATATTCACTAATAACTAATAATTATCATGACAGACTTAGAAATTGCTCAGGCTGCAAAACCTGAAAAGATTAAATACATTGCAGAAAAAGTAGGATTAACACCCGAAGATATTGAGTACTACGGTCCCTACAAATGTAAAGTACGTTTGGATGCCATAAACGAACGTTTCAATAAACAAGGCAAAGTCGTATTAGTTACTGCAATCAACCCAACACCAGCAGGTGAAGGTAAATCAACCGTAACAATCGGTCTTACTGATGCCATGAATCGCCTCGGACACAAAACACTTGTAGCCCTACGCGAACCTTCATTAGGACCTGTAATGGGCGTTAAAGGTGGTGCTGCTGGAGGTGGCTATGCTCAAGTAATCCCAATGGAAGACATCAACCTCCACTTCACAGGCGACCTCCACGCTATTACTACAGCCAACAACCTCGTAGCAGCTCTCATTGACAATCACATCTATCAAGGCAACCAACTAAACATCAATCCAACACGCATAGTTTGGCATCGTTGCATGGATATGAACGACCGCTCACTACGCAATATCACAATCGGTCTTGGTGGTCCACTACAAGGTATTCCTCGTGAAGACCACTTCGATATCACCGTAGCATCGGAAATTATGGCTATCATGTGCCTTGCTACTGATATGGAAGACTTCAAAGAACGTCTTGGTAAATGCGTCATTGCATATCGCTACGATAAAACACCTGTAACAATGGCAGAACTCAACTGCGTTGGTGCTGTTGCAATGATTATGCGCGATGCAATAAAACCTAATATGGTGCAAACACTCGAAGGAAATCCAGCATTCATTCATGGTGGTCCTTTTGCTAATATTGCACATGGATGCAACTCTATTATTGCAACACAAATGGCTCGTCGTTTGGCAGACTACGTCATCACAGAAGCTGGCTTTGGTGCCGACCTTGGAGCCGAAAAATTCATGGATATCAAAGCACGCTATGGTGGTTTCGCTCCAAGTTGTGTAGTAATTGTTGCTACTATTCGCGCATTAAAAATGCACGGAGGCGTAGCTAAAACCGATTTAGGCAAAGAAAATATTGATGCTCTATTACAAGGTATCGAAAACTTGAACAAACACATTGAAAATGTAAAAAAATTCTGTGTACCATACGTCATTGCGGTCAATCGTTTTGTAAATGACACAGATGAAGAAATCAATACACTTCTAAATTGGGCTAAAGCTAATTGCCATGAAATAAGCCTTACTGAAGTATGGGCTAAAGGAGGTGAAGGTGGCGAAGATTTAGCACACAAAGTAATTCGCAAAATTGAACAAAACGATGGCTGTTGCCACTTCCACCATTTATATGATGTTAATTTACCAATTAAAGAAAAAATGAACATCATTGCCCATGAAATATATGGTGCTGATGCTGTAGAATATTCTCCTACGGCTAATAAACAAATAAAAACATTTGAAGAAAACGGATGGGATAAATTACCTATTTGTGTGGCTAAAACACAATATTCATTAAGCGACAATGCAAAATTACTCGGTCGTCCACACAACTTCGTTGTAACAGTACGCGAATTCAAACCGTCAATCGGCGCAGGATTTATTGTTGCATTAATGGGTGACATTATGACTATGCCAGGACTTCCAAAACAACCAGCATCAAACGCAATGGACGTCATCGATAACAAAATTGTCGGCCTATTCTAATTTTAGAATATATATGATAAAAAAGAATGAGTGGAAATCCTAATTACGATTTCCACTCATTCTTTTTTTGTTATTTTTCAGTTACAAGTCTCACAGAACGCCCATTTGTTCGATTGCTTAATCCCTCCCAAACGGCTCGACTCGAATCAAAGCCCATGCAATAAACACTCACACTATCATACTCAAAAGGGGTATCAGTCCAATAATAACCGGCTATACCAACATACATTACCTTTTTTTCTAAACGTGCGCCTGCGGCAGGAATAAATACGGCTCCAATATTTTCCAAAATAGTCCATTCGTCTAAAGTGAAGTCATTCACTATGCGATATAATTCTGCGCCTGAATCACTTGCTACGGCAGCACGAAATGTTATTTCCTCTGGAATAATACAACTATCAGGCAACAGAATAAGCCCGTTTACATCATTTACACACCCTACGCCAAATAGTTTTGAAGCATTTTCCCTAAAATTTAATATGTAACCCCATTCATCTGGTGTCAACAATCGCCATGTTATTGATTCATTACCTCCATTAGATATTTTATTAAATACTCCCCAATCGTAATTAGTTCCAGCAATTGATTCTCCTTCAGGTCCATAATATTCTGGTTTATCAGAAAATTGAAAAGGCATAGACCCTTCATAACCTGATGTTGCCCAACCAAAAAGGTCGATCCAACCTTCATAAAAATCGGAAATATTCCTATTGTCTTCTCCGATAACGTCGTACTGATTTTCGGCAAATCGCCAAGTTGATGTTGATGCTTGATACTGTAAATTACCTTGCGAAAAACGTATTTGCTCTGTCTCTGAAATAGAAAACAATCCAGATAAAACACCCTCTTCTTCAGAATAGGTGAGTTGTTGCTCACAAGAAGCAAATAATAAAATAATAAAGAATAATAAAATGGATTTTTTCATAATTTAATGTATAAAATTCACATATCACTCAGTCCTTCGGACAACTCCCCTATCTTAAAAAAAACATTCTTTTAAAAATTAAAGACCCAATTTCTCATTCCCCAATATGCAAATTAAGGTGTGCGCTCGAAAGTTTTTCTTCGGCGTATGAACGAGTTATTGTAAGTTTTTTCTCTTTAGATGACGGAACATCATACATAGCATCCATCATTATTGATTCTGCTATAGAACGTAAACCACGAGCGCCAAGTTTATACTCAATTGCTTTATCTACGATAAACTCTTTTACATCATCTTCGATTGTAAGTTCTACTCCATCCATTGCAAATAATTTAATATATTGCTTAATGATTGAGTTTTTAGGTTCAACAAGGATACGCAATAGAGCATCACGATCGAGCGGATTTAAGTATGTAAGGATTGGCAAACGTCCGATTATCTCGGGAATAAGTCCGAACGATTTCAAATCTTGAGGTGCGATATATTGCAAAAGGTTGTCACGATCGATGATATTTTGTTGGCTTACCGAACCAAATCCTACTACATGAGTATTAAGACGTTGCGCTATTTTACGCTCTATTCCGTCAAATGCACCGCCACACACAAACAAGATGTTTTGAGTGTTTACAGGTATCATTTTTTGGTCTGGGTGTTTACGTCCGCCTTGTGGTGGCACGTTAACTACTGAGCCTTCGAGAAGTTTCAATAGGCCTTGTTGTACGCCTTCACCACTAACATCGCGAGTTATTGAAGGATTGTCGCCTTTACGAGCTATTTTATCTATCTCATCAATAAATACTATACCTCGCTCGGCAGCCTCAACATCGTAGTCACAGGCTTGCAACAAACGTGTCAATATTGACTCAATGTCTTCGCCTACATAACCGGCTTCGGTCAATACTGTGGCATCTACAATAGTGAAAGGGACGTGCAATTTTTTGGCTATTGATTTAGCCAATAAGGTTTTACCTGTACCTGTACGTCCGACTAATATAATATTAGATTTTTCTATTTCTACATCATTATTGTCTTTTGGTTGAAGTATGCGTTTATAGTGGTTATAAACCGCCACTGATAGATATTTTTTTGCTTCATCTTGACCAATTACGTATTGATCGAGAAATTCTTTTATCTCGCGTGGACGCGGTAGATCTTCTATATCAAGGTTGAAACCTCCTTTACTTTTTTTGTTATGTTTTACATTTTCAGCTACAACACCATGCGCTAGTTCAACACATTCGCTACATATATTACAACCTATGCCTGTGAGCAATAGTGGCACTTCGCTTTGCGAACGTCCACAAAAGCCACAACATGGTTCATTCTGATTTTTTTTTGCCATTATTATTAGATACTAGATATTAGATACGAGATACGAGACACGAGATATGAAATATGAAATATAAAGTCTTAAATCTCGTGTCTTGTATCTTGTGTCTTAATTATTTGTCACGTTTCAATATTTGGTCAATCATTCCATATTCGAGAGCTTCAGCCGATGTCATCCAATAGTCACGATCTGAATCTTTCATAATTTTTTCAAATGGTTGGCCTGAATGGTCTGAGATAATTTGATACAATTCATCACGAAGTAACATGATTTGTTTGTAATTTATCTCCATATCAGATGCTTGACCTTGCATTCCGCCCATTGGTTGATGAATCATCACACGCGAATGTTTCAACGCCGAACGTTTACCTTTTTCACCGGCAACGAGTAATACCGCTGCCATAGATGCTGCCATACCTGTACAGATAGTTGCTACGTCTGAACCGATATATTGCATTGTGTCATAAATACCTAAACCAGCATGAACTGAACCTCCAGGAGAATTTAGATAAATAGAAATATCTTTGCCTGGATCTGATGTATCAAGGAATAATAATTGTGCTTGAATTACATTAGCCACATAATCATCGATAGGAGTGCCAAGGAAAATAATACGATCCATCATCAAACGCGAAAATACGTCCATTTGAGTTACATTAAGTTGACGTTCTTCGAGGATTGATGGCGAAATATAGCTGTTCTGCGCCATATATTGTTCCAACGCCAAACTATTCATGCCTAAATGCTTAGTAGCATACTTTTTAAATTCTGATTTTTGCATAATATTTTAGATTTTTAGTAGCGAGTAGCGAGATATGAGACTTACTCGCTTAGCTCGTTTTATTATTATTTAAATTTTAATTATTAAATACCAATTATCACTACTGTCCACTAAAAATGGACGGTTAAAAATTTAAGTTAAACAATAAAGGTTCACTAGAATCGAAGTGTTCTTTGTCATTTTGAAAATTAGTTTTATCTAACAAATCTCGTAAGTGAGTTTTG
>JAFTSS010000075.1 GCA_017467185.1 Paludibacteraceae bacterium | reverse complement strand
TTGCTTATTAACTCTACATTTTACGCTCTTTGGGGGCTGCGCGCCCCCAGCCGCTTGGCAAACCCGCGGGTTTTTTCAAAGTTTGATTGACTGGCGTCAATATAAATCTAAAAATTTTGCACTTCGATTTTGAATTTACATTTGAATGCTTTTCGTTATTTAATATCAATATAAGGAGACAATAATCTAATATACCGATACTTAATAAATAAAAAAAGGAGAGATAAAAGTATATTTTACCCCTCTCCGTTAACATTTTTTAATATCATAAATTAAAATTTCACTCCCTTACTTCTAATGACATTCAATAAATTATCATCTAATTTAACTAAATGAGTCTGGAAACCAAGACGATGTGCCGCTTCAATATTGCGAGGTCCATCGTCCAAGAAAAAGCACTCTTCTGCATTAACTTTTTCTGTTTCAAGAAGCTTCAAAAATATTTCATCATCTGGCTTCGAGGCTTTCATCTCATACGACAAATAAAGCGCATCGAAATAATCGCTCATTTTATATCCACCATATTCGAAATGTTTCTTTATACAATATGGAAAATGAATCGCATTAGTATTACTCAACATCACTATACGCACAAGCTCTCCAACTTCATTACGCGCTGATGATTTCAATTGTCGCAATAATTGCAATTTATGTTCGGGCACATCGAGAAGAAATGCAAGAAAAGCTTCATCAATCTGCTCATCTGTAATATGATGCAAACGATAGTTAGCACGCAATTGATTACGAAACTGCTCTGGGGTTATTTTACCACTTTCAAGGTCGAGAAATAGACCTGATTGCACATAGTTATTAAGTAAATCGTCAGCATTATGCACGCCTAAAGCTACAAGTTTATCTACTGCGGCTTGACGATTGAGATTGATGAGTACTCCTCCAAAATCAAAAATTATTACTTTAATCATGATATTAGAATGTCTAGAGTCGAAAGTCAAAAGTTTTTAATGCTATTATAAAAAACGGATGCCGACTAATTGTCTGACATCCGTTTGTGTTGTGGTCCCAGTTGGGCTTGAACCAACGACCCCCTGATTATGAGTCAGGTGCTACTAACCAACTGAGCTATAGGACCATACTCAATAAAGAGCACAACCATAGAGACACCCCCATAATTGCGACTGCAAAGTTACAATTTTTTTCTGAAACTACAAAGAAAAATGAGAAGTTTTTTATGAAAAAGTCGATAGTCAATGGTCTATAGTCGATGGTCGATGGGAAATATAAATAATCGATAGTGCCATGTTGTGTAGTTTTTCTTCCGCAATTATGTTTTATCTCCTAGTAATTTCACGAATTAAAACTTAAACGAATAACTAATAGATGGCAATATAGGGAATAATGAAACTTGATTTAAGGTTCGTTTTTTAGTGCCATAATCATATTCGACATAAAGATAGAATGGATTTTGGTGGTTGTAAATGTTATAAAAACCCACAGACAATAGGTGCTCGCCATATCGTCCTTTGCGTCGGTCGAAATGGAAATTTATACCCAAATCCAACCTATGATAATCTGGCAAACGATAGTTGTTGCGCGAAGTGGCAACTGCAAAACCATCTGGCATAATTTGTGTGGCTAATGTACCACATGCACCTGTGCCATAAATAAATGTAGCAGATAAATCGATTAGTTTAGTTGGTCGATACTGCAAAGATACAGAGAGGTCGTGAGTACGGTCGTAACGCGCAGGGAATTTTTTACCTCCATTGATTAACATACCTTCACGGTCGAATTTGCGCTCAGTGCGACTCCATGTATAACCTATCAAGCCTGTGAATTTCCCAACCGTGCGCTGAACGAGAAACTCAACTCCATAACTCCACCCCCGACCGAGATTGATTTTTTCAGTCCAATTATCGGTTGAAGTGATAAGGGACACTCCCTCTTTATACTCGATGAGATTGTTCATGGATTTATAATAACCCTCGACTGAAAAATCGGCTATATTAGGGATACTATAGAAAAAACCAGCAGCCACTTGATGATTGGTCATAGGGGGCATTGTACGTGTAACAGGCATCCAAAGGTCGATAGGCAACATCAAATTTGAGGATGACAAAAGATGTACGTATTGAGATATGTACTGATAAGAGGCTTTAAACGAGAGGTCTCGCAAAAGAAGAAGACGCAAACCTATGCGCGGTTCGAGATTAGGGTAAACTTTATTATCAATAGCATAAAGTGAGCCACGCAAGCCAACATTCAACTTCAACCTACGACAAATATCCCAATCATCTTGAATGAAAAGCGATGCTTCGTGGGTGTATATAGGTGCATTACCATAAGTGGTGTCCATCACATCCTTTTGCCCCTCCTCAATGACATGACCATAAGCACTCATGACAGCAGGGGTGAATATATGGAAGGCATATTGCCCACCAAACTCAACATGATGATTTGGATGTGGCACATAATCAAATGAGTATCGGGCTATTATATCCTCAATATTAGAGTGATAATTCATTTTGTATCGGGTATCAATAGCTTCCATAATATCATACTCATTCATATCGACACCTAAACTAAAACGATAGCGCGAATAAGACAATGAAGCAACAGAAAAGAGTTGAGGAGAATAGATATGATTCCAATTAAGCGCAGCAAGAAGATTGCCCCACATCCAATTGTTTTTACTTTTAACCTGGTAATCTTCGTCAGAGGTTTCAATATCGGAATACATGTTGTCATCGCCCATATAAAAAGAAGCAGATAGACGATCGTAGTCGGAGAATCGGTGGGTTATTTTGGCATTAACATCCCAAAAAGCATAACCCATATAGTCGCCAGGATTCATTGACTCAGAACTTCCTATTTGATACACCAAAGGAAAGAGCCAATCAAAATAAGTGCGACGAGCAGAGATGTTGAACGAGGTATGATTTTTCCAGATAGGGCCTTCAAGATTGACTTTTGCCGACAACAAACCAACCGACAACGAGCCATGATACTCTTGCATATTGCCATCTTTTTGCCTGATATCGAGCACACTCGACAAACGGCCACCATATTTTGCTGGAAAATTACCTTTATATAGAGTTACATTCTTCACTATATCGGCATTAAACACCGAAAACAAGCCCAACATGTGGCTTATATTATACAAGGGAACTTCGTCGAATAGAATAAGATTTTCGTCGGGACCACCCCCTCGGACATAAAGTCCAACTTGCCCCTCACTACCCGACTGAACACCTGGCAATAGTTGCATTGCTTTGACAATATCCAACTCGCCACCGATAGATGGTATGCCTTTTATGAAATTTATAGGAAGCTCGATAGCCGACATCTGTGAAGTTTCAACGCCTTGCTTTCGCTCAGAAAGCACTTCGACTTCGGACAAAAGATTATTAGACGAAAGACGTATATTGAATATGGTATCGCTCGAAAGATTAAGAGTGCAAGTTTGAGTAGAATAACCCACATAAGAAAATTGTAATTGGCACTCGCCTTCAGGCAAAGTAAAAGAATAAAAACCATAGGAATTAGTGGCTGTACCTCGATGATGATTGGTGGAATAAATAGTTGCCGAAAGTAGCGACTCTGACGACAAACTATCGGTTACATAACCGCAAATTGTATAGTGTTTAGCACTTAACACTAAGGGCAAAACAAAACAAATAGCAACAAAAACAATTCGCATAAACATAATCATTTTTGCATAATATAATTGTCGCAAATTAACCATACTTACATAAAATTTATTCCGACAAAAACTCAGAAATATCATCTTTTGTCAAATCTACAGAAAACGATTTTCTCACTCTAAAATAACCTAACCCACCCTCGACATTCGGACTAGTAATAACCACAGGTTCAGACAATATTGAAGCCCCTCCGTTTTGAACAGCTTGCATCACACGCAAATATTCTAAATATTCGGGATTAGAAATATAAAAGTCAAGATCACAATATTCAAAAAAATATCTTGTTTCTTCTGTCCAATACTCCTCTTTACCATTAGAATAATGAGAATAATAATAATAATTTACCACTTCAGCAGGAATCATTAAAGAGAAACTATATGGCCAAGTCGTTATCTCAGGTATCGGAAGCACAATAGGACTATACATCAATTTCTGCTCTTGATATGAACCCGCAAATGCACTATAATCTTGATATAATAAATTGTTAGCTATAATAGGATCATCACTCCAACAATAACGGAAACTTTTAACTAAAGTATCCATCTTCATTATTGTATTAGCATATAATAAAAAGATATTATTCGAAGCACATTTCGTCTTTGAATCTACAACAACATCAAACTGATAACTCGGTTGATTAAGAATGCCATGTGGCACAAACTTAAAACTTTTAGTGTCAATTTCAATAACTATATCATCTAAATCTGGCACAACAATTTCGGTGGTAACTGTAGGATAATCGGGATGAGAGACTTTCAAACGAAAAACATCACCAACATTTATTGGTTTACTTATATAATAAATAGGATAATATAACTCAATAAACGGATCGTCATTGTGTTGTAAATAACACTCAACATCTTCAAATAATAATGAATTTTTTGCCGTATCAAGAAAAAATTGTGTACTCTGAACTGTGAAATATAACATTCCATAATATGTCATATTATCCCTTTTATCATACCACATATTAGGTTCCAAAGAAGCCTCAACAATCAAGAGTGGACCGGTTTCATTTCCTTTATAATCAATCTCTTTAGTACACGAACTCAATGCTACTATAAAAAATAGCATACAAACAAAGAAGATATGATCTGTTTTTATTGACATAACAAAAAATTTGTTTTTATTTTCTTCCAAAATCGGCTGGGATTTCGCCCCAATTTGGAGTATCCCACTTGAGAATTTGGTTGGAATAGGTATTGGATTGCAACCATCGTTCAGCTCGGGCTATGAGGTCAAAAAGGGGAATATTGCGCTCTGTGCGCATAAGTTTAGTCTTGCACTGCTTAGCTCGCACCCAAGCTATAGCACTAACACTATCAGAATAAATTGGAAGATTGCAAGAATTTTTTTGCATCAAAGAAATGCCATGAACGAGGGCAAGAAATTCGCCCACATTATTGGTCCCATCAGGATATGGACCCATACGGAATATTTCGCGCCCAGTGGCAGTATCTACACCCCTATACTCCATCACACCAGGATTGCCGCTACAAGCAGCATCAACCGACAACGAAGGAAGTTGAATTGAATGTTGAGAATCAAAAAAAGTCCCTCTTCCCTCTTCCCTATTACCTATTCCTTGTTTAATGGCTTGCCAATAATTAAGTTTATGTGCTGCCTCAGCCAATTCAAGTGTTGGATAACCTTTGTATTGCGCCCCTTCATATCCTTCAGTCTGCTTACGACACTCTTCCCACGAGTCAAATATACCCGTGAGTCTTCCCCGCCACACTACATAATATTTGTTTTTTGCCTTTGCCATATATATTTAGATATTAGACAATAGACACGAGATACAAGACATTCCGGTCTCACATCTCGTGTCTATTATCTCGTGTCTCGTGTCTATTATCTTATTTACGATGGATGTTTGTCGCATTAGCCTGTGCTGTTGGCGTTACAACAAGGTCATTGATGCAAACATGTGCTGGCAATGTAACTGCAAAACGAATAAGATTTGCTATATCATCACCTGTAAGCGGTGTATAGCCTTCGTATGTTTTATCAGCACGCTCTTTATCATCTTTAAAACGCACGATAGAGAATTCTGTTTCTACTGCACCCGGACAAATATTTGTTACTTTAATGCCATATTTCAACATATCAATACGCATACCCTTACTGATTGCATCAACCGCATGTTTTGTAGCACAATATACATTACCATTAGGATATACCTCCTTGCCTGCAGTAGAACAGATATTGACAATATGTCCCTTGCCTTGCTCACACATCAACGGAGCTATCTCACGGGTCATGTATAAAAGACCTTTAATATTGGTGTCTATCATACGCTCCCAATCTTCAAGCAAACCCTCTTGAATTGGATTCAAACCTACAGCCAAACCTGCATTATTAACCAAAACATCAATTTTACGCCATGCAGCAGGTATCGAGGCTACAGCCTTCGCAACCTCTTCTTGTTTGCGAACATCAAAATTAAGCACTAAAGCATCAGCTTTATATGTAATGCCAACTAACTCTTTTAACTCATCAAGTCGTTCTTTACGGCGACCTGTCAAAATAAGATTATAACCCT
The DNA here is from genome assembly GCA_017467185.1 of Paludibacteraceae bacterium. GTDB lineage: Bacteria > Bacteroidota > Bacteroidia > Bacteroidales > Paludibacteraceae > Aphodosoma. The sequence continues at coordinate 10,693 of JAFTSS010000075.1, read as the reverse complement.
CATCGGCTAATGCAATAGCTGTTGCACGACCAATACCCGATGTTGCACCGGTAATCAAAGCAATTTTTTTCATATTATAGATTTTTAGTAGCGAGTAGCGAGATATGAGATCTACTCGCTTTGCTCGTTTTTTTACATATTAGTATAATAAAATTGTTAAAATCAAACTATAAAGTTTTAAAAGACCACCCCAAATATGGTGAAACACAAAACGTTCACTTTTCAACTCTCAACTCTCAACTCTTTCACAAAGTTACTATTTTTTTTATTAACACTAAAGCCCTAATAGTTAAAAAATATTAAATATTCATCAAACTATTGCATATATGAAATAATTGTTATAATTTTGCACCGAAATTAAAAGTGTAATCATTACAAAAATGAAATAATATTACAAAAGTGTAAAAACCAAACAAAATCTAAAAGCAAAGCGAAAAAAAATCTAAAATATGACAACAGCGATAGACATATTAAATAGCCACAACATCCGCCCATCGGTGCAGCGCATTGCAATTTTGAAATATTTGCTTGAGCATCGCATCCACCCAACGGTCGATGACATATATTTGGCTCTAAATCCAACGATGCCTACGCTAAGTAAAACAACAGTTTATAATGTTTTACGTAACTTAGTAGAAAATGGCGCAGTTCTTGCACTAACAATTGATGAAAAAAATGTAAGATATGATGCCGACACCAATTCTCACGCTCACTTCCGCTGTCAATGTTGTGGCGAACTATACGACATAGAACAACCAACAATGGCTTTAGGCAACACCACTGGATTCGAAATCGAAAATGTACATGTATATTATTGGGGAAAATGCCCAAAATGCGTACAAATAAGGAATAAGGAATAAGGAAGAGGGAAGAGGAAATAGAGAAAAAGAATATAATAACTAATAACTATCAACTAGTAACTAATAAAAGCCTAATTACTATGAAAAAGTATGTATGCACAGTATGTGGTTACGTCCACTACGGCGAACAACCACCATCAGTTTGCCCAGTATGTAAACAACCGGCAAGCAAATTCAAAGAAGTACCTAACGACAGAGCTCCTAAAAAAGAATCGTGGCTCGATAAAATAAAAAACTGGTTTAAATAATTAAGAATTAATAACTAACAACTAACAAAATTACAACTATGAAAAAATTTATTTGCACCGTATGCGGTTACGTTCACGAAGGCGACTCAGCGCCAGCAACTTGTCCACAATGTAAACAACCAGCTGAAAAGTTCAAAGAACTTATTGAATCAGATAAACTCCAATTCGTTACAGAACACGAACTTGGTGTAGCTAAAGGCACAGGCGAAGAGATGATTCGCGACCTCAACGCTCACTTCATGGGTGAAGCAACTGAAGTTGGTATGTACCTCGCTATGAGCCGTCAAGCTGACCGCGAAGGCTACCCTGAAATCGCTGAAGCTTTCAAACGCTACGCTTGGGAAGAAGCTGAGCACGCAGCTAAATTTGCTGAACTTCTTGGCGACGTAGTATGGGATACTAAAACTAACCTCGAAAAACGTATGAACGCTGAATCTGGCGCTTGTGAAGACAAAATGCGTATCGCTCGTATCGCTAAAGAGCGCAACCTCGACGCTATTCACGACACTGTTCACGAAATGGCTAAAGACGAAGCTCGTCACGGTAAAGGGTTCGAAGGCCTCTACAACCGCTACTTCAAAAAATAATACATTAGTAGTAAGTAATAAGTAGAAAGTAGAAAGACTTAAATCACCACTTATTACTTACAAACTAAACCCATAACTACAACAAAATCTAAAACCTAAATCAAAATAGGCGGACATCCACTCAAGGATTGTCCGCCTTTCTATTATCTCATGTCTCATGTCTCGTATCTCGTATCTCGTGTCTCATATCTCGTGTCTCATGTCTCGTGTCTCATGTCTCATGTCTCAAATCTTAATATATATTTTCTTACGATACAACGGGTATGCAACCAACCAACAGAAGCAAATAAACATCAACGCAAATACTAAAGAGCCTAATGTTGGACCAAACATTGGCGACAAAACATCGGCATACAAGTAGCCTTTAAGGCTAACCCATTTACCTGCCGCTGTTGTGAAACCTATATTTGAAATCAAATTAGCAAACAATCCAGCAAAAACAAATATTGCCATCGGATTGACACCAAATGTCTCAAAAAACATTGTCCACGCCTTATAGCCTTTCACATCTATCAACCATATCAACACAGCCAACAAAAGCGAAGCTAAACCACATGTAACCAACACGTACGACGACGACCACAAAGTTTTGTTTATTGGCATAGCATAATCCCAAAGAAATCCAAGCATCAATATCACTGCCCCCAACAAACCTAAACGCTCAATGCGCAAATGGTTGTCTTTCACTCCCATAATCAATGCACCAGCCATCACACCTATCAGCACATGTGCTATACAAGGGATTGTCGAAATCCACCCCTCTGGATCAAGAGCGATACCACTGATATGATACATATGGCTATCACCCAAAATAGCTAAATCTACACGTGCAGCCAAGTTTTCGACCGACAATTCTAAGCTATTAGTGCATATCATCAATGCCGAATAACCCACTAAAATAATACCTATCAACCAAGGGATAAATTTTTGTTTTACAACTAACAAAATAAACGAACCGCAGAAACTAACCAACGCCAAACGTTGCAAAACACCCATAATGCGCCACTTTTCAAGGTGCATAAATCCAGCATCCCACAAGCGAAGGAACCAATTCATATCAGAGTCACGCAATGCCACCATACCGCGGCAAGTGAGCCCAAACCAATTGAGAAACAACCCTATAGCAAACAACACCAACGAACGACGCAATAATTTTGTAAACGTTGATGTAGAAAACTTAAAATCAAATTTGCTATAACTAATATACATACTCACACCCATGATGAACATAAAAAACGGAAACACCAAATCTGTTGGTGTCAATCCATTCCATGCTGCATGGCGCAAAGGAGCATAAATCGATCCCCACGACCCAGGGTTATTCACCATTATCATACCGGCAATGGTGATACCCCTTAGTATGTCGAGAGATAAAAGGCGCTTATTTTGCATCTGGCAATACGAACATTAAAATTAAATAAACCCATGCCAAAGCAGAACCAGTCAAAATAGCTGCAATTAAATACACGAGACGTACAGCTGTAACATCCCAACCAAAGTGTTCTGCAATACCTGCGCAAACACCTGCAATTTTCTTGTCTTTTGATTTACTTAAAGCCATAATACTAAAATTTCAAATTAACTAATATTTATTTTTTGCCTTTATCAAACATCTCTCCTTGTTGTTTCATCTTTACATACAGATGAAAATATAATAAAATACCAGGTATTATAACAGTGAATGGGAGAAACACAAATAGAAATAAAAAACGCATCAACCAACGATTGATTCCAAAAAATTCACCTAAGCCACCACAAACTCCTAGAAAAACTTTATGTTCTGATAACTCGAAACAATTCATGATTAACAATTGTTAGATATAAATATACTATTTTATTTATGTCAAAAAAACACCAAATTTGTCATTCCCCCGCCACGCTACATCTGCGATGTAGCGCGACGTATGTAAAAGAAAATTTATGTTTTTATGTCATTATGTCTAAAAAAGAATAACGACTGCAAAACAATTCTATCTTCCGTGTTATCCGTGCCCTCCGTGTGAGAACAATAATCTCAGTGAGAGATTAAATTCACCCCACCGAACATCCTGGTTTCACCTCGCGTTGTGGACGGCACAATACCAATTTTCCATCTGCATCTACAGCGCTCAAAATCATACCTTCCGACACAACACCCTTCAATTTACGAGGCTCAAAATTAGCAATAAACAACACTTGTGTGCCAACCAACTCTTCTGGATTTGGATAGCTTTGTGCAATACCTGACACGATTGTACGACCACCCATGCCATCATCCAACTTGAATTGCAACAACTTATCTGCCTTTGGCACTTTTGTGCATTCCAACACCGTAGCCACACGAATATCAGTCTTTTCCCACTCATCGAATGCCACATTTGGTTTCACCTCTGCTGGTTTATAGGCTGCCAATTCGTTAGCCTTTTTAGTGTCAAGAAGTTTCTGTACTTGAGCCTCTACTACCGAATCTTCAATCTTGTCGAACAACAATTGTGTTTCGCCCAATTGAGCACCCTCTTTCAACAATTCAATGCTGCCAAGGTCGTTCCAAGAGAATGTCTCCATACCCAACATACCACGCAATTTCTTAGCCGAGAATGGCAAGAATGGCTCAAACGCAATAGCCAAGTTTGCTGCTATTTGCAAACCAATATGCAAAATCGTTGCTGTACGTGCCATATCTGTTTTTGCCAACTTCCAAGGCTCTGTATCAGCAAGATATTTATTACCAATACGCGCCAAGTTCATTGCCTCTTTTTGTGCATCACGGAAACGGAAATTATCCAAATACGACTCAACATCAGCTTTCACATCGGCAAACTCTTTCAAAGTTTCACGGTCATAGTCAGTCAATTCACCCAAAGCAGGCACTACACCATTGAAATATTTATGAGTCAACACCAAAGCACGGTTGATAAAGTTACCAAATATAGCCACCAACTCGCTATTATTTCTTGTTTGGAAGTCTTTCCAAGTAAAGTCATTATCTTTTGTCTCTGGCGCATTAGCAGTCAACACATAGCGCAAAACATCTTGTTTACCAGGGAATTCCTCCAAATATTCGTGCAACCAAACAGCCCAATTTCTAGAAGTAGAAATCTTGTCGCCTTCGAGGTTAAGAAACTCATTTGCAGGTACATTATCTGGCAAGATGTACGAACCATCTGCCTTCAACATCGCAGGGAACACAATACAGTGGAACACAATATTGTCTTTACCAATGAAGTGAAGCATACGTGTTGACTCATCTTTCCACCATTTCTCCCAATCATTAGGCAACAATTCCTTAGTATTTGATATATAGCCAATTGGCGCATCAAACCACACATACAACACCTTACCATCTGCGCCCTCTACCGGCACAGGCACACCCCAATCCAAGTCACGACTCACCGCACGTGGTTGTAAACCCATGTCAATCCACGATTTACATTGACCATAAACATTAGTTTTCCACTCTTTGTGGTCTTCCAATATCCACTGACGAAGCCATGCCTCATGCTTATCCAATGGCAAATACCAATGTTTAGTCTCACGCAATACAGGTTTCGAACCCGAAATAGCCGATTTAGGTTCAATCAAATCAAGCGGACTCAAGCTCGTACCACAAGCCTCACATTGATCCCCGTAAGCATTAGGGTTTTTACAATGAGGACATGTACCCGTAATATAACGGTCTGCCAAGAATTGACCAGCCTCCTCATCATAATACTGTTCCGAAGTTTTCTCTACAAACTCACCCTTTTCATACAACTTTTTGAAATAATCAGCAGCTGTTTCATAGTGAATTTTTGATGTAGTACGAGAGTAAATATCAAACGAAATACCCAACTCTTCAAACGACTTCTTAATAATACCATGATAACGGTCAACAATATCTTGAGGCGTAACACCCTCTTTCTTAGCCTTAATCGTGATAGGCACACCATGCTCATCAGAGCCACCAATAAACAATACCTCTTCGCCCTTCAAACGCAAATATCTAACATAAATATCTGCTGGAACATAAACTCCCGCCAAGTGACCAATATGCACTGGACCATTTGCATACGGCAATGCCGTAGTAACCAACGTACGCTTAAAATTTTTCATATATCTTATTTTATTGATTTTCAATTGTGCATTATGCATTATGCATTATGCATTAACTAAACCGCAAAGTTACTAAATAATTATGAATTATAAATTATGAATTATAAATTAATTTAACTATCTTTGCAAAAAAATTAACAACATGAAAAAAACAATTATAACTACAATAATCACCCTAATATTCACAACCCTAATATTTCCACAGATATACCTATGGAAAAATGGAGAAATCATCAATGCCTACAATAGCATAGATAGCATCACTTTTGTCAAACCAACAACCATAAATCCCGACTCCATACTCTTCAAAACCAACCGACAATCATGGAGTTACACTCACCCCATGGCAGACACCAAAGCCGACTTCTGCGCAACATCCGACACCATATGCCTACACTTCTTCGGCTGGTCACTCAACGACGACTCTGTCATAACCATAAAATTTCCCGAATCCACCGACAAATACAACCGCGCAATACTCACCTACCGCATGGGCGGTTGGAACGAAGGTCCCGCCGAATGGGACATGACCACAATGATAATGATTAAAGACAAACGCACTGGCGAACTCTACGAACTCGTCCGCGCATTCACTCCCTACGGCGGAGCATTCGATGCCGATTGGGAAAAAAAATTCTATATCGACATCACCGAATACCTACCAATGCTCACCAACGAAACCGAATTCCACATTTACTATGGCGGATGGGATGCCACCGAACAACGAGCTCATACCATAACACTCGGCTTTGAATTCTACGAAGGTAAACGACAAAAAGACATAATATTCCACCACAAACTCTACGACTCACGCGCATCATCCAACATCGGCTATCGCTCTTGGGCATACGGCGTTGACACAGCCAGCATCGAAGCCCCCGAACGACTTGGCAAACGCGACGTAAAAATCCCATACCAAGTAAAATCTCTACTCCTAAAAGTCAGCATCAGCGGACACGGCGCCGACCCAGGCATATTTCCCAATCGCCCAGAATACCAACAAGCAATCAACGCCGCCGAATTCGACGATAGCCGATACACAATCATTCTAAATGGCGACTCACTCGCCACAGAAATAATATTCCAAAGCAACATAAACAACTACTACCAAAAAGGCAACTACCGAATGGGACGTGCAAATTGGGGTCCAGGACTACCACTCAAAGTCGACTATTGGGAAATACACCAAATACCAACAAACCGAATCCTAACAATCGACTTCGACCTCGAACCATTCATATCAAAACTAAACGACCTCAAAGCCGAAGGCATAGCAAATTACATAATCGAAATAGACCTATTCGGATATAACTCTCACTAAAAAATTATTAACAACAAAAACATAAAACAGTTATGAAAAAATTTATTTCACTTCTATCTTTCGCACTCTTACTATACAGCTGCGAAAAAGCACCTATCAACCTAACCGATGAAAACATTGAATCACGTTTAGAATCAATGGTTGGAGAAAATATTAATGCTGTTGGAAACTCTTTAAAAGCAGAAGGTTTTCAAAAATTTGATTTCGACAATCAAATAAATTACACAAAAGGAAAAGAAACATACCTCCTAAAAGCCTCAAAAAAAACTATTGTAAGTGCAGGATACCAACTATCTGACTCTACAAAGACTTTTAAAATTTTCGACAAATACCACTTCTCTTTTGACGAGAAAAAAACAGAAAATTATTCAGCTGAAATTTATGCAACAAATTTTAGCGATTGGAGTAAAAGTTATGTTGATTCAATAAAAATCAGTAATAATGAGTACATATACATCTACGATAATCCAACACTATTTTATAGCGCACTACAAGTCAACTCATTTAATTTAGTTTATGCTTCTGAAAATTGGTGGAACGGAGAAAAAAATAAAGGAGAAATGTGGAATGTTCAACTTGGAGAAAGAGCTAAAATTGCTTGCATAACATATTCTGACTTCTCTATAAGCGAATAAAAAAACTCGCAATAAAACAAAAAGGGGCTGGCACAAGATATAATACCAACCCCTTTATTTTTTCAAAAATACTACAACTTTCGAAATTTCACTCCACTTCAAATCAAACAACCTATTTTTCTTTCCTATTACCTTATTCGACCCTTTATACGATACACCCATCGGAGTAAAAACTATCACATCATCTTTTAAAAATAATGCTGTCCAAACCATCCAAAAACCTACAAAAACAAGAATAATCAACAAAAACAAAACCACATATTTTGCTATAGGTGTTTCTTCTAATGATTTTTGAGTTAATAATGACCAAATAGCAAGCAAAAATCCAAAAACGCCCCCCAATCCTCCAAAACCTAAAATTGCGAGATAAATCGGATATATACCTTTGCTTCGAACCTATTATTCCGAATACGTTCTTCTTTTATCTGTTCTAATTTCATACGTTATATTCACTATACATTTTTATGGCACTGGATCATAACCACTGCCACCCCACGGATGACATCGTGCTATACGTTTGATAGCAAGCCATAAACCTTTGAAGGGACCGTGCTTCTTGATTGCCTCGATTGCATATTGTGAACACGTAGGCGTAAATCGACATGTCGGTGGAAACAATGGCGATATACATGCCCGATAAAAATATATCGGCATAAGCAATATGTACTCAAAAATACGTTTCACTTTAAAATAATGAATAATGCATAATTAAACATACCCCTCCCTGCTTCGCAGACCTCCTCGAACTTATAGGAGGAATAAAAAACATCACACTTATTCTCTCCTTCCTATTCCTTATTCCTTGTTCCTTGTTTCCTGTTCCTTGTTTCCTATTCCCTGTTCCCTATTCCCGCTCCTTGCTCCACAAGTATGTGAATCACTTTAGCCATACGGGTTTTAAGATAATCAAACTTAGGCAATTGATTATGTACAACGGTGAAAGCAACATCCATCACCAAACCTTTTTCATCCAACGCAGCTACAAGTTCATGTTTTTGCAAGCGATAACTTTCACGAATTAAACGCTTAAAACGATTACGATCAACAGCATGCTTGAATTGCTTTTTAGGCACTGAGGTCAATACTCGCACTGTAGCTCGCTCATCACGGACGCACGAGCCGTGCGTCCCTACATCGCGTGGCATTACACGATAAACCACACGCAAAGGAAATACTAAAAATGCTTTTCCCTCACGGAACAATTGCGATATTGTCGTCTCGCCACAAAGATGTTGTGATTTATCAAATGTATTTCTCATAATACCATACAAAGAAATAAGTAGTAAGTCGTAAGACCCAAATATGAGTTATATTATTCAAAGGGTTCTTGCTACTTACTACTTATTACTTATTACAAATTATTATTTTTATCTACGTTTATGATTTTCTTTAATGAAATCGTCAACCGCCACAGTCATTGATGTATATTTAGGCGATGGCACTTCGATATCAACACGGAGATTAGCCTCTTTAGCTGCTTGAGCAGTAGTTGCACCGAGACATCCAATCACGATTTCGCCTTGCTCAAAGTCTGGGAAATTTTTCTTCAAAGCGGCAATTCCTTGTGGAGAGAAAAACAACAACATATCATAGTTAAATTCCTCCTCTGGTGTGAAATCATTGCTCACTGTACGATACATAAGTCCAACGCTATGATTAACCTTATGCTCATTCAACATAGCAATCATCTCATCATTGTTATTATCGGGCAAAACAACCAAATACTTCTCGTCAGCATGTTTGTCAATAAGAGTAAACATATCAGCCAAACGACCTGATTCAGGATAAAAAACTTTACGTTTACGATAGTTGATATACTTTTGCAAATAGTTTGCTACAGATGGCGAAATACAAAAATAACGCCAATCGTCATTAACCTTTACACGTGTTTCTTCTGCCAAACGGAAAAAATGTTTTATACCAATAATTGAAGTGAAAATTATAGCAGAATGGTCTGCAATATTCACTTTTTGGGCACGAAATTCCCTTGAACAAATAGGATCAACCTTAATAAATGGACGAAAATTTACCTTTACATTGTATTTTTCCTCCAAATCCAAATATGGAGATTTGCCTGTTTCTGGTTTCGGTTGCGAAACGAGTATCTTCTTAACCTTCAATGCTATAAGTATTAAAAATTAAACCATATTTACCACAATTGAAGCTACTTTTGCAGCCACTAAAAGGGGCAAAATTTCCGAGGTGCAAAGATACAAAAAAATATAGAATAATGAACTAATTCCTCTATAAAAAATTTGTAATAGTTTTATAAATAATGTTATAACAACCAAAAATCCAATTACAAGCAAAACCACAGTCCATACAAAATCCGACACCTCTGGCATATAAATTATACCTAAATTCAAAGGCAATAGCAACAATCCCAACATAGCAATAATAACAAAATAATCAGTCGAAAATGCTCGAGCAACATCTTTAAGTCCGAATACATAACCCAAAAATCTTATCAAAACCCACTTCAAACCTAAATAAACAACAACAATTGCAAATAACAGAAAGAAATTGAAATGAATTTCTTCGGTCATCAACAATAAAACATAACTCGACACCACGACAAACCACAACAACACATCCGCCCACAACGAAGTTGACTCTTGATCGTAATTCATCACACGCCCTTGCTTATTCAACAAATTCCTCACATACAATGTATATTGCTTACGATGTGCCGATACTGATAATGCAAGCACCACCAATATAATCAACACCAAGCCACCAAACCACCACGATGAAGCTAACGTCTCAACTCTTAATTGAGAATTGAGTGTTGAGAATTGAGAATTATACATTAAGAATGAGGAATGAGAAATGAGAAATAAGAAATTATGCATTGCGAATTATGAATTGTGCATTATGAACCGAAGGTCATGAGCTGCTAAGCAAATAATTATGAATTATGAATTATGCATTGTGCATTATGAATTATGAATTATGCATTGCGAATTATGAA
>JAFTSS010000074.1 GCA_017467185.1 Paludibacteraceae bacterium | reverse complement strand
TATGGATATGTTTAGGCAGTTTCTCATTTGGTTATGGCCAAACCTCTGATGTGAAAATTGCAGAGGCAATGAATAATTCCGATTGGTTTGCATTGGATTCTTTATACCGAACTGAACCCAAAGATTCAATGAACCAATTCCTTGAAATATTTTCTCGCTGTCTAATAGGAAACAGGTTAAACCGTCCAGATGTTTCAATTCCTGCGTTTACAGAATTATTCAATACTCAGTCAGAGAACCTTGATCTTGGCAATATGCTAAATTCGTCGATGATGTTTGCTATGGACTTAAGCAGGGTTGGAGATAATAAGACAGCTGCAAAAATGTTATCGTTAAATCTTGAAGCTGTACGCACGCATCTTGATAGTACAACAATAGCTGGTGTTGAGCAATTTATTAATCAATACGAAGCACTATCCAAATACAATCCATATAAAATCACATTTGAAAATTTGGAAGGAACTATCCCATTTGAGATTGTACCTGTTGGTCCGGAAAAGAATAATTCAGTATTAATGTATCTTAGAAATACTTCGCTTAATGGCATAGATGCTGATATTACTTTTGACACAGGTGCAGGAGTAAATATTATTTCAGATTCATTAGCTATTAAATATAATTTAATTCCCCTTGACGCATCAAGTACTGTTGGTGGAGTAAGTTTACAAAATGGGAAATATGCAATAGCGAAGGAACTAAAAATTGGAGATATAATTGTAACAGATGTCCCTTTTTATGTCATGAATATAACAACAAATAACGAAGAGGCGGATAAATATGTTGATTGTTTCAACATTGTTGTCGGTAGCGAACTGATGTTGCAGCTCAAAGACCTTACGATTGATTTTGCTAATAATAAAATTATAGTTCCATCAGTTGCTCCTAAACGAAGCCAAGTATCTCCAAATATGTGTTTCTCATCTGGCATGAATTTATTAAGCAAGGGTATTGTATATGGGGATAAAATGTTAATGAATATTGATACCGGTGATGCTTCATATGGTTCGTTAGACAGAGGATTCTTTGAAAATAACAAAGAATACATCACTACTCATTGTAAATTAGATACTATCAGAGGTGCAGGAATTGGAGGAATACATATATCGGAGTGTTATCGAATGAAAAACATAGAACTTGAATTAGGGAATAGTCAATTATCGGTACCTGAAATGACTGTTTTATTAGAAAACAATACAGGTAAAGGTGCTGTATTATATTCTTATCAATGTAATTTAGGTCTAAAAACATTGATGCTTTTTGATAAAGTGCGATTCAATTTGGTCGATTTTGTATTAACGACATCGAAATAAAACTGCTAAATATTGTATCAGGACTAAAAATAAAACGCGACCCGCCAGCAGATCTTACGGGATGCTGACGGGTTCAGTAATTGATTCTGAGTTTCGGTAGTTTGAAAGCTCTTTTTATAGGGTCATTTACAAGCTCATTTGTAGGCTCATTCCTGACAAACTCGCTGTTTACCTCCAAAGAGACCGAATATAGAAAGACTTAGGTACTTTTGTATTACACTTTATTACTTTCACTCACCACTTGGTTTTCTCCTCACAAGGAGCGAGCCGAGTGGTTTTTCTTTTATCGTTATCGGGCAATTCATCACTGCTCGATGTCCCATTACTGTGTCTTATTTTACATCCTGATTTGATGATACAATGGCTGTCGCTTTTCGTCACACTTTGATATTTCACTACGCAAAGTTCGGGTATCATTCACTACACAAGGACACTACAAGTTATCCGAAATTTCTCCAGCCCTAAAGGGTAGTAAATTATCTGAGATAATCCTTGATGTTTGACGGCTGTAGCCTGCGAACTTGCATACCCACTTGGTTGCGCGTAAAAATCAAGTGCGAAAGCACATTATTGTTAAATCATTAAATCGTAAAATAATATGACACATTCAGTTCAAACATCGGTAATGAATCTTGGTT
>JAFTSS010000073.1 GCA_017467185.1 Paludibacteraceae bacterium | reverse complement strand
ATAGCTACCATCCAGAGTGGAGTGTCAACAGGAATAATCATAGGGATGAGGATACCAGAAACAAGGAAACCCTCTTGGATTTCGTGACCTTTGAATTGAGCCACAGTAAATTCGATACCAAGACCAACGAGGTAAGAAACCACGATAGCAGGTAGCATAGCCAAAAGACCGAAGGCAAATTGTTGCCAGAATGTTGCATCTTGACCGATAGCCAAGAAGTGTTGGTAACCGATGTTCCACATACCGAAAAGGAGAGCAGGTATGAGAGCTATTACCACCATAATCATTGTACGTTTCGAGTCGGTTACGTCGTGGATGTGAACACCACTTTTTGCTGTGTCGTTAGGCACAAACAAGAAAGTTTTGAATCCATCGAACACCGAATGAAACATATGAAGTTTACCACCTTCAGAGAAAGTAGGTTCAACTTTGTCTACGATGTTTTTTAAAAATTTCATTTTATTTAGACTTTTAGTAGCGAGTAGCGAGATTTTAGACTTACTCGCTTCGCTCGTTTTTACTTTATTAAAGACATAAGGACATAATTACATAAAAATTATGAATTATGCATTATGAATTATTCTAACTCTTTTCTCATATAGTTGAGGGCTTCGCGAACGATGCGTTGTGTTTCGATTTTCGAAGTACAAACGAATTCGCAGAGGGCGAAGTCTTCAGGTGCCACTTCGTATGCTCCGAGTTGTTCCATTTTCTCGAGATTGCGAGCAATCATGGCTTTCACTAATTGTTCTGGCATAATGTCCATAGGGAATACGCGGTCGTATTCGCCACTTACGATGAATGCACGTTCGCCACCGAGGATACGAGCGTCGAAATCGAATTGTTTTTTAGGACAAAGCATGCGTTGCAATTTTGTGAAGAAGAGGCATGAGTTTGAGAATTTGTTGAAACGAGGCATAGCCCAACCGAGGAGTTCGTCAGCTTCGTCGCCTTCAGCAATAGCGGTTACTACGTTTGCAAAAGGAGAGAGGAACGATTTGTCGTCGGCTTTCAAACCTGTAAGTACATTACCATTGATTACACGGATGTGTTCATCGAGGTTGAGGTTGCCCTCTGTGAGGTTGTTAACCACTGTGCCGCTGATAGTTTCAACGTATGCAGGGTGTTTTACTTTTGGACCAGCTACTGCTACTTTACGAGAGAAGTCGAGTTTGCCTGTGTTTACATAACGTCCGAGCATTGCTACGTCCATGATGTTCATTGTCCAAACTACTTCTTCTTTGTTCACTGGGTTGAGGTGGTTGATTTGTACACCTACGTTGCCAGCAGGGTGAGCACCGATGAATTCGTTGATTTCAACGCCTTTCATGTTGCGCAATTCAGCCGATGTTGCAGGAGATACTGAATAGTAAGTTTTAGCAATTGTAGCCAAAACATTCAAACCAGCTTGTACGTTAGCTTCTTCGCCTTTCAATACGAAATTGTAGTCGGCAGCTAAAGGTGCAGAGTCGAAAGCAGAAACGAAGATTGCTTTAGGAGCAACTTTAGGGTTAGCCACTACATCGTAAGGACGTTGACGCAACATAGCACCGAAACCAGCTGCCAACATAGCAGCGTGAACAGCATCTTTGCCAGCTTTGAGATTCATTGCAGGAAGCTCAGCTTGCTCTGTTTTGCCGTTTTGTTCGATGAGCACATAGAGTAGTTTACGGCGTTCGCCGCGAGCTACTTGCTTGATTGTACCGCAAACGGGAGATACAATCTTCACCTCAGGATGGTTTTTGTCGAATAAGATTGGGCTACCGACTTTCACTTCGTCGCCTTCTTTGACAGCCACCTTAGGTGTCATACCCTCAAAATAGTCAGGTACGATACCTACCTCTTGCGAGATAACTTTACCAGCTACTTTAGCTTCGGCATCGCCTGAAATTTTGATGTTTAAACCTTTTTTTAATTTGATTGTTGTCATATAACTAAAAGTTAATATAATAATTTGTTATATTTTGGACGTATTTATGGCTATAACACACACAACCTACTCACCAATAAACTATAGTTATTGATGTGTAAACATGGTGATTTTCAGTTTGTTGTATTGTAAAAATTTAGCATTTAGTACTACTTCGGTAGTATAAATTTTAATTTGGCAAATTTACAACTTTATTTTCTAATAACCAACAGAATAGCGAAAAAATGTGAAAAAAAATAGGCGAGTGTAAAAAATACTCGCCTATTTTTATGATTTTTGTTTTATTTTTTGAATGGAGAACGGAAAGTGTGTTTTTTGTTAATGTCCTTTTTTGTGAATTTGTTTTTTCTTTGGGCTTTTTGAGGAGCAAAATCTTCCTCTTCATCATATCGTTCAGCTTCTGACATAACATCTAATTCGCCAGAGTATGTGCCTGATATTTCTGAACCATTTTGGGTTGTTATGTTGAATAGGATTTTGTTTTCTTCGATAGTTATGCTACCTTCTTGTACTAAGAAGTATTCTTCTTCGTGTGTTTCTTCATTAAAATGTGCTATTACAGAAGGGTATGGGTCTAAGAAGGTGCCATCTTCATCGGTGTATATTTCTGCGCCAGGGCTTTTAGATGCTGTACCGACATTGTGTTCTGTGGCTATGGTGTATGTGCCATATATGTTGCTTCGGTTTTCAGGTGAGCCATAGCACATGAAGTAGCCTAAATATGTTTCAGAGAGCATAAATACAGATATTGCATTTAGTTTGTCTTGACATAAATAGAGTTCGCAGTTGTAGTCGATTTCGTTTTCGAGGAAGGTGATATTTTCGTTTATTTTTTTTGCTGGTTCGATGTTATCTTTTTGTATTTCAGCGAAAAAGAGATCCTCTTTTGTAACTTTTCCTTTGAATGTGAATGAGAAAGATTCGTCTTTTGTTGTGGCTTTAATGTGATATTCGGCATTTTCCCAGTTGGAATTTTTGTCGAAAGTGATTTCTAAGTCGTCAATTTCAAGACTGTCTATCACTTCGCCATTTTCTATTTTCCAGATATTTATTGCGCATTCGCCAGGATTAATGTTGAAGTTTGTAAATGCTTCATCAAATGATATGTCGTTTTGGTTTTGTTGTGTTGTAATTGGAAAACCTGCGTCATTGACGTAAGATGATAGTACAAAATCTATTCCGTAGCCAGAACCAGAAATTTCGGCTGTTTCGCGGTTAATGCTTAAACCTTCGCTCCCACATGAGCCAGCAAAAATGCGAAGATTAGGTAGATAATACTCTATTACACCAAAAGAGTACATGTAGGTTGTTGTTAGAGCAATGGTGTTTTCGTCGTTCTCTGGTTCTGGGTCAGGGTTACAAGAACTGAAAAGGGTTGCAAATATTGTTGCAACTGCGAGAAATAAACTAAATTTTTTCATAATCAAATTAGGTTTAGTTATTGGTGAATATAGTTATTGGTTTTATATGTTGCAAAGGTACGTTTATTTTTTTGTATTTCAATGTTTTTGTGTGTTTAATTAACGTTTTTTTTGTGTATATGTTGTGTTGAGATAAAATTTTTATTTTTTTTTGTAATAATTTGTTTTAGTTTGATGTTATTCTTTTTGTTATGTCAAAATAAAATAGTAACTTTGCATGTTATATGTTTGGATGTGTGAGTGGAATAGTTTCGATTATAACTTTTAAATTAAAATATTATGGAAAAGGAACAATTGATTGCGGAAATTAACCGTTTGCGTAAAGAGAAAAATGCTGTTATTCTTGCGCATTATTATCAGGTTGGTGAAATACAAGATGTGGCGGATGTTGTGGGTGATAGTCTTGCGTTGGCGCAATGGGCAGAGAAGTCAGATGCTGACATTTTGGTTGTTTGTGGCGTGCATTTTATGGGTGAAACGGCTAAGATTCTTTCTCCTCAAAAGAAGGTTTTGGTGCCTGATTTGGCTGCTGGTTGTTCGTTAGCGGATAGTTGTAATGCCGATGAATTCGGTAAATTTGTGGCTGAACACCCAGATTATACTGTGATTTCGTATGTGAACACTACGGCGGCGGTTAAGGCGCATACTGACGTGGTGGTTACTTCGACTAATGCTCGCAAAATTGTTGACCAATTCCCTAAGGATGCGAAATTGATTTTTGGTCCTGATCGTAATCTTGGTGGTTATATTAATGCGGTTACGGGCAGAAATATGTTGTTGTGGAATGGTGCGTGCCATGTGCATGAGCAATTTTCGCTTGAGAAGTTGATTGAATTGAAGGCGCAATATCCTGATGCTAAAGTTTTAGTACATCCTGAGTGTAAAAAAGAGATTGCTGATTTGGCTGATGTTGTGGGTTCTACTCAAGCTTTGTTGAATTATGCTGTTGATGGTGAATATACTCAATTTTTGGTTTGTACGGAGTCGGGTATTTTGCATGAAATGCAAAAACGTTGTCCTCAGAAGGAGTTTATCCCTGTGCCACCTGCTGGTCGTGCTTGTTCGAAGAATGAGTGTGATTATATGCGCATGAATACTCTTGAAAAATTATATCTCTGTTTGCGTGATGAAATGCCTGCTATTGAGGTAGATGAGGCTATTAGAGAACGTGCTGTGCGTCCTATTCATAGGATGTTGGAGATGAGTAAGTGATAATAGGGAATAAGGAATAGGGAATAGGGAATGAGTAATTTTGTTGTAACAGATAGGGTTGAGGGGGAGTTGGCGGCTGTGATTAGGTCGTTGGCTGTGGATAGGGTGTTTGTGCTTGTGGATGAGAATACGGCAGAGCATTGTTTGCCTATCTTGAGACACGAGACACGAGATGTGAGACACGAGACACGAGATGTGAGACACGAGATGCGAGATGAGAAGTGTGTGATGGAGGATGCTAAAGTTATAATAATAAAAGCTGGCGATGAGGTTAAGACGATAGATACTGCGGTGGCGATTTGGGGAGAATTGGTGGATAGTGGGGCAACTCGATCTTCGTTATTAGTAAATGTTGGTGGTGGTGTGGTTACTGATTTAGGAGGTTTTGTGGCGGCTACATTTAAGCGAGGAATGCGTTTTGTCAATGTGCCTACTACGTTGCTTGGTGTGGTGGATGCTGCTACAGGTGGTAAGACTGGTATTAATTTTAGGGGGTTGAAAAATGAAATCGGTGCTTTTGCTAATCCAGAGAAAGTGTTGATAGATACGCATTTTTTTGAAACGCTTGATTTTCGTAATCGCTTGTCGGGTTATGCCGAGATGGTGAAGCACGCTTTGATTGCCGACCCTATATTGTTGGAGCAGACATTAGCCTATGATTTAGACAAATTTGATATGTCGAGATTGGCTACTTTGTTAAAGCAAAATCTTCAGATAAAAGAAAGTATTGTAGCTGTAGATTTGAATGAGACGGGGGTACGAAAAACTTTGAATTTTGGGCATACTGTGGGGCATGCGTTCGAGTCGTTGTCGTATGAGTTGAATAGTCCGATGTTGCATGGTTTTGCTGTGATGTGGGGCATGGTGGCAGAACTTTATTTGTCGTTTTTGAAATTGAAATTAGATAAGAAACTTGTGTCAAAAATATTGGCGTTTGCAAAAGAGTATTATGGGGCATTTCCTTACACGTGTAAGCAATATGATAGGTTATATGAGTTGATGATGCACGACAAGAAAAATAGTGGCGGACAGATAAACTTTACGTTGCTTGCGGGAGTGGGTGATGTGCGTATAAATCAGAATGTAACGAAAGAAGAGGTGTTTGAGGCGTTGGATTTTATTCGTGAAAATTGAGAGGCGCTTTTATTCTGTCCCTTAAAAAAACGGCTCTTAAGTACATTAAAAATATTTATTTAGACAGGATGACATAAGAACAGAAAAATAGTGATAAGTCGAAAGTCGAAAGAATAATTTCTACGAATTACTTAATGCCAAATGTCTCTTACGACTTATGACTTACGATTTATTACTTACTACTTACATTTTTTGAATATGTCTTTGGTGTCAAGATTTTACGAAGTAAAAAGCGCGACCATTATGTAAAATAAAAAAATATGTTTTTCTGTCATTATGTCTAAAAATAAAAAACAAAATCTATTTATTACCCAGCGGACCTAAATAATTGTGTATTGTGTATTAAAAAAAGTTCGTTACTAAAAATCTAAAAATCTAAAAAAAGATACTGAATAGCAGTCTCGTTACTCGCTACTCGCTACTAAATATCTAAAAAATGAAAATAGCATTAATAGGATATGGAAAAATGGGGCATATCATTGAGCGTATTGCCCTTGAACGTGGACATGAGATAGTGTCGAAGGTGGATGTTGATAATCAAGATGAGTTTGAGTCAGAGGCGTTTGCGTCGGCAGATGTGGCTATTGAATTTACTGTACCCGCAAAGGCCGTTGAAAATTATCGTAAGGCTTGGGCTGCGGGAGTGCCTGTGGTGTCGGGTACGACGGGTTGGAATTCGGTGTTGCCTGAATTGAAGGAGGAGATTGCTGTGAATGGTTATACTCTGTTTTGGGCGTCGAATTTTTCGTTGGGTGTGAATTTGTTTTTTGAATTGAATAAGCGTTTAGCTCAGATGATGAATCGTTATGCTAACTATGATGTGGCTATGACCGAGATACATCATACTGAGAAAAAAGATGCTCCAAGTGGTACGGCAATAACTCTTGCAGAGGGTATTTTGGAAAATTTGGATAGAAAATCGGAGTGGGTGTTGCGCAATTCACAAAGGAATGAAGAACAAGGTGCTGGGTGTTGTGATTCTCAACTTTCAACTTTCAACTTTCAACTCTCAATAGAGGCGCTGAGAGAGGGTAAAGTGCCTGGTACTCACATAGTAAAATATGATTCGGCGGTAGATACTATAACTATTAAGCATGAAGCAAAATCACGTGAAGGTTTTGCTCTTGGTGCTGTTGTTGCTGCTGAGTTTTTGTTAGGTAAACCTGCTGGCTTTTATTCTATGGCGGATTTAATGAATGAGGAATGAGGAGTTTGGAATGAGGAATTAGGAATTAGGCGTTAGGAATGAGGAATTAATAATTAAGCGTTGGGATTTGAGTGTTGAGGATAGGTAATAGTGCATAGCCCAATGGCAACGCATTGGGTGAGAATTAAGTGAGTCGCTACTCGCTACTAAAAATTTAAAAAACTAACGAGGCGAAGCCAAATAATTGTGCATTTTTCGCTGAAGCTCAAGATCGTTGGTTGTGCATTATGCATTGAAAAGCTCGCTACTAAATATTGTCCCCCTGTTTTAGGGGGACGAGCCATAGGCGGAGGGGGTTATCTCTTGCTACTTGCTACTAAATATCTAAAAAAATGATGCTGAATAGCAGTCTCGTTACTCGCTACTCGCTACTAAATATCTAAAAAAATGAATAATTCTCGTTTTAAAAGACCTATTGGGTCGTGGGTTAAGTTGGCGATATGGTCGTTGATTTATGTTTTGTTTATTGCTTGGGTGGGCAATTTTTGGTGGATGTTACTATATCCTTTTATTTTTGATATCTTTATCACTAAGTTTATACCTTGGACTTGGTGGAAAAAATATGAACCAGTCTCGGATAAAGATAAGAAAATGGGTAAAACCAATCCACATGAAAATCGAGTGATTTATACAATCTGTTCGTGGGTTGATGCTATAATATTTGCTCTTGTGGCGGTGTATTTTATCAATCTTTATTTGTTTCAAAATTATCAAATACCTTCGTCGTCGTTAGAGCAAACATTGAAAGTTGGTGATTTCCTTGCTGTTAGTAAATGTAGTTATGGTCCTCGTATTCCTAATACACCTTTGTCGTTTCCGCTTGTGCAACATACATTCCCTTGGGGTGGTAAGTCGTATATTGAAAAACCACAATGGGAATATCGTCGTTTGAAAGGTTGGGACAAAGTAGAGTTGGGCGATATTGTGGTATTTAACTTCCCAGCAGGTGATACAGTGCCTTTATTATGTTCTAACCCAGACTATTATACACTTTGTTTTCAAGCTGCGCAACGCACTATAGCATTTCGTACGTTTGAATTTGATAGTGTGATGCCATACGATAATTTTGTAGAACGTATGGCTACTGGGGCAAAAATTATTCGTCAGCAAGAAGCGCAATTAGGCGAATTAGTAGTGCGTCCAGTCGATCGTCGTGAGAATTATGTGAAACGTTGTGTGGGTCTTCCTGGTCAAACTATAGAGTTGAAAGAAAATGTGTTGTATGTTGATGGTAAGGTGTTTGAAAATCCTAAAGGTGTTCAGCATAACTATTTTGTACAAACTAATGGTGCAACATTTTCGGGCGAGGCCTTGCACAAATTAGGTGTTAGTGTTGCAGAAACACAAATGCTGAATGGTGCGAATATTGCTCTATATTTGATGCGCATTGGTATGGAGCCTAAAAATAATGGTGCGTGGGGACCAATTTACATGATGGCAATGACAGAAGAAGTGCTCGAAAAAGTGAAGTCAATGCCTATGGTTACGCAAGTGGCTATAGAAAAAATATTGCCAGAAATGCACTCTCCAATTTATCCTTTACCTTATACATATAAGTGGAATAGAGATAATTATGGTCCACTTTGGATTCCTGCTAAAGGCGATACAATTCAACTTACAGAAGACAATATATTGCGTTATCGCCCATGTATAGTGAACTACGAGCATAATACACTTGATTATCGTGATGGCGTAGCATATCTTAATGGAGAGCCAGCAACAGAGTATGTTTTCAAAATGGACTACTATTGGATGATGGGAGACAATCGTCATAATTCAGCCGATTCGCGTATGTGGGGTTTTGTGCCTGAAGACCATATCGTTGGTCGTCCAATGTTTGTTTGGTTGTCGTTAGATAGAGATGTTGATTGGTTTGATGGTAAAATACGTTGGAGTCGATTCGGACTTGATGCATCAAAATAGTATTTAGAAACGAGATGCGAGACACGAGATGTAAGACTTAAAAGGTCTGATTTCTCGTGTTTTGTTTCTTTAGAATGTATAATTATGACGGAAGAAATTTTTCCAATAGTGAATACTGAAGGCGAGGTTGTAGGTTCGGCAACTCGCGAGGAATGTCATGCAGGCACGTTTTTTTTGCATCCTGTGGTGCATTTACATATATTTAATTCTGCGGGTGAATTATATTTGCAGAAACGAGTAATGACGAAAAAAATACAGCCGGGGAAATGGGATACAGCCGTAGGTGGGCATGTTGATTATGGTGAACGGATAGAAGATGCTTTATTGCGAGAAACGCATGAAGAGTTAGGTGTTAGAGATTTTACTCCTGATTTTTTGATGCGTTATGAGTTTCGTTCGCAAGTAGAAGCTGAGTTGGTGTATATCTATAAGTGTGTGTATGATGGTGATTTTAATTTAGATCCATCGGAGGTAGATGAGGGTAGATTTTGGAGTTTAGATGAAATAAAAAAATCAATAGGTAAAGGTTTGTTTACTCCAAATTTCGAGTCAGAGATAGAAAGATTAGGTTGGTTGAAATAAAAAAGATATGGATTTTTGGTCAGCGCTTCACAGCGACTTGCAAAAATCCATAACTACAAACAAAATCTATTATCTAAAATCAATCTCTTATTATGAAAACTCAAAAACTATTGTTCATAAAAGTATTTATTTATTTCTGTAACAAAGGTATGTAAAATAATTTATACACCAAACAAAAAAGCGAAAAAAACACGTTTAATTTGAAAAATATTCGGATTGTTTATTGTTGTTTGGTATAATATATTACACTGATGTGTGTGTGGATATAAAAAGTCGCAATTTTAGTGCTAAAATTGCGACTTTTTTACTTGTGTTTATTATAAAAATGTAATTTTTCTTCTTAAAAATTCTACAATTCAATAAATTTTTACTCATTAAATTATGAATTATTCGCTTCGCTCATGATTTTTGCTTTGCTCGGAAATTCAAATAAAATTGATAGCTCTCGCTTATTGTAAGAATTAATTAAACGTATTCAATTTCATCAACCATGTGTCCGCCTGCATTATCATCATCGTCATCATCCCAATCTGAGTCCCATTCAATATCTTCATCGTCAGAGTCTTCTATTTCTTCATCCCAATCGCTTTCTTCATCATCAGCTGTAGGGCGTTGGATGTCAAGATTGCGGTGTGTAAATGTTTGCACACGATTTTCTTCCTTGTTTATTTCAGTCCAAAGCAAATCTTTGAGTTCTGTAATATTAAATCCTGATACAGCCGAAATGAAAATATGAGGAATGTCGGTTGGAAGTTCAGGCTCAAGGGCTTGCATCAGTTCTTCATCTAACATATCGCTTTTGGTGATAGCAAGAATACGTTGTTTATCAATGAGTTCAGGATTATATTCTTTTAATTCATTGAGCAATATATTATACTCTTTGTTAATATCGTCGCTATCGGCAGGAATCATGAATAGCAATATAGCATTGCGCTCGATGTGGCGGAGGAAACGTAGTCCGAGACCTTTGCCCTGACTTGCACCTTCGATAATACCTGGTATATCAGCCATGCAGAACGATTTGCCCCCACGATAAGATACGATACCGAGATTAGGAACAAGAGTAGTAAAAGGATAATTTGCAATTTCAGGTTTTGCTGCCGATACAACACTCAAAAGAGTAGATTTACCTGCATTAGGAAAACCCACTAAACCTACATCACCTAACACTTTAAGTTCAAGGATAACACTACGTTCTACGCGAGGTTCGCCAGGTTGAGCATATCGAGGTGTTTGATTTGTGGCTGTGCGGAAATGCCAGTTGCCAAGACCACCACGACCTCCTTTTAACAAAATTACCTCTTGTTTATCTTCTGTAATATCGCAGAGGTATTCGCCAGTGTCAGCATCGTATGCCACTGTACCACAAGGTACATCAATATATTTATCTTCGCCGTCAGCTCCAAAACTGCGACTGCCACTACCATGACCACCATCGCCCGCAAAAATATGTCGTGCGTATTTCAAGTGGAGCAAAGTCCAGTAGTCTTTATTTCCACGTAAAATGATATGACCTCCACGGCCGCCATCGCCTCCGTCAGGACCGCCTTTAGGAATATACTTCTCGCGGTGAAAGTGAGTAGAACCACCGCCACCTTTGCCCGAGCGACAAAATATTTTTACGTAATCAACAAAATTGGAGTTTGACATATCTTGGATATTAGATGTTAGATTTGAGACATTAGACACAAAATAATCTTGTATCTCGTGTCTAAAATCTCGTGTCTATATTACAAATTATCAATAATCTCTTTTACTTGTGCAAAACACTCTTCAACTGAAGAATTATTGCAAGCAGCTTTATAGCGACCTGAGTTTTTATAGTGTTCAATTACAGGCAAAGTTTGTGAATTGTAAACATCAAGACGTTTTTGGATAGTTTCAAGATTATCATCTGCGCGACCTGATGTTTTGCCACGATTGAGCAAACGTTCGATGAGCAAATCGTGTTCTACCTGCATGTGGAGCATGCAACTAACTTCTGTTTCAAGTTCGTGAAGCATATTGTCTAATGCTACGGCTTGAGCGGCTGTACGAGGGAAACCATCGAAAATAAAACCCTTAGTATTACCATCTGCAATATGTTTTTGCACACAGTCATGGAGCATTGCGATGATCATCTCATCTGGCACAAGCTTACCATCATTGATCAACACCTCAGCTTTTTTGCCATTTTCAGTACCATTTTTAATCTCCTCGCGAAGCATATCTCCTGTAGAAATATGTGTAAGTCCATAATTTTCAACAATAATAGCACTTTGTGTGCCCTTACCCGAACCCGGAGCTCCTGATATTACAATATTAAGCATATATTAGATTTTTAGTAGCGAGTAGCGAGTAGCGAGAGATTCTGTACTCGGATTCGCCTCGTTAATATTTAGATGTTCTTTTGATTTAACTTATAAGTGTGTAAATGTCACGAAGGTTACGTCCATAACCATCATAATCAAGACCATAACCAACAATGAAATTATTAGGAATTTCCATTGCAACATAGTTGATATTAAGGTCATATTGCAAAGCCTCAGGTTTGAAGAACAGAGTGGCAATGCGCAAATCTTCAACACCAAGCGATTTCAATTTTTGCACCATGCCATACATAGTACGACCCGAATCAACAATATCTTCGATGATTACTACGGTACGACCTTTAACATCTTCATTCAAACCAATTAACTCTGTAACCTTTCCTGTGCTTTCGGTTCCACAATACGATGCAACTTTGACAAACGAAAGTTGAGCAGGAATTTCTACTCGTTTCAACAAATCAGATGCAAACATAAAAGCCCCATTAAGCACAATAAGAAAAAGAGGATTTTTACCTTCCAATTCTGTAGTCATCTTTTCAGCAACTTTATCTATTGCCTCAAATAACTTCGCTTCAGGAATAGAAATACCAAAAGTTTTATCTTTTAACGTTACTGTTTTCATGCTATTTCCGAATGAACAATATTTCTTGCAAAGTTACTACTTTTTTTTGAGATGCAAGGTATGTTTTAATAAATAATTTGAAAATATCAATAAATCCCATTCCCCATTCCTTGTTCCCTATTCCTTGTTCCCCATTCCCTATTCCCTATTCCCTATTCCCTGTTCCCTATTCCCTATTCCCTATTCCTTGTTCCCTATTCCCTATTCCCTATTCCTTATACCTACTCCTTAAAAAACACACCTTATTTATAAAAAAAACAAAATATTTTATTCAAAGGGTTGTCAGTATGCAATTCTTTTTGTTACTTTGCAAAAAAATTTGACCCTTTATAATATATAATGTGAATTTCAAATTTTGAGTATTGTTATTCAAAATAAAGAAGGATTTGTTGTTAGATCTATGTGTTTGAAAAATAGTAAATTATGTCCTCTAATTTTCACATTTTAACTTTCATATTTCAAATTATATTTCTTCTATGCAGAAAAATTTGGTAATTGTTGAGTCTCCAGCAAAAGCAAAGACTATCGAGAAATTTTTGGGAAAAGACTACCGTGTTATGTCAAGTTTTGGACATATTCGCGACTTGAAAGAGAAAGATTTTGGTATTGACGTGACCAAAAACTATAAACCCGATTATGTAATTCCTACCGACAAAAAGAAACTCGTTGCCGATCTACGTAAATCAGCTGAAGAAGCCGATATCGTTTGGTTAGCATCCGATGAAGACCGCGAGGGAGAAGCAATTGCATGGCACTTATACGAAGTCTTAGGCTTGAAAGATAAAGAAACTCATCGTATTGTATTTCACGAAATTACCAAAAATGCAATTCTAAATGCAATTGAAAATCCACGTGATATAGACTTAAATGTTGTTGATGCGCAACAAGCTCGTCGTGTCCTCGACCGTATCGTAGGCTTCGAATTATCACCAGTCCTTTGGCGTAAAATTAAACCATCACTCTCTGCCGGACGCGTACAATCCGTAACTGTGCGTTTGGTTGTTGAGCGTGAACGTGAAATTCAACAATTTAATGCCGAAGCATCATTTCGCGTAGTTGCAACATTCAAAGTTAAAACCGAAAGTGGACAAGACGCCGAATTCAAAGCCGAACTTCGCAATCGTTTTGCTACAGAAGCCGAAGCAAAAGCATTCTTGGAATCTGCTGTATCAGCTAAATACAATATCGAAAGCATCGAAACCCGTCCAACTCATCGTACGCCTGCAGCGCCATTCACAACATCAACATTACAGCAAGAGGCATCTCGTAAATACGGGTTCCCAGTAGCTACAACAATGCGAGTTGCTCAATCTCTATACGAAAGCGGTAAAATTACATACATGCGTACCGACTCGGTAAACCTCTCTGATTTAGCGCTAAATACAGCAAAAGCTGAAATCCTTGAAATGGCAGGCGACAAATACTATAAACGTCGCAAATACAACACCAAGTCAAAAGGTGCACAAGAGGCGCACGAGGCTATCCGTCCAACATATCTCAACGTTCGCGAAATCGAAGGTACGGCACAAGAGCGCAAACTTTACGACCTAATTTGGAAGCGCACAATCGCCAGCCAAATGGCTGATGCTGAGTTTGAAAAAACAACAGCAGTTATCAATATCGACAATTCTAACGAAAAATTTGTAGCCGTAGGCGAAGTCCTAAAATTCGATGGTTTCTTGAACGTTTACATGGAATCAACCGACGATGAAACAGTAGAGACGCAATACATTGCGTCTTCAAAGGCGAATCAAGAAGCTGACGGTATGCTTCCAAAACTCGCCGAAGGCGATACTCTTGACCTTGCTATGATGCAGGCACAAGAACGCTTCACCCAACGCCCAGCACGTTACACTGAAGCATCACTCGTACGCAAACTCGAAGAATTAGGCATCGGGCGTCCATCCACCTATGCCCCAACAATTTCAACTATCTTAGCTCGTGAGTATGTTGAGAAAAAAGAGATACAAAACGAAGCACGACCATACAGAGTCTTAACTCTCAAAGCAGGCAAAATCAAAGAAGAAGACAAAGTTGAAAAAGCATCTGTCGAAAAAGGAAAACTATCGCCAACCGATATCGGTATTGTAGTCAACGACTACCTTTTGGCTAATTTCCCAAATATTATGGACTATAACTTCACTGCACGAGTAGAGTTAGACTTTGACAAAATAGCAGAAGGAAAACTCGAGTGGACAAAAAACATAGATGGCTTTTACACTCAATTCCATCCAAATGTAGAAGAAGCCATGCATTCAACAGGCAAAAAAGCTGGCGAGCGTGATTTAGGCATCGATCCAGTATCAGGCAGACCCGTATTTGTCAAAATTGGACGCTTCGGACCTGTAGCTCAAATTGGTACAGCATCCGACGAGGAAAAACCAAAATTCGCATCTCTTCGCACTGGTCAATCAATGGAATCCTTGACTCTTGAAGAAGCCCTCGACCTCTTCAAATTACCTATCAATTTTGGAGAATACGAAGGCGAAGCATTGAGTGTAGGTGTTGGAAAATTCGGACCATACATCCGTCATGGAAAAGCTTATGTATCAGTGCCAAAAGAAGAAGATCCATTGACCGTTACTCGCGAACGAGCAATTGAGCTTATAGCCGAAAAACGTCAAGCCGATAAAAATCGTGAAATCAAGAAATTCGACGCCGAAGACATCCTCGTCTTAAACGGACGTTTCGGAGCATATATCACTCATGCTGGCGAAAACTACAAACTTCCGAAAGGCACAGTAGCCGAGGAACTAACCCTCGAGCAATGTCAAGCAATCATTGCCGACGAAGCCAACAAATCCAAAGGTGGCACCAAAAAGAAAACCACCCGCACCAAGAAAAAATAAATT
>JAFTSS010000072.1 GCA_017467185.1 Paludibacteraceae bacterium | reverse complement strand
TCTATCTTGATTCATAAGCAGTTAATATTTTTGCTGCAAATTTACAAAATCAAATCCGTTGACTCAAAAAATCATTGTAAATAACTAATTTTCAATAAGTCAAAGAGCAATTTTTATTTTTTTAGTGGACACTAGTGATATGTAAAAACTAATCAATACCCTGGTAAAATTGCCGATCTCAAAATCGAAGATGGAGAAAACCTATGCCCTGGTGCTCCAGTATTCATCTCTGCTTGGGTTGCCAATGTTGGTGAAACCGGCACTACCCCTCACGCAAGCCTTCGCTTCGTTGTATATGGTGTCAACGACGATGGTAAGAAAACCAACATTATGACATACGTAACTGGCGAAATTCCAACTGGTGGATGGGCTCAAATCCTATTCCAAGTTCAATTAAGCCAAATCTTCTACGACGAATATCACGTACATATTGAAAACAATGGACATACAACATCCAACGACTTTGCTATTGATGATATCCGAATGTACACTACTAAACCTCTATTAAGTGGTATTAGTGGACTCAGTGCTTGCGATATGACTAAAGAAAAAAATGTTGCTGCTCTTCGTGTCGATTATTGTCAATTAACTAATTTATATGGCAATGACTCTTTGTACTACCAATGGCACAATGGCAAAGCCGACAATCTCGGAAGTGTATTAGACCTTAATTATATAAATAAGACAAGAGGAAGTCGCTTCCAACCTTGTGGTGCTATCGAAATAATTAATGAATTCATTCCGTCTGATAATAATGAACCTAACTTCACTAAAGAAACCATTATAGCCCAAAAAGGAGAAGATAAATACTATCCAAGCATCGAAGCATTCTTGTATAGTAATGACGCATCTAATAGTGGTGCCGACGGTGTTCATGAAATTTATACAATCGAAGATGGTCATATCATCCTCTACATTGTCCACTCAAGCGATTTATTCCAAGAAGGTAATTACTATACAGCTCAAATAATGCAACGCGTTCCTGACTTCTCTCACAACGTTAGTTGCGGTGCTTACTATACCTACGAAGTTCGCCCTCGTACTGCCCTCACCGTTGATGGTATCGTCTATGATGATGCAGTACTCAAAAACCTATCGATCAACGGCAAACATACTCTCGGCATACAAGTTTATGGCATGGACGAAAATGGTAATATTGCAAAATCAACATGCAATGCCGATTGGATTGAATATAATGCAAATATAGACGACGATATACTTATTGCATTACGTAATTTCCGATACGAATACCCTGAAGCTACTACATTATCTGCAATAAAAGGTTACTTTACTCAAAATGATTATAACCTTTTAATTGATCTCGTAAACGATAATATCTTGAAATTAAATCAAGATACTATCAAAGTAAAAATCAATGAAGGCATTCTAAATTATGTTGCTATACCTGTTATCGCCACATCATTCTCTTCTGAATTCATGGCTTGCGACAACCCTTTGTATATCACATTAGGTGCCGAAGTTACAATGAGTTATGCAAAAAGCAATGGTGCAGGAGGTAATGTTTCTTATAAAGATCTACCAGAAGAACTAAAAGGCTCTCCTGCTATAATGCGTGTTGCACATTCCAACATCGAATCTCTTAATTCTATCTCATTCAGAATTGATTATTTAGGAGAAGGTTT
Organism: Paludibacteraceae bacterium; assembly: GCA_017467185.1. Lineage (GTDB taxonomy): Bacteria > Bacteroidota > Bacteroidia > Bacteroidales > Paludibacteraceae > Aphodosoma. The sequence continues at coordinate 2,230 of JAFTSS010000072.1, read as the reverse complement.
TGATAAATTAATATCAAAAGATGTTGTCCTTTGTACCGCTGATCACAATGGACCTACTGTATATGAAATCACAAATAATGTAACTGAAGCAGGAAGTCTCTCTATCAATAAAAAACTTACTTTAACAAAAATCAATAATGACTTTCAATTCGAAGCTGGACACTCTTATGTATTCCATTGTAAAGGTTACGATGATGATACTAAAGTAAACCCAGGAACATTTGTTATTCATATAGTTCCAGATGTTGTAGTATGGAACCCAAAACATGCAGGCTTGAGCACTGCTTGGCACAACGATGACAACTGGGCTTCTATCGAAAGCTACAATAATCCGTATGCAACAACAAGAGGATTCATCCCTTTGACAGAAACTAATGTTATTATTCCAGAGTTAATAGATACAAGATATGCTCCACTATTATCCGCTTCTGATAATTTAGAAGAGGGATCAAATGAAAATCTCAAATATGAATATGGTGCTAAATTTAATACATGTAAAAACATCTATTTCGATGAAAATGCAGCATTAGCTAACCACCACATGCTTACATACCAAAATGCATACATTGATATGCACTTTGAACATAACGATGGTACTTTCGAACTTAAATCTGTACCTCTTAACAATGTAGTAAGTGGCGACTTCTATATTCCAAAAGAAGGTGATGAAACTACAACTGGTAATATCGAAACATTCAACTTCGGAACTCCTGCCGCTGTAAATACTCGTGTAGCAAACAAATTCCGCCAAAAAACATTCAATGCTTCTGTAACACAATATGCTGGTACAGAACAAAATGTTGTAAAATGCGAAACTTCCACTTGGTCTGAACCAACAAATGCTTTAGATATGCCTTGGCAAGTTGGTCGTGGTTATGCTATCGCAAAACAAACAACAACAGATCAAAATTACGTACGTTTACCAAAAACTGCAACTGAATACTGCTTCTATTACGACAACAACGGACAAGAAGGCGAAATACCATTTGCAAAAACTCCTACCATAAATCGTACAAACGCAAATGAATTTGCTTTTTCTGGTGGCGACTATAATGTTACTATAAAAAATGATAATTCAAGTAACATATTCCTACTTGGTAACCCTTTCATGTGTGATTTATCATTAAAACAACTCTATAGTACTTATGATGGTGATTTACAAAATAAATTCTACTATACATATAAGGATGGAACATTAAATGTAGAATTATTTAATCCTCATAACGATCAATTTATAAAACCAATGGAAGCCGTATTTGTTATGACAAGGACTCCATCTACAAGTCTAACAATATCTTTCGATGCATATATGATGTATTATCGCGATTATCAAGACAATGTGGCTCAAGCCCCAGCTCATCGCACTAAAGAATTTGATGAAATACTAACTATTACAGCAAAACGCAATGACAAAATAAGCAAAACAAATATCCAATTATCATCAAATGCAACTACTCAATATTCAGTAGGCGAAGATGTTCCTCTATTGTTGTTAGACCCTGAACTCACGCCTTTTGCTATCTATTCTATTGTCGATAGTCAAGCGGTTGCTTACAATACTGTAGATGACATTTATATGATTCCACTTTCTATCAACGTAATTGATGGTGAAGAAATGGGTGATATTACATTCGAATTCAGTGGTGTTGATAATCTCAGCCAATTCGTATATCTTTACGATAGTTACGAAGACCGCTATATTTCATTAGACGAAGGCGACATATTCAACTATAACGTAGAAGAAAATCAAGCGGTGCGCTATTATATTACCTCTCGCCGTGTCGGTGAAACTCCAACCGATTTAGACGAATCAATGATTGAAACTGTAAAAATTTTGAACCTCGGTGAAGGTCAATTAATGGTATATGCTTCAGAAAATATTATTTCATTAAATGTGTATGACCTCACAGGCAAATTGATCGTTTCTGAAACAAATATCAATGCACCTCAACACAATATCACATTGCCACAAAACAATGTATATATGTTCGAAGTCATAACAGAATCTACAGTATCTAATCAAAAAGTTGCAACTAAATAATAAACCCAATATTCTCCCCCTGTCTTAGGGGGAGGGGGTAAACGCATACATATTGTCCCCCTGTCAGTAGGGACGCAGCGTGCTGCGTCCTAACGAGCCGAAGGCGGAGGGGGTTACATAAAAAATATATAATCTTATGAAAAAAATATTGTTCATTTCCTTAGCAGTAATCATAGCATGCGGATTGCT
>JAFTSS010000071.1 GCA_017467185.1 Paludibacteraceae bacterium | reverse complement strand
TAATTTTATTTGAAATAATTTTATTTGAAATAATTTTATTTGAAATAATTTTATTTGAAATAATTTTATTTGAAATAATTTTATTTGAAATAATTTTATTTGAAATAATTTTATTTGAAATAATTTTATTTGAAATTGGTTTATTTCAAAAATTATTTGTAACTTTGCAACGTAATTAAATATATTAGCTTATGAAAACACCATTTTTATTTGGTAAAGTTACAGATTTTCCTAATTTTACGGATAGGGTGAAAGAGTCGGAGCGATTATCTAAAAATCTTCTTAATGGGGTTAATAGTATAATAGTTTCACCACGTAGGTGGGGTAAAACCTCTTTAGTTACGCATGTATTATCTGATATAGTAGAAAAGAGGAAGGATGTGCGTGTTTGCCATATAGATGTTTTTAATTGTCGTACAGAAGAACAATTTTATCAAATTTATGCCAATGCTATTTTGTCTGCTGTTGAAACAAAGTTAGATAAATTTGTAGAAGCTGCTCGTCGTTATTTAGGTCGTCTTGTACCTTCTATATCGTTATCGGATTCTGCTCAGCAATACGAACTTACGTTTGGTGTCAATTTTAAGGATGATAAATTGTCTGTTGGTGATGTATTGAATTTACCACAACGTATATCAGAAGATTTAAATATAGATTTTATTGTTGCTATAGATGAATTTCAGAGTATAGATTTTTATGATGATTCGTTGGCATTTCAGCGTAAATTGCGTTCTTATTGGCAGCATCATAAAAGGGTAACATACTGTCTTTATGGTAGCAAACGGCACATGTTACTTGATATATTTAGTAATCCTAATATGCCATTTTTTAAATTTGGCGACATAATGTTTCTTGATAAAATTTCACGTGAAGATTGGCAGGAGTTTATAGTGCGTCGATTTGCTGACACTGGGAAGGTTATAGATATTGAATTAAGTGGAATTATTGCAGATAAAGTTAAAAATCACCCTTATTATGTGCAACAATTGAGTCAGCAAGTTTGGTTGCGTACTGCTCGAAAATGTACATTAGCTATAGTTGATGAGGCTTTTGAATCTATGGTAAGGCAGCTAAGTTTATTATTTACTAATCTTATAGATTCTTTAACTTCTCGACAAATTTCATTTCTTGTTGCTGTTGCAAAAGGAGAAGAGCGTTTCTCTTCGCAAGAAGTTCTCTCGAAATATAAGTTGGGAACTTCGGCTAATATTAAAAATCTTCGTACATCTCTTCTTGATAAAGATTTGATAGATATACGCGTTGAATCTAAGATTGAAATTCAAGATCCAGTGTTTGAATGGTGGTTGTTAAATGAGTATTTGTAGCATTTTTTTTTGATAAAATTTGCAAAAACTCGAAAAATATAATATACTATATGCTTTGAAAGGGTGTTTTTGGGGTGAAAAACATCCTTTTTTTGTTTTGTTTTTGATTGAAAAATTATTGTTTAGATAAAATATTTGTTTAGTTATCGTCTTGTAATTTGTTGATATTTAGTGTTATTTATGTATTGTTGAAAAAAATGTTATAGTTTTATTGAAAAAAGTTGCTAAAATATTTGGTGGTTTCAGAAAAAGGTTGTATCTTTGCATCGCAATTGAGAGAGATACTTAATCAATCGAGAGAGCGACAATGGTGTGGTAGTTCAGCTGGTTAGAATACCTGCCTGTCACGCAGGGGGTCGCGGGTTCGAGTCCCGTCCATACCGCAAAAGAGTTCAACTGTTTGGTTGGACTCTTTTTTTGTGTTATAACGATAAAATAAAAGAGGTTGTGTCAAAATGCAAATTTTTGGCTCAACCTCTTTTGGGTATGTCAGATGAATATTGAAAATAAAACTGTAATTTGGGTGTTATGATGCACCCTTTTTTTGTTTTATTTAAAATCTATGATGTCATGGATGTGTAATATTCCGACAATTTTGTTAGAATTTGGTGTGTCGGTTACGGCAAGTGAAGTTATGTTGTTTGTGTCCATTATTTCAAGAGCTTGTGTTATCATGGCTTCTTGATGTATGTGTTTGAATGAGTGAGTCATTATTTCTGCCGCAGTGAGAGATTTTATGTTTTCATGGTGTTGTACTGCACGGCGAATATCTCCATCTGTGATGATACCAACACAATTGTTTTCGTGGTTATAGACTAAAGTCATGCCTTTGCGTCCATCGCTTACAATATAGATAATATCATTGAAGGCGGTATCTGTTATTACGCGAGGAATGGCGGTTGACATGCGATGTTTTACGCGAGATAATAATTGTCTGCCGAGTGCTCCTCCTGGATGGTATAATGCGAAATTTTCAGCCTTGAATTGGCGACGTTCCATGAGGCAAACCATTAAAGCATCGCCGAGTAGCATTGTTGCTGTAGTAGAAGTGGTAGGTGCAAGATTAAGGGGGCAAACCTCTCGTTCTATAGGTACATTTAAAACAATTTCTGCCTCTTGTGCGAGTGCAGAATGAGGATTACCTGTTATCGCAATAATTCGTGCTCCAATGTTTTTTAGTGGGGTACAAATATTGACTATCTCAGATGAAGACCCACTATGGGAGATGAGCAAGGCAATATCATTTTTTGCAACCATACCCAAATCTCCATGCATTGCTTCTGCTGCATTTACAAATATTGCAGGGGTGCCTGTCGATGCAAGGGAGGCCGCTATTTTATGACCTACAATACCTGTTTTGCCTATACCCATGATGACCACTTTGCCTTTGCATGTGTATATTATTTCAACGGCGAGATTGATTTCATCGCCAATATTTTCGGCAACTTTTTTGAATTCAACAATTTCTTGTTCGAATATTTGTTTACATCTTTCTTTCCAGCACATATATTTGAGTTGAAAGTCTTATTATTTATTACTTTTAATTATATTATCAATTTCGATTGCACGTTGTAAGATATTTTCAATTTCTGATAGTTTTAGTTGATTAGCTGCATCGGAAAAAGCTTTGTCGGGGTCGGGGTGTACTTCTGCAAAGATAGCGTCAACACCGACAGCTAATGCAGCGCGCATGAGGTGTGGCACCATTTCTCTATTTCCTCCTGTTATAGAGCCTTTTCCTCCTGGTTTTTGCACGCTATGTGTAGCATCAAATACAACAGGAACTCCAAATTGACGCATTTCGATTAGTCCTGTCATATCTACTACTAAATTGTTGTAGCCAAACGAAGAACCTCGTTCACAGACCATAATGCGGTCGTTTCCTGTTGAACGTAATTTTTCAACAACATTGAACATATCCCATGGGGCAAGGAATTGTCCTTTTTTTACGTTTATAACACGTCCTGTTTCTGCTGCTGCTACGAGTAGGTCGGTTTGGCGGCATAAAAAGGCAGGTATTTGTAATATGTCTGCTACTTCTGCAACTATTGGGCATTGCCATGATTCGTGAACATCTGTTACGATAGGTACATTTAGTTTTTCCTTTACCTTTTGCAGTATTTGTAAGCCACGTTCCATGCCTACACCACGAGGCGAAGTAACAGAGGTTCTGTTTGCTTTATCGAATGATGATTTGAATATAAATGGAATTTCAAGGCGAGAACATATATTTTTTAATTCAGAAGCTACCTCTATGGTCATCTCTTCTGATTCTATTGCACATGGACCTGCTAATAAAGCAAATCTGCTATTCTCTTTAATACTTACAGTGTCAGTTATATTGATAGTTTTCATATTTTTAAGGAATATATTGCAAAGGTACTAAAAACAAATGAATTTCACAAATTAAAATTGGGTAAAAAATAAAGAGACAGAATTTTTACTTCTGCCTCTTTATTTGTATTATTGTTATAGATTTTTTATGTGGGTATATCTTTAGCAGACGCCAGAGAATCCCATAAATGCCATTGCAAGTAGTCCGGCAACGATTAGGGCTGTTGGCATACCTTCGATGCCTTTAGGCAATTTTGTAAGAGCTAATTGCTCGCGGATGCCTGCAAAAAGCACAAGTGCAAGTCCAAAACCAGCTGATGTTGAAAGGGCAAATACTACACTTTCGAGCAAATTCATATCTTTTTGTATTACCAATATTGCAACACCAAGTATGGCGCAGTTAGTTGTAATAAGTGGCAAGAATACTCCTAATGCTTGATAGAGTGAAGGTGAAATCTTTTTGAGGATGATTTCAACCATTTGCACTAATGCTGCAATTACAAGGATATAAGAAATAGTTTGCAAATATTGTACGCCAAGTGGTTGAAGTACATAATTATCAAGTAAATAAGTGCAAATAGTGGCAATGGTCATTACGAACATTACTGCAGCCGACATACCTATTGAAGTATCAATTTTTTTTGATACACCAAGGAAAGGGCATATACCTAAAAATTGTGCCAATACGATGTTATTGACGAATATGGCTGAGATGATGATTAGAAAGTATGACATAATAATTTGAAATTTGAAACTTGAAATTTGATTTTGCACATCTTTCAACTTTCAACTTTCAACTGTCATCTCTTATTTATTTGTTTTTAATTTGTTTATAATTTAGATGAGGTATCCGAGTGTGATAAATTCACCTGGAGCGAGTACTAAT
>JAFTSS010000070.1 GCA_017467185.1 Paludibacteraceae bacterium | reverse complement strand
GTATCAGTATACTTTTGGTGTAATTAGCCTTGTTTTGGCTTTACATCCATTACATCGAAAAAATAGGTGCAATGAATGCAATGGAATTTTCGTTCACATTACACCAAACGGGTATTGAATATCAACAGATTAGATTATTGGTGCAATGAGTGCTAAGTGTTTTTAATGCTTTGATAAGATACTTGATAGTCTCGAAAAAAACGCTTCATGAAGCATCGCCACATACATATAGGAGTGTAAGCCAATGCTCCTTTATGCGTAGGCCGATGCTTCATGAAGCGATATTTTGTTTGACTTCCTTTACATTCCGACAAAAGGTTTTTCCACTTTTCTGCATTTATATGATTTGTAATGCCGATAAAATCTTTACCTTTGGAGAAATAATATTCTTATAGAGCGTTGCATTGTAAAAAAGAAAACGTATCTTTGCGAATGTCCAGCTGGAGAAATGGCTGGACATATAAGAAAGCGTTTTTTGCTTTATCCTAAATACCGAAATCGCCAATTTCAACAGAAAGGATAGAGACAATAGCAACGCTCATTCTGCATATATGTATATAATGTTAATGGGACAGCCTATATTGTACCCTCATGCGTTGTATATATTCCAGTGTGAGAATATTGTTTCTTCGTTCATTTTCTGTGAGGCGTTTGGCGATGCCCGGTATTTGATGAGCAGGACAAGTCTCACACTTTCTTTTTATGGTTACTTTTGTTTAACTGCTGACTTTGGAGACTTATAGGCGTATAAGAAACATACATTTATGAAAAAGATTATTATTTCGTTATTGGCTATTTTTGCAATAACAGTTGTAAATGCTCAAGAAGCTAATGAACAAGCCAATCTTAAGTCTCAACTTGAATTAAGCGAAAAACGCTGTGCAGAGTTAATAGATCTTTGCAAAAAGTTAGAAAAAGAAACCGGCAATGAAGAAGTTGATGAATATGCTGCAGCTGTAGTTGTAGCAGCAACAGCATCAATTGCAAATTCAACAAGATTAGAAAACTTCTATTATCGTGAAATTGGTGAAACAAAAGATGGTGTAACTGATGTTAACATAAAAAAGCCTACATTAGATGATTGGATTTATTTAGGTAAAGGTATTGCAGCAGAAGCAACAAGTATTAATGTAGCTTCAAACAAAACAGAAGCAGCAGTTAAAGCGGCTAAAAGTCAAAAGAACCCTATGAAAGCTGCTAAAATAATGAAGCATTGTGAAACTTCTACCAAAGCATTAAAGATTCTTACAGAAGAGTCTGTAGAATCAGCTAAAGCTGTGAATCAAATCATTGAAACTTTAAAGTCTGGCAAAAACTTATAAGTTTATGCGTACCTTATTATTCGTTATTATGTTTGTGAGTAGCATATGGTGCTACTCACAAACAAATGACACCCGTCCTGTAGTGGGTGTTGCCCAATTTACTTGTGAAGTTGATGCTACTTATTCTGGTCTTGTTACAGAAAAAGTGGTTGAAATGCTTACTAAAACCAAGCGCTTTAGAGTCGTTGATCGTACTAGTAATGATAAAATAAAAGCAGAACTCGAATTACAAAAATCAGAAGCTTTTATGGATAGTAAAAATCTTGTGGAACAAGATGTAGCTGTAGCTGCTGAAAAAATGATAACGGGACATATTTCAAAATTACCTATTTACCGGATTAAAAATGCTTCAGGTTCAACTAGAGGTTATAAAGCTGCAGTTCATTTTCAACTGAAAGTAGTAGATGTAGAAACTGGATTAAGCTCAGAAGCTACTAGTTTTCAGGGTAAAACAAGTGAAGAGATGCTTTCGCCCGAAAGCGCACTAAGTGCTTCCATGAATTCTTTAAGCGAAGAATTATTTGAATATTTCCGATTAAACTTCCCCATCCAAGGCAAAATAGTAAAAGTATTGGAACAGAAGAAAAATGTGGCTAAGACATTACTTATCAATGTAGGAAATGAACAAGGAGTTAAAGTTGGTGATAGATTTAGAATACAAACGATAGAAATGATAGATGGACAACCATATCCAACAGAAATAGGTATCATTTCTGTAAAAAAACTCAGTGGGGCTACATTTAGTGAATGTGACGTTCCTTCTAAAATTGGAGAATCGGTATTGTCTGCTTATGTAACAAAACAAAAAATTGAATGTGAACTAATTGTAAAGTAATATAAGTAAGGAGATATAATTATGAGAAGTTTATACATCATTTTATTGAGCTGCTTCTTTTCCCTACCTGTTTTTTCGCAGAATACGGTAAGTTTCATCAATGAAACAAAAGATGAGATAACGGTCAACGTACTAGTGTATGCAAAAAATGAAAAGATAGCATCAGTCGATGCCAAACTTTATGCAGTCAACACATTGCTTTTTAGAGGTATAAGTAATTCTTCATATAATCGTCCTATGGTAGGAACAAACGAGGAAGAAATAAAGAATAAACATGAAAAATATTTCGATTCTTTTTACAAAAATAGATATATGACGTTTATTACTTCTGCTGTTGCTAAATCAAAACTAGCAAAAGATGAGACTAAAAGAAAATGTATGCTTTTTGAAATAACAATACAGAAGCATACTTTAAAAATGGATTTGGAAAACAATGGTGTAATTAGAAAATTCGGATTTTAATTATGAGAACAATTTCAACAATTATATTAATAGCGCTATGTCTTTCCCTATATGCACAGGAAACACCATCCAAAGTTAGTACCGTCCAACCTAAAATAATGGTGATACCATATATCAAGCAAGGAGAAGATTTACGAGAAACATTAGAAAACGATGTCAATAAACGTATCGTACTAACCAACATAAAGGAAGCATTCGACGGAAGAGGCTTTACTACGATTGATCCTATTGCCAAATTAAAAGCCGTATCGCAGAATCAAGTCTTCATGGAAGACAGCCAAAAAGATTTAAAAACTCTATTGATAGAAAACTCTGGTGCTGATATATATGTCGAAGCAGAAATAAACCTTCAATTAACATCATCAGGAAACAGTGTTGATATAATATTGACAGGATATGAAATCTCTACTGGTAATTCTTTAGCAAACAAAGTTGGTCGTAGCGGAAAATTCTACACAGAAGACATCGGACGACTAGGAAGTAAAGCAGTGGAACAATGTGCTGAAGATTTTCTACAAACAATGCAAATGAAATTTACGGACATAGTAGAAAATGGACGTTCAATCATAATTAATGTAAGTGTAGATGAAGGTTCTACCATTCTTCTTTCATCGGAAGTAGGCAATCAAGGATTAGCACTATCTGATGAATTAGAACTTTGGATGGAGGAACATGCATTCCTAAATAATTACCACATTCAAGGTACAACAGATAAAATAATGATATTTGATGACGTACGTATTCCTTTAAAAGATCCCAATACGGGACGAAACTATAATATAAATAGATTTGCATTGGAACTTTTCAAGTTTGCAAAAGGACTAGGAATTAACGTACAAAGAAGTATTAATGGAAATACTTTATATTTTACTATAAAATAGTATTTTATGAAACATTTACTACTATTATTTTTTATATCATTTGCTGTAATTCAATCTTCCGCATCGAATCTTGTCATTGGAGTTATTGTCCCTGATAACCAGGAGAAAATTGATAATTCTGCATGTAAAATGTTACAAACAAGAATACAGCAATTAATGACCTCTATAGGTTGTTCATCTATGCAAAGGAGTGGATTAATAGTATATCCAACCATTAATATTCTAAATGAAGAATTAGTAGAAGGAGGTTTAAAGAATATTTATATAACAGAATTCGAAATAACTCTTTTCATCTATCATATAGATACAAAAACTCATTTTGGAAGCTATGCTTTCAATGTTAAAGGAAATGGAAATACCTTTGCTATATCCTCTAAAAATGCTTTTTCTAAACTCAGAAACAATGATATTGAATTTTCAAAATTCATGAATATAACAAAACAAAAAATATATTCATTCTTTGAAAGTTATTTGGACGAATTATTAAATAGAGCTAAAGCATACAACCAAATGAAACAATATGAAGATGCTCTTGCACTATTGTACTCATATCCAGAAGGCATCTCAGGTTATGATAAAGTAAATGATTTAATGGTAGAAGTATTTAAATCATATCAAAATGCAAATTGTAATCAAATGATGCAACAAGCACAAGGATATATTGCAAAAAGAGACTATGAATCGGCATTATCTATACTATCAATGGTAGATGCCACAAGTCCTTGCTCATCAGAATCAAAAAAGATGATAAAAGAAGTAGAGGAAAAAATAGATTCAGAAATCTCTGAAGCTTATAAGCGAGAAGAAAAAGCACAAGAAAGGAAAGAAAGAAAACAAAGAATGATTGTCAATGCTATTAGAGATGTGGTTACTGCTTATTGTAATAGAACCCAACCTAGTATTACATATAAAAATATTTTTAAATAAACAAATAAATATTCTTTATGATAATTTCTATTATAAAATAATGAAGGTTCAGTAAGAGGATGTTCAATTAAGAGCATCCTCTTAGCATAAATTATTAATTTTAAAAGTTTTTAATTAAATAAGAAGAATTAAAAAGACTAATGCATTATGATGAATCTGACAATCAATCAAAATAATTTATACTTGCTATTACCTTCAAAATTAAGTTGGTTAGCATGTATGCTTGCTAATGAAAGAAACATTAGTATAGTAGATGCTATGAAAATATTATACTCTTCCGATTTATATAAAAAGCTTGAAGATGAAAATACAAAGCTATGG
>JAFTSS010000069.1 GCA_017467185.1 Paludibacteraceae bacterium | reverse complement strand
TTATAGGTTAAACATCATTACAATCTTCGATAAGTCGCTCCACATCTTCGGGACGATAGTAGATACGATTGTTAATCTTTGAGTGTGGCAACCGCCCACTATCCCGAAGGGTTTGTAATGTGCGAGGACTAATCTTCAATGCCTGACAGACATCTTGATTGTCCATCCAATTGCTCATACGCCTACCACTACGCTGGCGATTGATACTATCCATTCGCTTAACGAACTGCCCAAGGCGCGACACAAGCTCCTCAAAGGTCTTTTTCTCAATACTGATAATCTCCATAACTATTTCATTTTTACATTAAACATTCGCTTTTCAAATGCTAAGTAAAAACAAAAAACAATACGCTCTTCAAACCCGACATAACGTGTCCTCAAGTGTCATTAGATTGCATTTTGAAGCGATATAAACTCTATAAAAGATTATTGATTGGTCATATGGTCACATTATCTGTTGGTCGGTTGGTTTAATGGTTGCAACAAACCAACAAATCAACAGACCAACCAACCATTATGTGTTGGTCATAAACGACCATATGACCAACATCATTTAAACAGGCTAAATTATTGAGCTAAAAAGAAGGGTATGTCTAATAATTTTCAGGCACTGGAAATTTATGTTCAAGCGAATTTTTCGAGTAAGCGAGTGTGCAGATGCTTGCATATACACAAAGCGAGCGAGAGAAAAATCAACGAAGTTAACAAAGTTAGCAAGTTGTGTTTTGGGGCACCCGAAATGTTTTCGGCGTCCCAAAACTACCTATCGGTGTCCCACCCGCCAAAGTCGGGTGGATTTTATGCTTTTATATTGTAAATACCTTCGCTTTATGTACAAGTTTTATGCTCAAAATATTCATATAAACTATCCGAGTTCTCATTCTTGAATTATGAAAATTACAATTCATGCGATAAAAAAAGTGGCTAATGAAAGATGCTGTTTAGTGAATTTTCTACTAAAATATTTGCTTATTGATTATCTTTGATATATTTTCGTATTATCAATGATAATTTATATGGATGTAAAAGTATCTCAAATTAAGAGGGTTAAAAGTTATATGGCAACCCTGCGAGATTTCGGTGTGGGTGACACAAAATATTATAAGCCTGTCGATACGGATTACAATGGTTTTCACAATGCCCGCAAACGTTTAGAAGAGCAAAATGCAGGCAAATTCACCCTCGGATGGTGCGAGGACAAAAAGTACTTTATGATAACAAGAAACGAATAAAGATATGGCAAAGAAATCACCTCAATCGGTAGAACCTAACATTGCAGATCTTGCAAATGGTTGGTTAAAAAGTTACAAACTTGCATATAAGCTTGAGCAAGAATCGTTAAATACAGAGATAGACAAGGCTCTTGACGACTACTTCTCAAAGAATGGTGGTGCGGGTGGTAATCGTCCTGACGCTAAGTTACTGTTGCAAGATAGCAAACTAAATTTCTACCCCATACTGATTGAATACAAGGGTTATAAGGATAAGTTGGTAAAACTTGACGAAAATGGACAAGTTGAAAACTCAACTGCCAAAAATGAGCCAAACTTTAAGCACATCAATTCTTATGCTGTCAATGGTGCTGTTCATTATGCCAATGCCATTCTACATCACACAAGCTATACCGATATTATCGCCATCGGCATTACAGGACATAAAGATGATTTCGACACATTACAACATCAAATAGGAGTGTATTATGTTTCAAAGACAAATTTCGGCGTAGGGCAGAAGGTCGGAGAGTATGACGATTTATCATTTTTGGCATCGAAAAATTTTGATGCTTTTATTGAGCGTATTAAAGCTCTGAATTTAAGTCAAGAGGAGATTGACAGAATTAAGGAACGCAGAGAGCATGAAATAACAAATAGCCTAAAAAAACTCAATAACGATATTTTCCAAAAAGAGAAAGGACTAAGTGAAACGGATAGATTATATTTAGTTGCCGCTTCTATTATGGCAACATTGGGTATTCCAGGTAAAGTATCTCCATTAGAAAAAACGGAACTGAAGTCTTCTTTGGAAAACGGCAATACGGATGGTGATATTATTATGAGGAAAATTTCTGCGTTTCTCAATGAAAAAAAATTACCTATTGAGAAACGCGACATGATTATCAGAACTTTAGAAAACACCCTTACCACAGATAATATAAATAAGGTAGAGAATGGCGAAAGTCAACTTAAAAGGGTATTTATTAAGATTGTTGATGACTTGGGCATCTACTACAAAATTGGTTTAACAACAGACTTTACAGGCAAACTATTCAATGAAATGTATAGTTGGCTCGGTTGGGCTAAAGATCAATTAAACGACGTCGTCCTAACGCCCTCTTATGTTGCTACACTCCTCGCCAAATTAGCTCGTGTAAACAAAGATTCTTATGTGTGGGACTTTGCTACAGGTTCTGCTGGATTACTAGTTGCTGCTATGAACGAAATGCTTATTGATGCAAAAAACAGCATTCATTCTCCAGAAGAACTTTCTAAAAAAGAATTAGAAATCAAAACCGAGCAGCTACTTGGCGTAGAATGGTTGGCGGAAATATATATGCTTGCTGTTCTAAATATGATTTTAATGGGTGACGGAAGTGCAAATATTTTGCATCAGGATTCATTAAAGACCTTTAATGGCAAATATGAATATGGAAAGCCAGATGTAAAATTCCCCGCTGATGCATTCGTTCTAAACCCACCATATTCTGCTGCAGGAAACGGAATGGTGTTTGTGAAAAGAGCATTGAGTATGATGAATAAAGGTTATGCTGCTATCATTATTCAAAATTCAGCAGGTTCTGGTAAAGCAAACGAATACAACAAGGAAATTTTGAAAAACAATACATTGTTGGCAAGTATTAAAATGCCAATTGATTTATTTGTTGGCAAATCGAGTGTACAAACCAATATATATGTATTTAGAGTACATGAGGCTCACAAGGCTGACGATGTGGTCAAGTTTATTGATTTTTCGAATGATGGATACACTCGCACAAATCGCAAAAAGGCAAGTTGTAATCTTCGAGATACTGACCACGCAAAAGAACGATATGAGGAGTTGGTAAATGTGGTCCGTTTCGGCAAGAAGAAACTTCATTATATAGAAGCTCAAAACTATTTCGAGGGGCATATTGACCCCAACAGCGGAGCTGATTGGAATCAATCCGCCCCTGTAGATACAACTCCCACTTTGGAGGATTTCAAAAAAACGGTAGCCGACTATCTCGCTTGGGAAGTTACCACCTTGCTGAAAAACAAAAAGGTTGGGGAGGATAGCTTGGGAAAATAGCGGCCCCACTTAATAAAAAGTTGCAACAAGTTAAGTGGGGCGAATATAAAATTAAAGACCTATTCAGCATCAGCAATACATTGAGCTTTAATTCAAATGTACTTGTTGATGGCAACGAATATGATTATATCACTCGTACTTCTTTTAATCAAGGAATACTTAAAACGACAGGATTTGTTAATGAAGAGAATGTTAATTCTGCAGGCAATTGGAGTTTGGGATTACTCCAAATGGACTTCTTCTACCGAAGAAAGCCTTGGTACGCAGGACAATTCGTAAGAAAAGTTATACCTAAGTTTAAACTTTCCAATAGTGCTATTTTATTCTTCACAACATTGCTTAATAGATTAAAACCGACTTTATTGTCAGTACTTGTAAGAGATGTTGATAAAACATTCTTGAATAGCACCATTCAACTCCCCATCACCGCCAATGGTGAAATTGATTTTGGGTTTATAGCTGAGTTTGTCGCTGAGTTGGAAGCTCAGCGTGTCGCTGAGCTGGAAACCTATTTGCAGGTAACCGGATTGAAGGATTACAACTTGACTGATGAAGAACAAACCCTTGTAAATGGTTATGATTCTATAGAATTTTGTGATTTCAAAATTACTGATGTTTTCAACATAAAGAACTCTGGAAATATATTATCAAGGGATATCGTTGAAAATAGTGGCACAACCCCATATTTATGTGCAAGCGCAGAAAATAATGCTATAAGTTCTTATATATCATATAGTGATACTCTTTTGGATAAAGGTAATTGTATATTTATTGGAGGTAAAACATTTGTCGTAACATATCAAGAAAAAGACTTCTACTCAAACGATAGCCATAATTTAATATTACGACTTATGGACGAAACTCAAAGGACAAAAGCAAATCACTTATGCTTAGCTACCTGCATTAATAAAAGTCTTAAACATAAATATTCTTGGGGAGATAGTATAAGTAGCACTAAAATTAAAAAAGACATAGTTCGATTGCCGTCAAAAAACAAAAAGGTTGACTTTGATATTCTAAAGACACTTATATCTGCAGCATCTAAACTTGTAATCAAAGATGTTGTTTTGTATGCAGACAAAAAGATTGCAGCAACAAAAGAAATAATTAAACAACAATAGTATATGTCAGAAACCAACCGCATAGAATATAAAAGAGAATTGACTCCTGAACTTGATATTGAGAAGGAGGTTGTGGCGTTCCTTAACTACAAGGAAGGTGGATACATCTATATCGGTATTGATAAAGATGGCTCAACTGTGGGCGTCAGTGATGTGGATGATTGCATGCTTAGGTTGAAAGACCGTATAAAGCATAACATTTCGCCTTCGGCTATGGGACTGTTCGATATTGCCGAGGAGCAAAAGGATGGACGTAGCATTATCAAAGTTACGGTAGCGAGCGGAATAGAGAAACCATATTTCAAAACGAAGTATGGAATGACTCCACGAGGTGCATATATGCGTGTTGGAACATCTGCCGAGCCTATGCCACAGGAGCAAATTGACCGTTTGTTTGCTATGCGTACTCGCAATTCTATCGGGCGCATTGTGTCCAACCGTCAGGATTTGAGTTTTGAACAGTTGCGTATCTACTATGATGAGCGAGGCAAGAGACTCAATGATAATTTCAAGCGTAC
>JAFTSS010000068.1 GCA_017467185.1 Paludibacteraceae bacterium | reverse complement strand
TGTAAGAACCACTACTGAGTCGCAACCATATTGATTTACAAGGCTATCAGTATAAACACCTGTTTCAGTAAGGTTTTCGCCTCCGAATGGGAAGAACTCGCCTTCTTTAATTGTTTCTGAAATAGCAAACTCTGTTTCGCCGTCAAATAGACCAAGTGTGAGAGTTACAACACTATCGGCACCAGATGCAACCACATGACGTTGTTGATAAACCCCAATTTCCGATACTGAGAATCCATTTTCTGCATAAACCAAATCGCCAGGACACATCATGTCAACAATTTCTGTACGCAAAATTGGCAATACCGCAACATCAATATTGATAATACTATCATTTGTTTCCAAATTTTTACCTGCGGCATATCGAGTTGCCTCTTTAACACCAGGATTCATTTCTGAATAATCGAATGCAAATCCATAACCTTCATAATCACGTTTTTCAAAACCTGTATCAGTATAATCATAAACAGTTGCAGGCTTAACTGAGATATTATCAATATTAACTTGAACTGTATTTTCATCAAGACCTTCTGTATAGAATGCGAAACGAATAGTATCGCCAATATACTGATCTAATTCAATGAATACACGTTTATAGGCATTGAAATAATCAGCAAAGTGATATTCTGCATTTAGTCTATTAGCGAATGTTGCTAAAACTGACCATGAAGCACCATCATTATTCGATACAAGCACATTGAAATTCGATAATGATCTTAGATAATTAGAACCAGCAAATTTAAGATCAAATGAAAGTATTGCTTTCTCAGAAACCTTAATTTCAGGTCCTACAACCCAACGATATACATTTGCAGCATCTTTAGATTTATAAAGAGTAGTGTAGATAGAATGTAATGTGTCTGGTTTTTGATTAACAATGTTAACCGCAAATTGACCATAATAAGAACGAGATGCTGGTTTCAAAGATTCACCTGCTTTTACATCATCATAATCTATATCGTAACGAGCCCAAGCTAAAGGAAGTTGATCTTCTGCTATAGTTTGGAAATCTTCAGAATATGGTAATTGTTCAATAGCAAAACCAGAATTAAATTCTAATGCTTTAGACCATGCACCATCACCATCACAATTAGATTTAACGTATGCATAAAGAGTAGTTGTATGAGGAATACCTGTAACTTTAGCCACTTGAGTAGCAACTGTATCCATGAAGATAAAGCCATTAGTACGAGCCAAAGAATCAAGTTCGTTTACAGACATCTCTTTATTTGCCACAGCTACAACCCAACTATTTTGATCAGCCATAGCCAACCAAGAGATAGTAGCCGAAGTACTTGTAATACCAGTTGCTTTAAGATTATAAGGACGAGGACAAGCTGGCAATTTAGAAACTATAATATCGTCAAGATAGAATCCTCCATTTGGGGAACGGAATGCTATATAACGTCCATTACCTTTATAATTAGAGAAGTTATAATAGAATTTACCAAATTCCATTTGATTTGAAGAAGTAAATACGCCAGGACAATTAAATGATTCTAAAGCCTCAAATGTCTCTTCAGAGTTAAATGGATCTGTTACAACACCCAATTCGAAACGTGTTGGAGCTGTAGTACCCGAAGCATGAGCCATTTCAAACTCAATTTCCAAATTCTTAATTTCTTCAGGCATTAATGGCATAACATATTCATACCCTGATTTTATATCCATAGTTGTATCTCCTTTAACTTCTGGAGAGTGATATGTTGTATTAAGCGTAAGTTTTGAATAACTTGTATTCCAACATGTACCATCTACATGACTCAAAGATGAAACTTTTTCATAAGACCCAAAGTCATTGATATATGGCAATACCACTTGTTGACAAGGTGTTTCAAATTCGAATATAGTCCATTCAGTATCACAAGAAGCTTTGAGATAGACATGATATGTCATAGAAGCTAATGTTGAAAGAACAGCTTTTGGTGAAGTCAATAATGTATCGACAACAATAGCATCTTCTTCTAAGATTGAAGGATTTGTTGCAGATTCAGTGGCAACAATCAAATCCCAATTTGTAATCTTATTGTCATCCCACTTCAATGTAACTGTAGTATCCAAAAGTTCAGCAATCTCGATATTATAAGGGGCATAACATGTAGCTGCCGAAATACGCAAACTATCAATTGCAGGAGCATATTTAGGAGTAGTTTTTTGTGTTGTAGTAACGAAACAAGCCGAGAAGTTATAATAACCAGGTTCGTCGACAATCACTTTACCTACATAATCTACCCACTCGCCATTAGAAGTAAACGATTCTTCAAGGACAACTAATGGATTAGATTTTTTCAAGACAACTGCAGTACTACCAGTGCCAATAACGTATGGATTAACAAGGCTTCCACTACTTGGTACAAAATTAGAAGGCATAAATAACACTTTGTATTTATGAGCCGAATTAGCAGCAGTAGCATTGAAACGAGTACGGAATGCCACATCATAAACACCAGCCTCTTTAACTTCTACTGTACGAGAAGCCCAAGATTGAGATGCAACACCCACTTGATATACATTATTAACAGAGTCGCTACTGATATATAAAGCAGTATCATCGGTAGAATAAGCATCATTACCAAACATCCAATGATTAGTTGAAGCTCCATTAGTATAGAATTGCCATTTAGCATTATCTTCAGCATTATTAAAGTCGGTAGAGTAAGGCAACTGAGCAGGCTCGCTATAAGTAAATACAGCAAATTCGTCAGAAACATCACTACGTACACCATCTTTAACAGCATATACATATACATCGTATTCTGTAGCAGCAGGAAGATCTGTTACTGTTACCTCGCTAGTTGTAAATGATTTTGTAATTGTATCGTTTCCATTAACAAGGATTACATCATAACTATCTGGTGTACCAATTTGATTCCATTTAAATGATACCGAATTGTGAGTTGCCGAAACAAATTCAAGATTTGCAGGTTTCCACAAACCATCAGTATAATTTACATAAACGTCATCAATATATGCTCCACTGCTAACAGCTTTAAGAGCTATGCGTGAATTTTTATTAAATGGCACATTATACTTAGCGAAATCCACAGCTAACTCTTTTGATATATATGATTTATCTGTTCCAAATACCTCAAGAGTTATGTATGAATTTGGATCATTGATGTCTTCAATCACACCAACTTCAAGAGAATATAGAGTTGAAGATAAACTATAATACAAATGCATTGATAATTTACGAACATCATCAACTTTGAAATCTGGCAATATCGACAAAGCATTATTAGATGACAACAAGTGATATGTACCAGAATGAGTTGGCTGGCTACTACCACCAGTAGTAATATAAGGGAATGAAGTCATCTTAGGAGTTGAAGAAGATGAATAACCTGCATCTTTCAAGTTACCACCATCAGCCAAAATAGTTTCGCTGTAAGCTTGCCAACAGTAAGGAAGAATCAACTCAGAACTGCTAATATATACATTATGACCTTCGAAACTTTCGTAGTAAGGAAGAGCATCGCTACAACCTAATGTACGCACTTGCGCAGGATATGACCAACTACCACTATTATTGCCTTCACACAAAATTTGTACATATACATAATAGTTTGTATTCTCTTTCAAGCCTGTGATAGTTGCAGGATTAGATTTAACAATTGTATCTAAAGCAGCAATAGCAGGATTAGCCTCTTCACGAGGTACAGCAATAATGCGGTACGATTCAGCCTCTGGAGATTGCCATTTGAATGTTGCACCTTTTTCGGTAGCTTCCACTAATTCTAAACGACGAGGGGTTGAACATGGAGAGTATGGTTCAATAACAATATCATCGAAATAAATCTTATTAGTTTGTGCTTTTTCTGGTGCAGTTTTACTTTGACCAGGCATACAACGGAATACGATATGTTTACCCTTATCGCCATAGTCGTCGTTTGTATAATTCAAGAAGTTTACAGTGTAATAAGTCCACTCTGTTTTATCTGATGCATTATACGGAATTGTATCTGCATAAACAGCACGATAAGTAGTTGGATCGTATGGGTCGGTCATTACACCAATCTCGAACTGACCAAGTTGATAAGTTGAAGATGAAGCGTAAGCACGGAATGACACTTGAGCTTGCTCGATAGAATCTACATCCAATGCTTGTGTTGCAAGATACGAAGTTACGATATTATTAGCCGCTAATGTAGTATTATAAGACGATGCATTTTGCATATACAAACAAACAGAGTCAGTGCTCAATGGG
This sequence comes from Paludibacteraceae bacterium, assembly GCA_017467185.1. Taxonomy (GTDB): domain Bacteria; phylum Bacteroidota; class Bacteroidia; order Bacteroidales; family Paludibacteraceae; genus Aphodosoma. The sequence goes on along the minus strand of JAFTSS010000068.1, from coordinate 25,054 downwards.
CCACGACCAGTATTTGATGTGTTGTATTGGAATGGATATGCTATCCAGTTATCCGAACCAGATTTAATCCAACAACGCAATTCTGAACCTTCACCAACATTACCTTTGCCTCTATATTGCTCAAAATTATCGGTATAACCCAAAGCCATAGGAGCACAGTTAGAGATAAATTGCAATGGTTCTGACCATTCGCCAACACAATTCAAAGTAGAATTTACACCTTGCACATATACGAAATACTCTTTGTTAGCCTCAAGTCCTTCAAGTGTATAAGGCATAACATTAGTTGATTTTTCAAATACTACAAGATTAGCAGTATCTTCTACATTAGGATTGATTTTTGCTTTTGCAAGTTTAATATTCCAAGATGTCTCTTCGTTTGTATCCCAATAAAGATCTGCTTTTTGGTGAGTTATATCTTTAACTTCAAGACCACCAATTTTTCTACAATCAGGCATCTTATCTATTTTAAGATTATCAAGCCAGAAATATCCATCGGTAGAAGAAGTTAATGGTACATGCAATCCCGCACGGAAAGCAATATGTTTACCCTTACCTTGATACTTATCAAATGATACAAGAATAGGGAACCATTGTTTCATTTCAGTAAGTTCAACTCTTTCTATCAAAGTAAACAACTTATCATTAGTTGGGACACTAGTCCAATAAACCGTAGGGTCAAGGAATGTACTATCAATATCTTCCATCACACCAATTTCAATATATCCAATATCTGGTGTCTTTGTAGTCCAACCATAGAATGAAATTTGCAAATTAGAGATAGGTTCATTCACTTCTGGAAGTATTGCATAAGAATAACCATTTTTACCAGAATACATACGGAATACTCTACCACCCTCTTTTGTTCCAGTATCATAATCATAACAATCCGAACCATCATAAACACGTGGCAAAGTACTTGAACTTGTACCTGCTTTCACAATCCAACAATCAGGTATATCATCTTTACCATATTTATTAAAGTTCACCTCGTATGGAACTTCGAAATTATCAGGACAAAGAGTGCGGAATTCTAATATTTGCGACCAGTTACCCACACAATTATCTGTTTTAGCTTGAACAAATACATAATAATTTGTAAGTGGTTGAAGACCTGTAAGTGTGTAAGGATTAGAGGTAACTTCGCCATCAAAAACTGTAGCTGTAATAGTATCAATACCTAACCAATCTACCTCTTTATCATACACTTTAAGGTTCCATTTTGTCTCTTTATTACCTTTCACCCAAGAGATAACAGCATCTTTATTAGTAAGCGCATCTACATTAAGATTTGTAACCTCAGAACATTCGCTAACAAAATCAATTTCAATGTTATCGACATACATTTGAATTGTTTTTGCCAAATTTGTACGGAATGCGATATAACGTCCTGCACCTTGATAACCGCCGAAAGCAACAAAGAATTTTTGAGAAACTTTCATCTCATCCAATACAACATCAGCCACCTTAACAAATGTTTCAGGATCGTTAGGATCTGTCATTACACCTACCTCCAACTGACGACCATAAGAAGTTTGAGTTGTATTAGTATGTGCATAGAACGTCATAATTAAAGAGCGAAGTTCCACTGTATCTATCAATTCAGGCATAACCGCGTATGCATCACGATTTGTAGATGAGACATTGAAATACAACGAATTTTTAACTATTTCTGCAGGAATAGTTGTACCCGTAGCTGCAGTCCATGTGCCAGAATTAACATAAGGAATATAAGATCCAGAAGCAGACTCTTTGGTATTATACAAGAACCAACCTTTAGGAGAATTATTACCATAGCCTACAACCTCGTCTGTAAAGTCGTTGCTATAAGGAATTGTAAGAATATCGTGAGTACGGAATGAAACAGGCAATGTCCAATCAGAAGTATCTTTCTCCGATACAGCACGGAAGAATGCATAATACTCAGTACATAAATTAAGACCTGAGATAGTACAATGAGCAGCAGCAACTTCGACAGAAGAAACTGCATCACCAGTCATATCTTCATTTGCATAAACAGCTACTTGCCATTTTTTAGCACCTGTAGTAGCCCATCTAAATGATGCAGATGTAGTTTTTGTTGCAATACATTCAGGTCCTTCAGGCATATTACAATTGTACAACGAATCTATTTGAATATCATCAATATAATGAGTTATGCCCGATGTTGAACCAGTTGGTTTCTCTTTTGGGGCATAAAGAGCTATATACTTACCAGTACCTGTATAATTTTCAAATGTGATAATATGCTTTTCAAATTTCTTTGCTGCAACATCAAATGGGAAAATAGTATCGATAGGTGTAACTGTAGATAAATCAGCTTGTTCACAAACACCTACAATAATACCTTTAGTCGTATAGCTTGTAGTATATTGATAGAGCCAGAAAGAGAATTGAATATCTTGAATACGCTCAACATCAATTTGAGGGAAAATCACATAAGGCTGATAACTTGAAGAGTGCAAAAACTTCATAGAACCACCAGATGTACCCGATTTTGGGTCTAACTTACAGTTATAACTAGTACCAGTTACCATTGAAATATCATCTGTTGTCCAATCAGCAGGCACTGTTGTTTTATAAGATGTCATATTGTCGTGGTAATTGACAGCCCAAATTGCTTTAGTTTCAATCACAACAGGATCTGGAATCCAAGCTCCACACTCTGATTGGATATAGGCATAGTATTTAGAATTTGGTTCTAACTTATCGATTGCTACGTGAGTAGTATCAACGGTGAGATCAATAAGAGCAGGTTTAGTCAATCCAGCAGAATCCAATTCTGTCTTAGAGACTTTAACATTCCAAGATTTAGATAAACCCATCTCAGTCCAAGAAAGTTCAAATTCACGACCTGTAACTTTGTCGATAGTAATCAACTGAGGTGCGAAACAACCAATCTTGTCAAGAGTAACATCGTCAATCCAAATATAGTTAGTTTGCTCAGCATTACCTGAACGGAATGCAATATATTTACCATAATTGCCGTATGCATCGCCATCATACTCTTTAAGCGAAACATCGACACGTTGCCATACTTTATCTTGTGAAGGAGATACGGTATGAACAGGAGTAAATGTAGAAGGATCGGCAGGATTAGTCAACACACCAACAACCAATTCTGATGAATATGCAGAACTTGAAACTTTATCTGAATAAACATAGAAAGAAATTGCCATTGTACTAATATCTTCTACATCGAATTGAGGAGTATATGCGTATGCATAATAATCAATATAAGTATAGAATTTCAACGATTTTTTACCACTTTGTGCAATAGTTGAATCAATCATAGGTGTGTAAGAAGGAGATTTGCCACTAACACGCCAACAATCTAAATCGCTACCAGCATAATCTTCGAAATCATCGAAATAACGAATTGACCAAACATCACAAATAGTAGTAAAATCAATAGTTGCATACGCACTTGTGTCGCCATATTCACAATCAGCTAAAACATAAGCACGATAATCTTGACCTGGTTTAAGATTTTTTGCTTCATAAACGTTAACCATGTTATTAGCAGTCATAGTTTCGTTATAAACCAACTCTTTTACCTCTTTTGTGTTAGTCTTTTTATTTTCTTTTTGTACGATTTCATAAATAGAAATACGAGTATTGACAGCCACAGAATCAGTATTCCACGCTATTTTAGCAAACGATTGTGACAAATCTGTAATTACAAGATTAGTAGGAGCAGAGACGCATGATTTGCTATTTGCAAGAGTAACATTGTCAATAGCTGTAATATCTCCACCATTATTTTTTACCTCAAACATGAGTTGGAATGTTTCTGACTTTAAAGAGTCTGGTATGATAAACTCTTGCAAAGAAAAGTGTTTCACACGAGATGATGACTGAAACAAAACCACCCATGCTGTATCAGGACGAATACGAGCCGATACGGTAAAATCGTTTAGTTTACCATCGAATTGTTCATTACGATATTTGAAACGGAAGATAGGCTCAACCACTTCTGCAATATCAACAGAAGGAGAGACTAATGCAGTAACAGCATCAAGAGCTTGACCCTGCAGCACAGCCACACTATCAACAACCGTCCAAACATTACTTTGAGCCGTTGATTGTTGAGTCCAATCACTTGGTATATCAGTGTCGAAAGAGGCATCGATATACCGATACTGAGCGTTTATGAACGTTGTACATAAAATCGCAACCAGCATAAAGAAACTTTTGCGTAGGAATGCATTCATAACGTTTAATTTAAAAAGGTTTATAATAGATTTAGTTAAAAATAGATAAGCAACTTATTGAACTTTTATTTTATAGATAAAACTTCGATTATCTGTCGTCAATTTCAAAACATAAATTCCAGCATTAGTTGGAGATGACAAACGATTATTATTAGAATCAAGAATATATGTATCAACTAGCTGACCAGTAATTGTATAAATAGCGACAGTTGCATTTTCAACATTTTGCACCACGATATCGGCTCCAGGAGCGAACAATGTTGCAGAAATAAAATATTTATCATCAACAACATCTTCAACAGATGTCATCAAAGCAGGACAAATCTCACAAGTACGAGTGGAAACTCCATCATCCTCACGCGTTGCTAATAGATAATAACAATCATCCTCACCAAAAACCTCACCGTCTGGAAGATAAAAATAAGAATCAACCTCATTCTCTATAGGTTCGTCATTTTTAAACCATTGATAGTCAGTAAATGTATATCCTCCATTAAACTCTGCATCAAATACTGTTATAAGACTATTAAATTTAACTTCTAGAATAGAAGCACTATAATAAATATCAAATGTTATAGGATAAGAAACATCACCACAGAATGATTCCTCATCTTTCAATATTAAATTTGCCTTATAAGTATTAGGACGACAATATTCTGGAACTACAATAGAAAAATATCTCAGTGTTTCATCAAAAGCCACATCAATCATATCAGTAAATCCAGCATTCTTAGCCACATCATCAAAAACAACAGAATAAGCAACTGGCAACCTATCGCCTTCATGCATACCATCCAAGAAATCAAAAGCCAATTGCATTTCACCATCATCGGCACAAGCAAAAAGTCCATCATCATATAAAGCAAGAGCAAGAGGATATAAAACTTTAAGATGCAAAGTGACTATACTATCACACCCTTTAGAAGAAATTAAAGAGTCAACATATACTCCAGAATTAAATAGTGTATCACCACCAAAAACAAAGCCATTAGAAACACATGTAGTATCATATGTTTCAGTATAAAACTTATCAAGCACTGTGAGAGTTAAAATTATAGTACTATCACAACCTCCCCAAGATTCAATTGTACGGACATATTCACCAGGAGTTGTTAGTGTTGTATCCACAAAATGATAGACCTCATCTTTACAAATTTGCTCTGAAACATAAACCACAGTGTCCTTAAGAAGAGGCATTTTCACCTTCAAAAGCAAAGTATCGGAACAAAGATTATCACACAAACCTGCAATTAAAATAACTTCATGTTCCTCTCCATCATTAGGAAATTTAACTTCTGGTGTAAGTGACATACTTGTATGCCCATTGCCAAAATCCCAATAAATAGTCTCTACCTCATCTTCGCTCAACCCCACCTCTCCAGTAATTCTATCTCGTGTTTCGATATAAGAGGTACTCTTAAATTTAACCACCGACTGACAATCTTCGACAACAATATCATATTCAGCTTGCGCAATAGGGAAACGAGGGATTGCATTAGCTTTAAGTGTAAAATAGCAATTCTCATCTTCTGGATATATTATATCAACTTTATAAGTTGTTGTATCGTCAGGATTAACATCAAAAACAATAGAATCACTCAATATTTTTTCACGCTCATCTTCGTATGGTGTTTTTGGATTGTCATACGCTTTATACCAACGATAATTAAAGCCCTCAGGTGCAATAAACTGAGTTGTTGGTGTATCACCACAATTGATACCCTCAAGTTTACCCGACGTACAACCTAAAGTGAAATATACGTATGCATAATGAGCAGAATAAGTACACCCAAAAACAGATATTTTAATCTTGATTTTTTGTCCATGAAAATCCTCTAAGTTAAGGCCCAAAGTTGTCCAATCTTTCCATACAACAACATTACTACCATTTTCAATCGTGGTCCACCCATCAATATTCTTTTTGGCATAAAAATCAGCTCCAGCACAAGACGGATCAACCTCGTAACCATTCTCATCAAAAATCTGTAACCTTACCCTTGGCTGAGCTTCGCGTGGGTGATTAGGATCTTGAAACACAATGGCGTATTTAAGCATTAAAACACGTGCTGTAGATGTATCAACAAGATATTCATACGTGGCAGTTTCGGCATGGGCATTATCCCAACTACCAAGACGCACACTTGCTATTTCACCCTCTGGTATAGTTTTCAAAACGCCATTAGTACGAGGATCCCGCTCGCCTGGCAAAAAATGAATTGTGTGTCGAGAACGAACCGAAGCATAACCAAAATCGAGAATACCCTTGTTTTGTTCAGGATTAGCCACTGTACCAAACGTACAATTGGTTGAATCTATTTTTAAATAGTCAATACACAACGCATCATAAACCAAAATTTTTGGAAATAAAACCCAAATACCAGTATCATTGCCCGCTGCATTATGACAAATAGCGCGCAACCAAAAATCATATACGCCATTACCTAAACCCGTGAGAACAAGCGAATCTTGTTTAATTCCAGATTGAATTTGCCACTTTGTATCAGTAAAACGTTTATATCGCAATATAAATTCGTCAGCTTGCGACTCCCATTTTATTGTAGCCATAGAACCTTTACTTTCGACCTCTAAATTTTTAGGCTTTTCGCAAGAAGCTTTAGCTATCTGTATATTATCAATAGCACCTCCAGGAGGAATAGCTTTCGCCGATGTATTATTCCAAGCTATAACTAATTTATATTTTGTCACACCATCAGAAACGATCTGACTAGTAGCTCGTTGCCATACAGATGCATTTTTAAGACCTGTAACTTCAGCCTCTTCGTTCTGAAATTTAAGAGCATTATCTTTTACCGAGGCAGGAAGATCAGGCGAAGTTAAAGATAAAACACGTTTTGTTGCACTATCCATCCATGCAACATAAATAGCACTCGACCCTTCTCCGTATGCCATCCAGTCAAAAGCAATATCGTATGTACCCGCAGGAAGTTCAAAAATACGCCAAGCCAAAATTGTATTTTCAGAATTAGTATAAGAGGCAGTTTGCCCTCCATCAGAACTCACATACAGAGAATTTTTACCCTCACTAGCTTCAGCTGAACCTATGTACCAAAAATTTTTCAACGTTCCTGGCGCCAAATTTGGATTATAATTTAACGTCCACTTTGCATTTTCAATAGGGTCTTCAAAATCACATAAATATGGTAGTTTAATGCTTTCCGCTTTAAGCGACAAGGTAAAAACAAGAAAACTGAAAAAAAACAATATATTTCGTTTCATAAAAAATTATTTATAAAAGCCCCATTATTTTACAACAATTTTATAACTTTTCTGAAGATCTGGCATTATTATCTCCATTATATAAATGCCTGGTGTTGTTGGCATTGGGACAGACCCCTCTGTTCCAATATCATAAGAGCCTTGCAACTCACCCAATATAGACCATATACGCACTAAAGCAGGTTGCTCCGTTGCATATTCATAAACTTGACCCACATTATAAACGGTCAAAACCTCGTTTGATTTATCATAATACTCAGGCAAAAATCCACAAGTATATTGAGAGACACCATCTGAAACACGTGTAAGAAGTACGGTATATTCTGCATCCAAATCTAACCCTTTATCCAAATAAAGGATTGAAAGATTTGCTCCAGAGATGGCATTATCATTTTCAAACCATTGGAAGGCACTAAAATCAAAACCTCCATTATACTCACTATTTTTAACACCTATCACATCGTCCCAACGTTGAGTCAAAACAGACGTACCATAACGAACATCAAGTGTCAATGTAATAGAATCATATCCTATAACACCATCCGACAACTCAAAAAGACAAGTATATACTCCAGGTAAAACACTATCAGGCATTGGTATTTCAATCAAATTAGTACCCTCATAAAGAGTTTGTATATCAACAAATTTAGCCTTCTTTGCCTGCTCATCAAAAGTTATATTAACACTAATAGGATCGCCTTTTACAAGTTCAAATTGCAATGGTATTATCGGATCATCATGACAAACCATAATAGAATCAGACATCTCAAAATCAAGAAGTTGCAACACATGTAAATGAAGTGTTACAATACTATCGCAACCATTACTTGATTTAAATTTTTCTACAAACTCACCTCGATGATCGAGGACTTGGGTACCAAAAACATATTCTTCACCCAAAATAATGGTATCATTAACTTCTACATTATATATTGGGTGATCAATAACATTAACAATTACAGTACTATCACAACCTGAAAAATTAGAAGTATATAAGAAAAGATAAGAACCTTCTGTTAAAATAGTGTCGCCTTCAATAAATAATGTGTCATTTTCACACTTGTAAGTATCGTAAGCATAACTTACGTGTCCAATAGCAGGAACATCAAGAGTAAACCAAAGTGTATCTGTACATAAATCACTACACAAACTTGCAACTAAATAACAACTATCGTAATGATAACCCTCGTCAGGAACCGCAAGAACTGGATTAAATTCCATAGAAGTCATACCATTACCAAAATTCCAATAAACAGCATCAACCTTATCACCAGTAATACCCTCTTTTGTCCAAATGCCGCTTGTATTGTTGAACGTTACATAGTTTTGACAATCTTTTGGAGTATGTGTATATATCATTTCTGCAAATGGGAAACGTGGAATAGCACAAGCTTTAAGAGTAAAATAACAACGAGCCTCTGTTGGATAGATAACATCAACGAGATAGTGAGTTTCATCACTTGGATCAACAGACATTATTCGCTCTTGCCATATTGTTGTTGTATCGGTTTCAGTGTACCAACGATACAAGAAACCTTCTGGCGCAATAAATTCATTAGTAGGATAATCACCACAGTTCATACCCTCAAGGGTACCGACCGTACAACCTATAGTAAAATAGGCATATCCAAAGTGTCCACCTTGATTACAATCGTATGTAGTAAGACGTATTTTAAGTGTACGTCCATCGTATGCCTCAAGGTTCAAACCAACAGTAGTCCAATCACGCCAACGAATAGGCAAAGATGAAGTACCCGATGCACCCTTAGGATAATATGTATTCCAAACAGAAGTGTCACTACTTGCTCTGAAATCGGCAGCACCACAAAGATTATCAATCATATTGCCATTTTCATCAAGAATTTCAAGAGTAAAACGAGGTTGTTGACTTACATCATGGTCAGGATCTTCAAGCACCATAGCATATTTAAGCAACATGATTGATGCAGTTTTTACATCTACGGTATAATCATACGTAATTGATTCTGCCTTAGACCCAGTATCCCAGTTACCTAAACGCACAGAAGCTACAGCTCCATCAGGAGTTGTCTTAAGCATACCTCCCGTACGAGGATCAGTCTCGCCTGATTTATAATGAATTGTATGACAAGAGAGGTCTGAATCATACCCAAAATCTCTTTTCCCTATATTTTTTGCAGGATTTTTAAACTCTCCATAAGTACAAAAAGCTTTATCAAGTTTGAGATAATCCACACATTGCGCTTCATATACAAATGTCAAAGGGAAATAAGCCCAAATAGTTGTATCAGAACCACAAATAGCACGCAATTTCACCTCATATATACCATTAGGTATATTGTTAATCGAAATTTGATTTGTATTTATATCTTTTATCTCTGTCCATATTGAATCACCCTCTTTTAGATATTTCATTTCATATTCAGGCGCTGAGCCACTCCAAGTAAAAGTCGCAACTTTACCATTACCAATTGCTACCAAATCGGAAGGCAAACCACACGCAGCACGACCCAATTCAATATTATCAACACATCCACCAGGAGAATTCGGTTCTGAATTTTTATTTACCCAAACAAAAACAAGGCGATAATTACCATTCTCTGGACAATACAATTTTGCGGTACTATGAGTCCAAGAAGTTCTACCAAATAAAACACTATCGGTACCATTGATATTTTTCACCATTGTCACCTTGAACCAAGTAGGCCAATCGCCTTTACCTGTATAAAAATTAAGAGAGACATTTTGGCCATAAACTAACTCGTAAGCTTCAGGGACCCAAGCAACATACATTTCTGCCATATCTTCAGCCCCTAAACCCTTCCAATCGAAAGCCAAATCATAATTTCCCGCTAATAAAGAAAAAGAACGATAAGATATTACAAAATTATCTTTATCTTCATAACCTACATTTGAACCATTATCAAACGAAATATACATAAAATTTCCCTCATCGTCATCCATTGCAACGTATGGCTTACCGATAGTCCATTTGTTCACAAATTTCGAGGTATTACCTACATTTAATTTCCAATTGTCACATTCTGTTTTCGACTCAAAATCACAAACATAAGGCAATGACGTATATTGTGCTGAAACAGAAACATTCAACACAAAAATGGCCATAAAGACGAAAAAAAATTGATTGATTTTCATAATAACTTATAGATTTTATTTGTCTGTATTAACCCGATAATATACTATTATCCAAAATATCGGCAAATTTACTATTTTTTTTTTATTCAACAATAAAAAGAGAAACAAAAAACAACAAAAATAATTTTTTTTAACAAATTAGACACAAAAAAAACATCCAACATTCCGTGAGTTATAAAATTATGGCTAATTCTCGCTAAACTATATAAAAAAGCGTATTCAAGGATGATAATAAAAAATAATTTTGAAACTATAGCGAACAATAAAAATGAAGTTAATGCAAAAAAATGTTGCGTAGAATAATTTTTTTTTGTAATTTTGCACCCCAAATTAGTGTGCATTGGTGGCTCTATGTCATTAATGCGCCGTTTTTGGTGTTTATAATACTGAGAAACAATAAATTAATAAATACATAAACTAATTAAAAAACATTATGCAAAACAAAGGATTTGTTAGATTGCTTGCAGCAGCTTTGATGTTGATCTGCCTCTTCTACCTCTCTTTTTCGGTTGTAACTAACAATTACGACAAAAAAGCTAAGGCTTATGCGAATGGAGACGACCAAGAGTATTACAACTTCATGGACTCTGTAGGTGGTGAAAAAGTATGGTTGGGCTATACTCTCCGTGAGTGCCGTGAAAAAGAAATCGGTTTAGGTCTTGACCTTAAAGGTGGTATGAACGTACAACTCGAAGTATCTGTAGCTGATGTACTTCGTGCATTGTCGGACTACAACACAAACGAAAATTTCAACAAGGCTCTTCAACTCAGCCGTCAACGCCAAGCTAAATCAGGCGAAAATTTCTTGAAAATATTCCAAGAAGAATTTGAGAAACTTGATCCTAATGCACGTCTTGCTGGTATCTTCAGCACATACGACCTTAAAGATCGTATTTCAAGTTCAGCAACAAACGACGAAGTAATCAGCGTACTTCAAGAAGAAGTAAATAGCGCTATCGACAACTCATTCAACGTACTTCGTTCACGTATCGACCGTTTTGGTGTTGTTCAACCAAACATCCAACGTCTTGATGTTGAAGGTCGTATCCTCGTAGAACTTCCAGGCGTAAAAGAACCAGAACGTGTACGTAAACTCCTTCAAGGTTCAGCTAACCTCGAATTCTGGGAAACATATAAATATGCAGAAGTTGCTCCTTATCTCGAACAAGCTAACGCTGTAATCCGCGACATGAACCGCGCTACAGAAGAGGCTAATACTACTGACGTAGTAGAAGAAATTAAAGCAGAAGAAGTTATTGCAGAAGAAATAACTGATTCAGTAGCTGACCTTGCTGCTGAACTTACTGCTGAAACAGAAACTACTGAAGCAGACCGCGAAGAAATGCGCCGTGAATATCCATTGTTCAGCGTTCTTCAACCAATGCAAAACAATGGCCCTATCGTAGGTCTTGCTCTTGCATCTGATACAGCAGAAGTTAACGACTTGCTCGCTATGAAACAAGTGGCTGAACTATTCCCACGCGAACTTCGTTTCGTATGGTCAGTTAAAGCTATGGACCCAGAAGCAAAACAACCTGTATATGAACTTATCGCAATCAAAGTTACTAACCGCGATGGTCGTGCACCACTCGAAGGTGACGTTGTAACTGACGCTCGCGCAGACTTTGACCAATATTCAGCAGGTGCAACTGTTAGCATGAAAATGAATGCCGAAGGTTCAAAAACTTGGGCTCGTTTGACAAAAGAAAATATCGGTCGCGAAGTTGCTATCGTTCTTGATGGTTACGCATACTCTTTCCCTACTGTTAATACAGAAATTACTGGTGGTAGCTCACAAATCACAGGTAACTTCACACCAGAAGAGGCAAAAGACTTAGCTAACGTATTGAAATCTGGTAAAATGCCTGCTCCTGCACGCATCATTCAAGAAGACGTTGTAGGTCCATCTCTCGGTGAAGAGGCTATCCGCTCTGGTTTGATGTCATTCGTTATTGCGTTCGCACTCGTACTCCTCTACATGATTTTCTACTATGGCGTGATTCCTGGTCTTATCGCCGATGCTATGTTGCTTGTCAACATCGTATTCTTGTTCGGTATCCTCGCATCATTCCGCGCAGTATTAACATTGCCTGGTATCGCTGGTATCATCTTTACATTGGGTACAGCAGTGGATGCTAACGTACTTATCTACGAACGTATCCGCGAAGAACTTAAAGGTGGTAAAAACCTCAAAAAAGCTATCGCAGATGGTTATAGCAACGCATTCTCAGCTATCGCCGATGCTAATATCACTACCCTCATCACAGGTATCATCCTCGTTTACTTCGGTACAGGTCCTATCAAAGGTTTCGCAACTACATTGATTATCGGTATCATCACTTCATTCTTCACAGCCGTATTCTTGTCTCGTCTCGTTTACGACCGTATCGCTAACCGCGAAAAAGAAATGAAACTCGAATTCACTACTGCAATCACTAAAAACTGGTTCCAAAACCTTTCTATCGACTTTGTTAAAGCTCGTAAATTCGGTTATATCTTCTCAGCAGTTATTTTGATTATCGCATGTGTATCACTTGGTTTCCGTGGCTTGAAACAAGGTATCGACTTCTCTGGTGGTCGTAACTATATCGTTCGTTTCGAGCAACCAGTAAGCACTGACGATGTTCGTGAAGTACTCAGCAATGTATTCGTTGACGCACAAACAAGCGTTATCACAATGGGTGACAACAACCAAGTTCGTATCTCAACTAACTATGGTAACGAATCAATCGATGAAAACATCGACGCTCAAATCGAAAACATGCTTTATACAAGCCTTAAACCAATGATGAACGAAAACGTAACAGAACGTATGTTCGTTGAACGTTATGTGGTTGAAAATGGCGAATATCGTGCTTCTACTCTCGATGATGAAACTACATTCGGTATCCAAAGTTCACAAAAAGTAGGTCCTACAGTAGCTGACGACATCAAAACTTCAGCTATTTGGTCTATCATCTTTGCGTTGATTGCTATTGCTTTCTACATCTTGGTTCGTTTCCGCAACATAGCATTCTCATTAGGTGCTGTTGTAGGTCTTATCCACGACGTATTGTTCATCTTGGGTATCTACTCTATTTTCTATAGCATCATGCCATTCTCACTCGAAATCGACCAATCATTCATCGCTGCTATCTTGACAGTTATCGGTTACTCTATCAACGATACAGTGGTTGTATTTGACCGTATCCGTGAAAACATAGGCTTGTATCCAAAACGCGCACTCAACCAATTGATTAACATGTCAGTTAACTCAACATTGAGCCGTACATTCTCAACATCGTTCTCAACAGCATTGCCATTGCTCGCAATGTTTATCTTCGGTGGTGAGACTATCCGTGGTTTCGTATTCGCAATCCTTCTCGGTGTAATCGTTGGTACTTACTCAACAATCTTCATTGCATCTCCAATTGCATACGACATCCAAGAAAAACAAGCTAAAAAAGCTCAAAAATAATGATTGAATAATCACTATTTTCCACATAAAAAAGCGACTAACATACAACGTGTTGGTCGCTTTTATTTTATTGTCCCCTAAATTAGAGGGACAAGAGGTTCCTGGAGGGTCTGCAAATCATTACTCTTTTTATCGCCAAAGGCTAAAAGACCTTCGGTTCCTAACTTATCATTCCTCATTATAAAAACCCTCAATTTGGTGAATAAAAAAACTCAACTTGCCGAATAAGCTCAAAATTATTTACATATATCATTTATTTTCACTACATTTATAGCAAATTTCATAACACAAAAATATATGTCATCAAATTATAAAGAACGCATAGCTAATGGCTCCTATCTAATTTAGAAAAAAACAGTCAGAGATATACTATACAAGGCACAAAATGGTGCGAAAAAAAACATCACCTTCGCTGCAGATATATTAAGCGGACGCACGAGCCGTGCGTCCCTACATTGGGAGTATTTTTACCAAATTCGCTATTTTGCCACGCAAAAAACACTTTACAGATGACACAGATGCCATGCGGAGTTTTATATTGACTTACATTAATTACCAAAATTATTTTTATAGCTATGCTACCTAATATTTTTAACCTATATTCCAAAAATTACCTGCTGTTACAGACATTCAATATTTTCAACATCGCCTAATCTTAATAAGTGTTTAACATAAAATAAAATATTACAGTCCGCTAAAAATTCTATTATGATAATTTATATAAACGAAACAACCTATGCTAATTAAGATATTTATAATTTCACAATAAAATTAAGGATAATTCAAGATTAAACGACGTTGAAAACGTCGAACTAGAAACTCTCATAAGATTATCTTATCTCCCCTTTGTTTATTAATGGTTTGAATAATTGCTTTATTTTTTACCGGACAGTAATAAAAATAAAATAGGCTGTACCAAATTTTTGATACAGCCTATTTTCAATATATTTATAATTCAAATTAGAAATAGTAGCTAAAGCCTATTTTTGCACCAAGATTTAAATTAAATCTAACATCATTATCAAAAGAATTGCTTTTTGTTTTAACATTTTCAACATCATAAATTTCTTCATATTCTTTCTCACTCAAATTACGATATACGCTACTATATACATAACCAAATTCACCTGCACTTAAATTAATAGCAAAATTTTGAGTTGGACGGAATTCAAACGCTACAAGATGAAGATTTAAACCAAATTGGAATACCGATCTTGAAGATTCTTTGTCAATTTCTTTTCCACGTTTTTCTTGATACTCTTCATAATCACTCCAATCATTTTCTTCATAGTCTTGCCATTTTTCTGAATTCAAACAACCAAAACCTAAATCAAGACTAACGCCAGGAGTATAATAGAAATTTTCAGTAATAGTTAAATAATAGTGGAATGCAGGACGAATAGAGAAAAGGTGTGTATAATCATAAAAATTAGCACTATATGTATTTACATATTCTTTCTTTTCATCATACCAATATTTACCAGATGGTCTATACAAAGAATTATTAGGGTTCTCAACTCCCTCCCGAGACTCTTGATATGCCAAAGAACGATTGATATTGTAAGACAAACCTAATTTAAGAAGCATATTGTCAGCAACAAAATAACCAAACTCTGGTGTGATAGAAAAACTAAAGTCTTTAACATCAACTTGACGATAACCTTCTTCTATATCTCCCTCATATAGATATTCATAATTTGAACCATCAGTTCCGCCGGCTAAACCTAACGACCCAGAGATAAACATATCACCTGCTGTTTGAGCAAATAAAGAAGACGCTGCAAATAACAACGCTGCAAAAAGAGTAATTTTTTTCATAAGAAAATAATGTATTTAAATTAATGAATCTTCAGAAAAGGGAAGACTCTTACCTTGTTCTTAATTTTTTGCAAATGTACGAAATAAATTTTACCCCCCCTATTTGTTAACATTATTTAACATATAATTATCTTTTTCCCCTTAACATCTCAGCATTTCAACAAATTATTCTATATATCAAAAGTTTTTTGTAACTTTGCAAATTAATGTTTATAGTCAAATGTCAATAGGCTATAGTCAATAACTAATGGTTAAAATAAATAAATAAATAATACATGGAATCAACAAGACAAGAAAAAATCGCACGTATGCTCCAAAAAGAGTTTGGAGAGATATTTATTCACTATGCACGTCAAATACAAGGCACTCTAATCAGCGTTTCTGAAGTACGTATTACGCCAGACCTTAGCATTGCGCGTATTTACCTCAGCATATTTCCTACTGAAAAAGCTACTGCTGTACTCGAACAAGTAAACAAAGACACTAAAGCCCTCCGTTTTGAACTTGGTAATCGTCTTCGTCACCAATTGCGTATCATTCCTGAACTCAATTTCTATAACGACGAGTCAATCGAGAAATTATCAAAGATTGATGAGTTGCTCAATGCCGACCCATTCTTACACACCCCACTTGACGAAATTGAAGGAGAACTTTAATTAATGCACAATTCATAATGCATAATGCATAATGCATAATTCACAATTAACCATTCGGCGTTAATCACACATAATATATGAATTATAAACTATTCATAGCTATTCGTTATCTTTTCTCAAAGAAACGACATAACACTATCAACCTGATTACATGGGTCAGTATGATGGGAGTTGCCATAGGTACTATGGCACTTATTGTCGTATTGTCGGTAATGAATGGCTTTGAAAGTTTAGTTCAAAATTCTTTTTCTGCATTCGACCCTTCGCTAAAAATATTACCTTGCGAAGGTAAAGCTTTTTCAACACAAGACTCGCTTATACAAAAAGCGAAAGCACTAAAAACGTACACTGCATGGTGCGAAGTAATTGAACAAGACGGATTAGTTGCCTTCAAAGACCAACAAACTCCTGCGATAATAAAAGGCGTGGATTACAATTATGGTACCATCATAAATTCTGAGACTATAATGTGGGACGGAACAATGGAGTTTGATGATGCATACAACAATCAAAACTTAGCCGCAATAGGTATAGGCATGGCAGAACGTATAAATTCTGGCGTAGATTTATTGCAACCCCTAACATTGTATGCCCCAAAAAATCGGAAAGTAAATCTTGCACGCCCAGATGCAAACTTCACTCAAACAACGTTTTACAACAATGGCATATTTTGTGTAATGCAACCTAAATATGATGATAATCTCGTTGTGATGCCAATAAACACAGTAAGAAAAGCTTATCAACTCTCTGACGACTACGTAACGTCAATAGAGATAAAGTGCGCTACTGAAAAAGTTAAATCCACAAAAAAACAATTACAAACTATTCTATCTGAACAATATATCATTCTCGACCAATACGAGCAACAAGCCGATTTCTATCGCATTACGAAAATAGAAAAATGGACTACGTTCATGATTCTATGTTTTATTGTAATGATTGCAACATTCAACATAATAGGCTCGTTATCAATGATAATAATTGAGAAAAAAGAGGATATTGCACTATTCAACTCTCTTGGAGCAACACGCAGAAACATACAAAAACTATTCACAATCGAAGGCTCTCTAATTTCTACATTAGGAATGACAATTGGTGCTATTCTGGGTATCATACTTGTCCTACTACAACAACAATTTGGATTTATAACAACAGGAACTCAAATTTATCCTGTAGAGCTACAATTATTCGATGTCGTTGCCGTTATTGCTATAGTGCTATTGATGGGTTTTCTTTCGTCGCTTTATACAGTGAAGAAAATGAGAAATGAGGAATGAGGAATGAGGAATTATAGTCGCTATAGAAGCTATAGATACTATAGTGGCTATAGAAACCATAGAAAACCATAGAAGCTATAAAATTTGCCAACTAAACCTACAACCGATAAATGAAAAATAAATTATTATACCTACTTGCTTGTATCCTTTGTTTTGCCAGTTGCACCGATGAAACAAAGGTACAATCGGTACGTCTTGAGCCTACTGAATTAACTCTTAAAATAGGTGAAACACGTCAAATTGAAATGTTGATAGAACCTATTTCAGCAATAATTTACAATCCCGTTGCATGGCATACTAGCGACCCCAATGTAGCTCAAGTTGACAACAATGGTAATGTAACAGCCATATATGCAGGCGAATGTTTAATTACCTGCAAAACAAAACATCACGAAGGCTACTGTCATGTAACAGTAGTTGCACCCAAATATCAAATAAAATTTAGCAATGCTATAGTTTTCGATGAAGGTATAAAACCCGAAACCAATCAACGCAATCTAATTCTACGCTTGTATGATGACAACCTAACTATAGATTCAACGGGAACTATGTTAGGTAATGGTTTATTCCTCAATATCAACATTTATGCCCCAACAGATAGCAAACAATTGCCTATAGGCGAATATCATACATCCGACACAATTAATGACTATACCATTCAACCGGGAGCGTTGCGTCAAGAAGGCAATGCTTATTATGCAACCGGTTCTTACCTCGGACAATATACCGATAATGGATTATCAGCAATATTTTTAACAGAAGGAAATATCAAAATAGAAAGCAATGGCAATTATACCATAACATGCTCGTTTATAGGAACATCAAAAGAAGAGATAAACGCAACATACAATGGTAATCTCAACATATACGACACAAGCCAAGAAAATCAAATTACAACAATAGAATATATAGAATCAAAAACCGAACCTATAGAAATTGAAAAAGAACCAATAGTCAATCATGTAAAAATAACTTTATCAAATAATGACACAACTATCATATTCGTTGCTCGCACGCCAAAATCTATAACATATTTACCATTAGGCAATTACTACTTGAGCGACGAAATAATAGCATATACACTCGTACCAAGCGAATGCACAATAGCAACAAACGATAAAACAATATCTATAACTGCCGCAACCCTACAAGTACAAGAAAACGAATATTACGGAACTTTCATAGATATAGATGGCAACAAATATTTATTTCATTCCACCAAAAAAAACGAAAATATAAGAAAACAACAAATAAAATCTTTTGTTTATTAAAAGATTATTTGTAACTTTGCAAGTTGAATGTCGAAAGACAAATAAATGCAAAACACTATTGAACATCAAGGGGTTATCATCTCAAAAGATGATAAGATAGCACGTGTCAAGATAGAACAAACATCGGCATGTGCGTCTTGCCATGTCAAATCGGTATGTGGTGCATCAGATAAATCAGAAAAAATAATTGATGCAAACATAATGGATGATACCTTAAAAGTAGGAGATCAAGTAACAATTATTGGTCAGAAATCATTGGGGTTCCAAGCTATTCTGCTTGCATACATATTGCCTTTTATTGTAATAATAGCAACTCTGTTCATTGTCAATGTTTTCACTACCAATGAAATAATTATCGGCACATGTGCGCTTGCATCACTAATACCCTACTTTATTGTACTACGCCTTATGCGTAATAAAATACAAGCAAAATTTCAGTTTTATGCAATAAAAAAAGACACGAGATATTAGACACGAGATTTAAGACCATTATCCTAATAATCAATATCACTACTATAAATCCAATAAATAAATCCGAATGGCAAGTCTCGATACTCGCTACTCGCTACTATAAATCTAAAAATATGAATTTAATAGTTTCATCAATCATTGTTTTGGGAGTTATAGGATTAGCTGCAGCTATAATCCTCTATTTTGTTGCCCAAAAATTTAAGGTCGAAGAAGACACACGTATAGATGAAGTAACAGAATTGTTACCAGGAGCCAACTGTGGTGGTTGCGGTTATCCAGGATGTCGCGGATTTGCTGAAGCATGCGTAAAAGCCGACACGTTAGAAAATATGCTTTGCCCTGTAGGCGGACTACCTGTAATGTGCAAAGTATCGGAAGTGTTAGGTCATGCTGTATGTCAAGCAACTCCAAAAATTGCAGTTGTACGTTGTAATGGCACATGTCAAAATCGTCCACGCACAAACAAATTCGATGGTGCGCAAAATTGCAAAATAGCGGCACAATTATATGCTGGCGAAACAAATTGTAGCTATGGCTGCTATGGTTTTGGCGATTGTGTTTCTGCTTGTCAGTTCGATGCAATAAAAATAAATCCAGAAACAGGAATACCTGAAGTTAATGAAGAAAAATGTACTGCTTGCGGTGCTTGTGTAAAAGCTTGTCCTAAAAAAGTTATTGAACTTCGCAATAAAGGTCCTAAAGGACATCGTGTGTTTGTGTCTTGTATTAATAAAGACAAAGGTGGAGTTGCTCGCAAAGCTTGTTCTGCGGCTTGTATTGGCTGTGGTAAATGTCAAAAAGTGTGCCCATTTGGAGCAATAAAAGTAGAAAACAATCTTGCATACATTGATTTTGAATTATGCCGTTCGTGCCGCAAATGTGTAAACGAATGTCCTACAGGTGCTATTCACGATGTAAACTTCCCTACTCCAGCACCTGTAGCAACAAAACCAGTGACAGTGAAACCTGAAACATTAAAAGTTGCGACAGAAAAACCGGTAGAGCCAAAAATTGAAGAACCAAAATCTGAAACTACAATTATACCAACTCCAGTAAAAGAAATTATTGAAGAGGTAAAAGAAGAAGTAGTTGAAATTGTAGAAGAAGTAAAAGAAGAGGTTGTTGAAATCATAGAAGAAATCAAAGAAGAGATTGTCGAAGTTAAAGAAGAAATTAAAGAGGAAATTGAAGAAGTAAAAGAGGATGTTGAAGAGATTATAGAAGAGGTAAAAGAGAAAATAGAAGACATCAAAGAAGAAAAAGAAGAGAAAAAACTCGAAGACTTCAACAATACTCCAGTCTCTGAGCTAATTGACGAATCGCTACGTGTTAAACCTCGCGAGAAAAAAGAACAAAAACAAACTAAAAAGACAAATTCAAACGATAATATGCAATCGCTTGGATTCTAAAACGATAAAATTAGTTTCTGCTCACAAAATATCGCTACTAAAAATCTAAAAATTAACGTCGAACCAACGGTCTTGAGCCGAATAGCGAAAAATGGCAAGTCTCGATACTCGCTACTCGCTACTATAAGTCTATAGAATGAAAACATTTAAAATAGGTGGAGTCCACCCAAAAGATCAAAAACTTTCTGCCAACAAAACGATTGACACACTTGCTCTACCAAAGCAAGCAATCATTCCACTTAGCCAACATATTGGAGCTCCAGCAACACCTGTTGTCGCTAAAGGTGATTACGTAAAAGTTGGACAACTCATTGCCAAAGCTACAGGTTTTATGAGTGCTAATATACATTCTCCATATAGCGGTACTATTGAAAAGATTGATAATTCAATAGATGCTTGGGGAATTGCTTCACCTTCTATTTTTATAAAGGTAGAAGGCGATGAGTGGATGCCAGAAATCAATCGTAAAGACGAAATAATTCGCATCTGCAACCTCGAACCAGCAGAAATCATTCGTCGCATTGGCGATGCAGGTATAGTTGGTTTGGGTGGTGCATGTTTCCCTACACACATCAAACTTACCCCTCCTCCAACAGCAAAAGCTGAGGTATTGATTATCAATGGCGTAGAGTGTGAACCTTATCTTACTTGCGACCATCGTCTTATGCTCGAACATGCTGAAGAAATATTTATTGGTATTTCAATAATAATGAAAGCCATAAATGTTAAACGAGCAATTGTTGGCATCGAATGCAATAAAAAAGATGCTATAGAACACTTCCGCAATATTGCAACACGTCACTTTGGTATTGAGATATGTCCCCTCAAAATGCACTATCCTCAAGGTGGTGAAAAACAATTGATTGATGCAACAATCGAACGTCAAGTGCCAAGTGGAGCACTTCCAATAGCAGTAGGTGCCGTTGTTCAAAATGTCGCTACTTGTTTTGCTGTATATGAAGCCGTTCAAAAAAATAAACCGCTCATCGATCGTGTTCTTACAGTAACTGGTCCTGACGTAGAAAATGCACGCAACCTTCGCGTTCGTTTCGGTACTCCACTCAACGAAGTAATCGAAGCAGCAGGCGGATTGCCATCTAATACAGGCAAAGTAATTGCAGGTGGACCTATGATGGGCCGTGCGATAAGCAATCTCGAATCTACTACCTCAAAACGCACATCGGGCTTGCTCATTATGCCTGACTATATGTCGAAACGTGCACCAATCGAAAATTGTATTCGCTGTGGCAAATGCGTTGATGCTTGTCCTATGGCACTCGAACCATATCTATTACACAGCCTTACCGAACACGAAATGTGGGACAGACTTGAACAAGAACAAATTATGGACTGTATCGAATGTGGTTGCTGCTTGTTCTCTTGCCCATCTCATAGACCATTACTTGACTATGTCCGCCTCGGAAAAGCCACAGTTGGTGGAATTATTCGCAATCGCAATACTAAAAAATAATAACAATGTGAAAGTTGAAAAGTGAAAGTTGAAAGTTAACACCAATACATTTCAAATTAAAGAACTTTCAAATTTCAAATTTCAAATTTTTATCACCTTCGGTTCAAAGACCGTTGGTTCAAAATTCAACTATAAATAATATGTTAACATTATCTCCAGCTCCGCACATCCATAATGGCGATAGCGTACGCAGAAATATGCTCAATGTGGTCATTGCCATGTTGCCTGCATATCTTGTGTCGCTCTACTATTTCGGATTTAGAGCACTTTGTGTGAGTCTTATCTCAATAGTTTCGTGCCTTCTATTTGAATTTTTAATTCAAAAATTCATACTAAAAGGTGATTGTACGCTTGGCAATATGTCGGCATTGGTTACAGGTATGTTATTAGCCTTCAACCTTCCATCTAATCTTCCTTGGTGGATTGTCGTTATTGGCGCATTAGTTGCCATCGGTATAGGCAAAATGACATTTGGCGGTTTAGGCAATAACCCATTTAACCCAGCCCTCGTTGGACGTGTATTTTTGCTAATTTCGTTCCCTGCACAAATGACTACATGGCCACGCCCAATGGCTATGAATTTAGATTTCAACTATTTCGATGCCGAAACTGGTGCAACTACACTTTCAATGCTAAAAGGCGGTTTTGGAGAGATACCATCACTCACCCAAATGCTTTTTGGAGAAATGGGAGGTTCGCTTGGCGAGGTTAGTGCTATAGCTCTACTCATCGGTCTCGTATATCTCCTCGCAACTAAAACAATAACATGGCATATACCAGTGTCAATACTCGTTACAGTATTTGCCATGACAGGCATATTCTATCTTGTAGATCCAGAAACATACGCAAATCCACTTGTACACCTTCTCAGTGGTGGACTTTTGCTTGGTGCTATCTTTATGGCAACCGACTATGTAACATCGCCAATGACACACAAAGGTCAATTGATATACGGATTTGGCATTGGCTTGATTACATGTGTAATTCGCCTTTGGGGAGCATATCCAGAAGGTATGTCGTTTGCAATTCTTATTATGAATGCAGCAACTCCACTTATCAACAATTATGTTAAACCTACGCGCTTCGGTGCAAAAGAGAAAGGAGGTAAACGATGAAAAAATTAGAATCTTCTTTCGCTAATATGGTGATTGTCCTCACCGTAATCACAGTAGTTGCAGCTGCTTGTCTTGGCGCAATGAACAACCTCACCGCCGAACCTATTGCCGCATCGAAAAAAGCAAAACAAGAGGAAGCAATCAAAGCGGTATTACCTGAATTTACAACAGTCGATGAAGAGGCTATTGTAAACGAACAAAAAATATTCCGTGCCTACAATACAAACGGCGAATTAGTTGGTATTGCAATTGAAACTAAAGAACTTGGTTTTGGTGGCGATATTACCACAATGGTTGGTTTCGATACAAATGGCACTATAGTAGATTATTCATTACTTGCACATGCCGAAACGCCAGGATTAGGCTCTAAATTAGTCGATTGGTTTAAGGTTAAATCTGACATTCGTGGCGTAAGTTCAGACAAAATGCCTCTTCGAGTAAGCAAAGACGGTGGTGAATACGATGCTATTACAGCTGCAACTATATCATCTCGTGCATTTCTTAATTCAATAAACAAAGCCTACGAAACATACCAAATAGCACGTGGCGAAACCCCAACAGTTGATGCTTGGAGCGGTGCTACAAGCGTGAATCCAACCGACACAATTGCAACAACAGACACAATCACAGTTAATACATGTGACAGCATAACAACCCCAATTGACACATTAAAAGTTGAAATGTGAAACAAGGCTGGAAACACAGATGATCCTGGAATGCCGAATTGTCCAGAAATATTGGAATTTCCTGATTGTCCAAAAATACTGGAAAATCCGGAGAACTAAAACAAAAAAACGGCTACTCGCTACTAAAAATCTAAAAAATGATGCCGAATGGCAAGTCTCATTACTCGCTACTCGCTACTAAAAATCTAAAATATGAATTATTTCAAAGTAATATTAAACGGACTCATTAAAGAAAATCCGACATTCGTATTGATGCTCGGTATGTGTCCTACGCTAGGTACCACAACCTCTGCCCTCAATGGTATGAGTATGGGACTTGCAACTACATTCGTACTAATTTGCTCTAATGTAGTTATATCACTTCTTAAAAATCTTATTCCCGACAAAATACGTATTCCTGCGTTTATTGTTGTAATTGCTACATTCGTAACAATCATACAAATGGCAATGGAAGCCTATATACCTGCACTTTACGACTCATTAGGGTTATTCATTCCTCTTATTGTTGTGAACTGTATCGTACTTGGTCGTGCTGAAGCATTTGCTGCAAAAAATAATCCATTTGCATCATTCTGCGATGGTTTAGGCATTGGTTTAGGTTTTACAGTAGGTCTAACACTTCTTGGCATTGTACGCGAATTTATTGGTACAGGAGCACTCTTCTCGCTCCGCATATTCCCTGAAGAATATGGCGTACTTGTATTCGTACTCGCTCCAGGTGCATTTATCACACTCGGATACCTCATCGCAATTATCAACAAATTAAAAACAAATAAATAAGAGTTGAAAGTTGAAAGTTGAAAGTAGAAAGATGTGCAAAATCAAATTTCAAGTTTC
>JAFTSS010000067.1 GCA_017467185.1 Paludibacteraceae bacterium | reverse complement strand
TTGGCTCAGCCTCTTTTAGATGCGTCAGAATGCCTAAAGTGCAAGGCGTTGAAATTTAAGCTGAAAGGAGTGTACTGAAGTACATGACTGAAGCTTAATATTGAGAACAACGCAGCAATTTGGGCATTATGACACATCGTCGCATAGGAATTTACGGGGAAATGAGTACCAATAAATACACTAAAGTAGGGACACAGCGTGCTGTGTCCTATCGGTCATCAGACCGAAATCCCAAATAACAAAGCTCAAAGACCATCGGTCCGTATCATCCGCACATTTTTCGCCAAGGCTCAAGACCATTGGTTCCGTACACTATAAAACTATATCTAACTCACATTAAAAACAAAAAAAATTTTTACCCACACAAACCTTTATAAAATCAAAATAATTGTGTACATTTGCACCATAATCTATAAAACTACCGCATTATGAAAATTTCACATCTAAAATTATGGGTTGTATTGATTGTATTAAATCTAACAATCAACACGATAGCACAACCTCTTTTCGTTGGCCACCGTGGCAGCTATTGGGGCGTAGAAAACACAGCCGAAGCATTCATAAATGGTGCACTTAAAGGCTATCAATATCTCGAATGCGACATCAAAGTAGCTGGCGATGGCACCATCGTCCTCACTCACGACGACACCACCAACCGACTTGGCGGTTCACTCACTATCAGCAACTCAACTATCGACCAACTCAAAGCCGAAACCTACACCCAAACTCGCGGTGGCATAACATATACTGGCAAAATTTGCACCCTTGCCGAGTATCTCGACATCTGTGCCGAATACAAAGTACTTCCCGTAATCGAACTCAAATGGGCTACAGGCATCAATAGCAACGACCAATCTGGCATGCCTGCATTAGTGAAACTAATTGAGGACAAAGGCTTCCGCAACAAGTGCATCATTCTCACCTCGATGAAACCATGCCTCGAATATTTACGCAAAAACTACCCCGACATCACACTCCAATTCCTCACCAACTCCAATTGGGCAAACCACTTCGACTGGTGTGTCGAATGGCGAATGGACGTAGATATCCAAGCTACTGGGTTTAATAAGGAGACTGTCCAAAAGTTCCACGATGCTGGTCTCAAAGTCAATGTCTGGACTGTCAACGACAATGCCAACTACAAAGCCTATACACTCATGGGATGCGATTTCATCACTACCGACTATCTCGATTTAACCAAACTACCCACAATCGAAATCGACCCCGAGCCCGAACCTATCGACCTCGCATTAGAAACACTATGGGAAAATAGCCTAAACCGAGGCAATGCACCCACCAATATCGACGGCACATACGCCCAACAGGGCGCAGCATATCAAGGTCATTTCTATGTAAATGACTGCAACAAAAAGATGTTATTTATTTTCAACCAACATGGTTGCATCGACTCTGTCGCAGGTGGTTCTGGTTATGGTACAGCTTCCGACGATGCAGGCAACATCATCGTACGCAACGACAAACAAACCGACGGCAACCACCAATTTCTCATCTACGATGCCAACGACATCAAAGCCTCACCCCTCGCCATCAACACCACCAATCCCATTACTGGACAAACCAATTTCATCTCTGCCTCAGGCAATCTGCTCACCGACACAGGCTACATCTACATGTTTCCAAAAGACAAAAAACAAGCCAATATAATCGAAGTTGTGCAAGGCTCTGTAACTAAAGTAACTGCATCTGCCGAACTCAACCTAACTGGCACTGCTGCAGGCTATATAATTCCCATGAACAACGACCCACAAACTTGGCTCTACCACGTTCGCTCATCGGGTTTCTATCGACACAAAAATGGCGAAAGCACCCAATTCTACACTGCACGCTCTGGCACCAAAGCCCCTATGCGCAACACCACTGGCGGTGGCGATGCCTTTGTGATGTACAACAACAAAATCCTTCTTCACAATAGTGGTGAAAACTACAAAGGTGGCTTCACTGTGCGCAACTTATCCACAGAAGAAGCCCTTTTTTCTATCGACCCTATCGGCACTATGGGCTACGAAGATGGTGGCAACTACTCCACTTTCAACTGGCTATTTGCCGAACTCCGCCCCGATAGTAGCTACTACATCTACCAATATTGCCCTTCAAACGGCATGGCAATGTACCATCTCTACGACCGCAACCGCCACTCATCTACATCTACTTCAATCAACACCACATCCACCGACAACAGCACAATACATCTCTACCCAAACCCTGCAAACGACTATATCCACATCGACCGAGATACCACCTCTCAAATCAACATCTACAACATCATGGGAAAACTCATCGTGAGCACAACAAGCAACCATATCAACATCTCCCACCTCTCACCTGGCATCTACCTCCTAACCACCGAAAACCAAACACTCAAACTCATAAAACAATAAAACAAATATTACTGTCCGCTAAAAAATAAAATTCCACCCCACTTCGTGGACTTTAACTTTGACTCTGTCTTCACTCGTTAGGACGCAGCACGCTGCGTCCCTACTTTTTTGTGTTGTGTGGTTATAAAATTGTTTATATTCTTGTGTATGTGGAATATATTGTGTACCTTTGCACTCGTAATTTTTAGTTTGTCGGTTTTTGATTAAACTAAATTAGTTACATCGTTTGAAATTCTATAATTTAACTTACTTAGTTTGGTGTGTAGTTGGAGTATTTAGACTTTTTGTTTGTTGTTCAAATATCTTGTATCTCGCTACTCGCCACTAAATATCTAATTATGAAAAATAAGTATATCGATTTGATTCAGCAGGCGTTTGAGGTGCCTAATGAGGAGTTTACTATGGAAGATGGTGAACTTCAGTGGTTTGGTATTCCTTTGATGGAGGTTATTAAACAGTATGGTACTCCGTTGAGAATTTGTTATTTGCCTAAGATTGGTGCGAATATTCAAAAGACTCGCCGTATGTTCAACGTGGCTATGGCTAAGGTGGATTATAATGGTACATACAACTATTGCTACTGCACTAAGTCGTCGCATTTCTCGTTCGTAATGGAGGAAGTGCTTAAAAATAAGGTGAATATCGAGACTTCGTCGGCTTTTGATATCAATATGCTTGAGGCTTTGCATGAATCGGGCAACTTGAATACTGATACTTATATATTGTGTAATGGTTTTAAACGTCCACAGTATGTAGAGAATATTCAGAACTTGATTAAGCGTGGTTTTAATAAAGTAATTCCAATTCTCGATAATAAGTTTGAGTTGGATTTGTTTGATATGAACGAAGTGAAAGAGTTGAATGTGGGTATTCGAATTGCTTCGGAAGAGGAGCCTAAGTTTGAATTCTATACATCTCGTTTGGGTATTCGCTATAATGATATTATACCTTATTATCAGAATAAGATTCAACATAATCCGAATGTACGACTTAAAATGTTGCATTTCTTTGTGAATACTGGTATTCGTGATACGGCGTATTATTGGAATGAGTTGTCGAAAGCGGTGAACTTGTATTGCGATTTGAAAGAGATTTGTCCTGAATTGGATTCGTTGAACATTGGTGGTGGTATGCCAATTCAAGCTCACTTGGATTTTGAGTTTGATTATGAATATATGGTTGAGGAAATTGTGGCTCAAGTGAAAACTATTTGTCAAAACAATAATGTGCCTGAGCCAAATATTTTCACTGAATTTGGTAGCTATACAGTAGGCGAGAGTGGTGCAATGTTGTATAGCATTGTCAACCAAAAGCAACAAAACGACCGTGAGAAATGGAATATGATTGACTCGTCGTTTATGACTACATTGCCAGACACTTGGGGTATCAATCAACGTTTTGTGTTGTTAGCAATAAACAACTGGAACTCGGAATATGAGCGTGTCAACCTTGGTGGTTTGACTTGCGACTCGGAGGATTTCTATAATGCAGAGGCGCACTCGAATGCGGTGTTTATGCCTAAAATAAAAGAGGGTGAAGAGCAGTATGTCGGTTTCTTCCACATGGGAGCTTATCAAGAGAGCCTTGGCGGTTACGGCGGTATTCAGCACTGCTTGATACCAGGTCCGAAGTTGGTGGTTATCGACCGTGATGAAGATGGCGAGTGGTTTACAAAACTCTTCGCGAAAGAGCAATCATACAAATCGATGTTGAAAATATTGGGATACTAATGAAGTTGAAAGTTGAAATGTGAAAGTTGAAAGTTACTCCCTACGGTCGTGATTTTTGCTTCGCTCGGCAATTGAAATAAATTGTTCACGCTTAGCATAGTTCAAGCAAGCTTGACTCTGCTTTCGCTAAATCACAATTTTGAAATAAATTTCATTGCTCTCGCTTATCGCAAAAATTGAAAGTTGAGAGTTGAAAGGTTATAGTAGAGACGCAATATATTGCGTCTGTACAAGAAAGTTGAAATTCATGTTCTTATGTCTTTCTGTCTAAAAAAAATAAATAAGCAATGAAGAAAATAGCGATTATAGTGGCGATGCAGAGCGAATTTGAGCTTGTGAGTCACATTTTAGAAAATGCGGTTGAACCACCTATGCCAGATGGTGTGCAATGTAGGTTGGGTATGCTCTCTGGTAAACAGATTATCTTGTTGAAGTCGGGCATCGGTAAAGTAAATGCGGCGATGCAAGTTACTTCGTTGATAGCCGAGGCGCATCCCGATTACATTATCAATAGCGGTGTGGCAGGTGGTATTGGTGCTGGTTTGCATCAAGGCGATATTGTGGTTGGAACAGAGGTGTGCTATCACGATGTGTGGTGCGGCGAAGGCGAATGGGGACAAGTGCAAGGTCTGCCGTTGAAATTTAAGGCAAATCTTGAGCTCGTGAATGCTGCAAAATCGATAGACGCTAAATTAGTTTTTGGTTTGATTTGCACAGGCGACCAATTTATATCAGATTTGGCAACACTGCAAGGAATCAAAAAGAATTTTCCTGATGGTCAGGCTGTTGATATGGAGAGTGCTGCTATTGCACAGGTGTGCCATATCAAGAATGTGCCGTTTATGAGTTTGCGTATTGTGAGCGACACTCCAGGTATGGAGCCAGACAACACTACACAATATCTCGACTTCTTTGCCGAAGCTCCGAAGGTGACTTTTGCTGTATTGCAACAGCTGATTGAAAAGATTTGATATTTGTCAACAGTCAACAGACAATAGTCAATGGTCGGACTTGTCAGACTCGTCCGACCCCTCTGACCTGTCAGACAAGTCCGACTATAGACCATTGATTGTAGACCGTTGACTATTGACATTAATTTTATGAAAACATTAGATTTAACAAAATATGGTCGTCAGAATGTGTCGTTCTATTTGGCTTTAGAACGACACATTTTGAATGCTCCAGAGTGGCGCAACGATGAGTTGTTTTTTATCTGGGACATAAATCCTGCCATAGTGTGTGGCAAGCATCAATTGATTGAGAGCGAGGTGAATATGGATTATGTTCGCAAGATAGGCGTGCCTATTTATCGACGTCATTCAGGTGGCGGAACGATATTTGCCGATGAGGGATGTTTTATGTTCACATTTATAAAACGCACAGGCAAGCGCGACGATGTTTTTCGCGAATGTTTGTCGTCGGTAGTAGATGCTTTTCATGAAATAGGGTTAGATACAGAACTATCGGGACGTAACGATTTGATGTTTCGAGGGAAAAAGTTTTCGGGTAATGCCTATTATCGCAATGAGAATGGATCAATCTTGCATGGCACATTATTATATAAGACCGATATAGAGCAATTAGTTCGCACAATAACCCCCGACAACGAGAAACTGATTTCTAAGGGTATAGAGAGTGTGCGTCAACGAGTTATTAATGTTGGCGACTATATGGATTTAGGACGTGATCAACTTATGCGTCATCTCGAAAATTCTATAGCTCCAGCGCGAGTAACCCTTCCAACTGACGAATTCACCGAAGTGTGTCGCATCGAGCCTGAGTATCTCTCTGACGAATGGATGTGGGGCAACAATCCGCCTTACACGTTCAAGAATAAACAGCGTTTTGCGTGGGGAGTGTGCGAGGTGCGTATAGATGTTAAAGGCGATATAATCAAGTCCATCGAATTCAATGGCGATTTCTTCACTCATCAAGATCTTACACCTTTATATAGAGCTTTGATAGGGACTAAATTCGAAAGTGACGCGTTGCACGAAATTCTCTCTCAAATCCGAATCGAAGATTACATTCTTGGCGCAATAGCCGATGATATACTCTCAATAATAAAATAAGTAGTGAAACATAATTTCACTACTTATTTTTTATTTTTTTATCAGGTATCGATTTATCTTCCGACCTCTCTTTCAATTCTTGTGCCGTAAGTTTCAATATCGGGTGTCTCCATTCAGGCGCAATGTCTGCCAACGGATACAGCACAAAATTACGCAGATGCATTAACGGGTGAGGCAGAGTTAATAGTGAGCGTTGAGAGTTTAAAGTTGAGAGTTTAAAGTTTAGAGTTTTACCCCTCCCCACTTCGTGGACCTCCCCTAAGACAGGGGAGGAATTGTTGAGAGTTGAGAGTTGAAAGTTGGGGATTGAGAGTTGTTCTTGAAATTCCTCCTCTGTTTTAGGGGTGATGCCTGAGGCGGAAGGGTTATTTATTTTTAAAATCTCGTGTCTCGTGTCTCGTGTCTCGCATCTCGTGTCTCGCATCTCGTGTCTCGTGTCTCGTGTCTCGTGTCTAATAATCTGATTATCATAATCAATTATGTCAATATCAATCACTCTATCAGCATATTCTGTTGTAGTTTTAGCCGTACGCCCCAGCTCTTTCTCAATACGTTGAGTCTCTCGCAACAAATCAAGGGGCGACAATTCGCTCTCTAATATCAGCGCAATATTATAAAAGCCATTTTCCGACTCAAACCCCCATGGCTCCGACGTGTATATTGGCGACACGGCACTCACCTTGCCTATTTTCCCCAAAGCCACAATCGCGTTTTCGATATTCCGCTCGCGATCGCCAATATTTGTGCCTATACTAAGTATAATCATTTTCCTTTCACAATATTAATAATGGCCTCAACAGTTCCTTCAATTCCTAAAACTGATGAATTGATACAGATGTCATAGCTCGAAGCCATACCCCACACGCGACTCGCATAGTAGTCGTAGTACGCAGCACGCTGTTTATCAACTTTTTTCATCATATCTCGCGCCTCTGTTTCTGTGCATCCTTTGCGGTCGCACAATCGTTTCACTCTATCCGCTTCGTTGGCTGTAATAAACACCGACACAACATCATTTCTATGACGCAAAACATAGTCGGCACATCGACCAACAAACACTGCACCACGCTCATTTTCTGCAAGCTTTACTATCGTTTCGCTCTGTATGAGGAACAAGTTATCGCCCGAAATCATCGAGTTGTACGATGTATTTCCGTCTCCGATAAAAGGAAATCGCATGCCAAATATGCCAACTCCGCCAAACGACCGTTTAGCTTGTTCATCTACTTGTTGGAAACATTCAGGGCAAATGCCACTATGACGAGCTGCTTCAGTGAGCAACTCCTTATCGTAAAATGCCAAATTCAATCTTTCGGCGAGTAAGCGACCAATCTCCAATCCGCCGCTACCCAATTGGCGTCCAATAGTGATTATCATGATATTTTGTTTTTTAACAGAAGTACAAAAAACAATTAGCAGGTTTACTGATTTTATTTGTATTTTGTGTTTTTCAATGGATGAAAAAATTTTTTAAATACAAAAATTATGTACTTAGAAAAGAATTCGTCCATATAGAGTAAAAAAATATCACCGTAACATAATAAACCAGTTTAGAATATTTCTGTACCTATGTTTAATACCTTAAATTTTATACTCAATTTTCCCTTGTTTAAATCGACGTAAATAATATGTCAATACCGACACCGACACCACCGACGACAACAAATCGGCAGCAGGCAATGATGCCCACACTCCATCGGCACCCCAGAACATCGGTAACACAATCAAGCATGGCAATAGGAATATCAATTGTCGTGTAAGTGATAGGAATATAGCTTGTCGTGCCATGCCAATACTTTGGAAAAAGTTACCCGTAACCATCTGCATGCCAATGATTGGGAAGAATATAGCCACAATTCTCATGCCTCGCACCGAGCGTTCAATCAATTCGCTGTCGGTCGTGAAAATACGAGTAATTAGTTCAGGCGTAAATTCGCATATCACAAATCCGAAACACATAATCACTGTAGCCCAAACTATAGTTAATTTCAACACACTCAGCATTCTATCTATATTCCTTGCACCATAATTATATCCCGCAATTGGTTGCATGCCTTGATTCAATCCCATCACCACCATCACGAAAATAAACGTTATTCGGTTTACAATTCCGTATGCTCCAATAGCCAAGTCGCCCCCATGTTGTTGCAGACCATTATTTATGAAAATCACAATCACGCACGATGCTATGTTCATCAAGAATGGAGCCATACCGATTGACAATGACGATGTTACAATCCGTTTGTCCAACTTAAATATACCCGATTCGAAGTGTAAAATATCTTTTTTATTTGTAAAAGCAATCAATAGCCAAGCCAACGCCACCACTTGAGCCAATATAGTTGCAATAGCCGCTCCTCGTATGCCCCAATCGAATCCAAAAATAAAGATAGGGTCGAGTATTGCATTGAGTATCACGGTCATTATTGTCATTGCCATAGCCTTTTGTGGATGCCCAGATGAACGCATTACAGCATTAAGACCTAAATACATGTGAGTTACTACGTTGCCATAAAGAATAATCTCCATGTAATCGCGTGCATAGCTCAACGTATTCTCGCTGGCACCGAAAAATAGCAATATCTTATCAAGAAAAATCAGTGAGATTGTCATAAAGGCTACGCCAATAATAGTGTTCAGTGCCACCACATTGCCCAGCACCTTACGAGCTGTCGTATAGTCCTTTTGCCCTAATTTTACCGACACCATCGTACTTGCGCCCACGCCCACAAGCGAGCCAAATGCAGCTGCTAAGTTCATAAATGGGAATGTAACAGCCAAGCCCGATATTGCCAACGGACCCACACCTTGACCAATAAAGATGCTGTCTATCATATTATATAACGACGATGCCGTCATCGCAACAATAGCTGGCACAGCATATTGTCGCAACAATCGCCCAATCGATTCAGTTCCTAATGTAGTTGGTAAAGACATAATTTTTATAGATTGATTTCTAACATAAGTACATATTTTATGTTTTTAGGTTTACAAGTTGTCGCTCTTATTTCATAGTTGTGTGAGGATAAATTCTTTTTCAAGTGCAAACCTTATTTAATTAGTAATTAGTAAAGAGTAATTAGTAACAGTTATGATTTAAGGCATGTACTTAAAAAAACAAAGTCAACCTGCAAAAACAATTCAAGTACGAACAACCCCAATCGTCCTACAAATTTAATTATGTACTTATGTTAAAAAGAAAAAAATTTGTACTTATGTTTAAACGAAAAATATTAAAGTTCTCGCAGAACATCCAGCGACCGCAAATCACCAAATTCTGCCAAATGCAATTTATAGTATTTAATAATGTGGTCTAAAATATCATTCCGTTGCTGACGATTCACGTCAAACAGATACATCGTGTCATAATCCAATCGCAGTAGATGCACGAACGCTATAGTATCTTTTGGTAATAAGTAATTGTTATGCAGAGGCAAACGTCTCACAAAACACCCATTCTCCAAGTCGAAACACACCCCACTATCCAATCCCTCAAGGTTTGGAAAAAAGCCCAAATAATGCGTTAATTTTACCAGAAAAACCAAGTGAAAATTCGCTTGCCCACGGTCCAATGAATTATATCTGCATATCGAGTCAAACACAAAGTCAAACAACGCAGTATCCCTTTGGTACAACCTTAAAGTATGGTTCAAAAACTCCGCAAGAAACTGAGCAGTAAGCATTTTCGATATATCCGTTGCTATCGACTCGCACCCACTCAGCGCTGCACACTCCGTCACGTGCATCACCTGTTGCGATGGTCGCCCATGCAGTTCCACCGACAATAGCGTCAGTGGCTGAATATGCGACAATCTCACCTTACTCCTCTTTCCAACCTTCACCGACACAGACACATAGCCCAATTCATCAGTAAACAAATTGAGCATATAGCTATTATCGCTATAAAGCGTCGATGTCAGCACAATTGCTTTCATTTCGTTTGTTTTTTTAACAGAAGTACAAAATTATTTTTTCGAGATAAAATAGTTTGTGTGGAATTTATAAATTTCAAAGGTAAATTTGTTTTTTTTAAGTACAAGCCTTATGGTTAATAATTTAAGATTTAGTGTTTGTACTTGGAGAAAATATTTATCCTTACAAAATTATAAAATACAAATTACATTTTGCAAACCATTAAATATAAAATATGTACTTATGTTAAAACATTACAACATTCCAAGCGCATCATTTTCCTTCGCAATCATCTCCGCCCTCAACTCAGGCGTTTGGTCATCCTGTTCGCAAAGGTGCAAAATCCCATGAATCAACACACGGTGCAACTCCTCGTCAAACGTGACCCCAAACTCCTCAGCATTGCTAGCCACAGTATCCAACGAAATAAAAATATCACCATTCAACACATCACCCTCGCAGTAGTCAAACGTAATGATGTCGGTGTAGTAATCATGTTGGAGATATTCTCTATTTACCTCCAAAATTTTCTCGTCATCGCAAAAAATGTATGCCACTTCGCCCACCTTTTTGCCATATTTTGCAGCCACAGCCTTAATCCAGGTATTAGTCTCGCGTTTACCAAATTTTGGCATCTTAACGCCTTCTGTGTTATATGAAATCATTATATATAGATTTTAGTAGCGAGCCTTTTCAATGCATAATGCACAATGCATAATTATTAGCTTCGCTTTATCAGTATTATCAGATTTTTAACAGTTAAGAGTAAACTTACAACTTTATATTTCACATCTTACATCTCGTGTCTATTTTTCAACCACAAAGTTACTAAAAAATCAACAAAAAGCACACAAAATCTTAAAAAATAAAACTCACAATAAAAAAATCAATTTACAAACAACTAATTTCCTTTTTTTTTTTTAACTTTGCCCATAAATTAACTATATAAATATTTTTACCACAAAAAATTATTATTTGTTTGTGCATATTGCTTTTTTCTTGCGAAAAAGCAGAACAAAAGGCTTATTTAATTAAGTTCCAAATTCAAAAAAAGATATATTGGAGAGAGTATATAGACTGTTTAGAGTCTGTTCAAAAAGTCATTTTTGTAGAACCTTAAACAATAACGAGTTATGAAAAATGTAAATTTTTATTTTATGAGGAGTATTGCGGTTAGAACTTGGATGTTTTATGTGCCATTGTTTTTTGTAGTTATTCCTTATTTGCCATTATTATTGTCTGTCTCTGAATCGGTGAAACTTGTGCTGCAATTAATTTCATGGACTATAAATATACTATTTTTTATGGTTATAGTAGCAATAATTATGAAAGATAATATAGAAATAAATAAAAATAAAGAAAGAAATATTAGTTTGTTTGACTGTTTTATTGTTATATCCTTTTTCTTTTTTATTTTGATTTATGTGCCTATATCGCATGAGTTTAATAGGCTTGTTGATTTTATTTGAATGTTTTGAGATGAATTTTAATAATTATTATAAAAAGTCCGAAAAAGTATTAAATACTTCGGACTTTTTTTGTATCTTTGCACTTTAATTGAATAGTTGAATGTAGGGATACGATATGCCGTGTCCGAATGAGTATGTGAGTTAAAATCTCATATCTCGCTACTCGCTACTAAAAATCTAAATATATGGCAACAAAGTACATTTTCGTTACAGGTGGCGTTACCTCTTCGCTTGGTAAAGGTATTATCGCAGCATCGCTTGGCAAATTGCTTCAAGCTCGTGGTTATAGAGTTACAAACCAAAAACTCGACCCATATATCAATATCGACCCAGGTACTCTAAACCCTTATGAACATGGCGAGTGCTATGTTACAAATGATGGACACGAAGCCGATCTTGACCTTGGTCACTACGAACGTTTTCTCAATGTGCCTTCGTCTAAGGCTAATAACGTAACCTCTGGCCGTATATATCAAAATGTAATTACTCGTGAACGTCGTGGCGATTTCTTGGGCAAAACTGTTCAAGTAATACCTCATATCACCGATGAAATCAAACGCAATGTAAAACAACTCGGTAACACAGGCAATTTTGACTTTGTAATCACAGAAATAGGTGGTACTGTAGGCGATATCGAGTCATTGCCTTATATTGAAAGTGTACGCCAACTCCGTTGGGAACTTGGTAGCGACTGCCTTTGCATCCACCTTACTTATGTGCCATACGTAGCTGCTGCTGGCGAACTCAAAACCAAACCAACTCAACACTCAGTTAAAGAACTTCAACAAGAAGGTGTTCAACCTGATGTACTCGTTCTCCGTGCCGAACATCCAATCACTCCTGAAGTTCGTAAAAAAGTTGCCCTCTTCTGTAATGTCGATCCAGAAGCTGTTATTGAAAGTGCCGACGTGAAAACAATTTACGAAGTGCCTGTTCGTATGCAACAAGAAGGTCTTGACCGCGTAGTCCTCAAACGCCTCGGTCTCGACCCAGAGACTACTGTTGCCGACATGGACCAATGGAACTTCTTCCTCAATAAGCTAAAAACAGCTGAAAAAGAGGTGAAAATTGCTTTGGTTGGTAAATATGTCCGCCTACCAGATGCTTATAAATCAATCATCGAGTCGCTTATTCACGCATCGGCTTACAACGACCGCAAACTCAAACTCGACCTTCTTCTCTCTGACGATATCACAGAAAACAACGTCGAAGCAACACTCGAAGGCTACGATGGTATCCTCATCGCCCCAGGCTTTGGTGAGCGCGGTATCGAAGGCAAAATCGTTTCGGCCCGTTATGCTCGTGAAAACAACATCCCAACACTCGGTATTTGCTATGGTATGCAAGTTATGGCAATCGAATTTGCACGCAACGTATTAGGCTATAAAGACGCTCATACAGTTGAGATTAACCCTCATACTAAGCACAAAGTTATCGACATGATGGAAGAACAAAAAACTCATCTCGACAAAGGTGGTTCGATGCGTCTTGGTGCTTATGCTTGTAAACTCAAACCGGGTTCACGCGCTGCTGAAATTTATGGTAAAGAACTCATCCAAGAGCGTCACCGTCACCGTCTCGAATTCAACAACCAATACAAAGCTGAATTCGAAGCAAATGGCATGATTGTTTCAGGTACTAATCCAGATACGCAACTTGGCGAAATTATCGAAGTGCCATCTCACCCATGGTATGTGGGCGTACAATTCCACCCAGAGTACTCAAGTACAGTGCTTAATCCACACCCACTATTCCTCCAATTCGTCAAAGCTGCCGCAAATAAATAATATATTTGGACCACATTTGTGGGTCTTGTATAAATAAAAAAAAGAGATGCTATATTAATTATAGCATCTCTTTTTTGTAGAATAGAGAAATATCAATTAGTAATTTGGCGAATAAAGTTAGTTAAATCTATATCTGGTTCTACACCTAATTTTTTGCGTAAACGATTTCTTGACGACTCACAACTTCTTACTTCTCTGAATGTAATAGATGCAATTTCTTTAGTCGATAGTCCTAAAGAAATAAAAGCGCAAAGTCTTTTTTCTTTTGGTGTTAATGTTGGATATGCAGTTCCTAATTTTTCATAAAATTGAGGGTGTACTTGTTCAAAATAATATTGAAATTCTTCCCAATTTGTATTATTTTCTAAAAGAAGTAATTTGTTGAGTAGATTTTGTAAGCGCTCTTTATGTTCTTTACTTCGAGGATTAATTTCTAAAAGGACCTTTTTTAGTTCAGTATTGATATCTGTAATTTGTTCGTTAAATCGCATTTTTTCAAGTGTATATGTCGTTAATTCTCTGTTGCGACGATCTATTTCTTTTTGCATTTCTTTGCTTTTTTCCTCTTCGGCTGCAATCCTTTTAGATTGTTCTTTATTTTGTCTTATTTCATATAATTCTTTGTTTTTTAATGTTTTATCTTTGCTTTTATTTATAAGATATAGTATTACTATTATACATATTAGTATTGTAACTATTAATATCATTATATAAAAAATAGTTTTAGGATTCCATTGGGCTATTATAGAATTATTTTGATAATATTTTTTTTCTAATTCATAGATTTTCTCCCAATCTTCCATTTTGCGTTGATTGTCTAATCGTAAAATAGAGTCTTTTAGTATGTTGTTTTTTTCGAGTAAATTAAAGCCTTGAATATAATTTTTTTCGATTTTAGCTAATCTTGCTTGAGTTTGTATTGCTTGGCTTTGTAATAATATATTTTGTGTTTCTTTCGCCAATTCTTCAGCCTGTATAGCAAAGTAATTAGCCGAATCCAACGCATTTATTTTGCTGTATAATTCTGCTGTATTTAAGTATGATGTAATAAGGTATGTTGTTAAACCTAATTGTTTTTGATGTGTTATTGCATTGTTTAGGTAACTTAGTGCCATTGGATATTCGTGTCGCAAAGTATATATCGCTCCGATGTTTGCATGCATCATATAATACATCTCTTGATCTGTCTGTTCGTTTAGATATTGTAATGCTTTTAGCGAATAATCCATCGCTTTTTCTAAATTATTTTTTTTTAGATAAATTTCTGCTATATTGTTGTAGTTGATAAACAATTCTTGATTATTTTGATGTTTTAAATTGATTACACTTGCTTGGGTAAAATAATTTAGAGATTGATCGTAGTTGTTAAATCCAAAATATATAACTCCTATGTTATTTAATAACATAGCTCGTTGAGTCTGAAGGTTTTGTTCTTCTGCAATTTTTATTCCCTTCATATAATAATTCATGGCTGTATTTTTTAATCCAAGTTCTTCGAAAGCAGCTCCCAATGGTATATAACATTCTATCAGATGTTTATATTGTTCTTTTGTTGGTTTCTGTAAAGATTGGTAATAACCAACAATTAAATTGTAAAATTCTATAGCTTTTGTTTGTTGTCCAGTATAATGAAGCTCCTTACCATATCGTGTAATATATTTAGATATGTCGGAATTGTCTTTTTGTAGGAGTAGAGAGTCTATTACATCATTGAATTCTTTATCTTCTTTATTTGTTAAATCTAATTCTTTTTGTATTTCTTTTAATAATTGTTTTTCTGTATTATGTTTTTTACTACAATTTTGTAATAAAAAACATAAAAATAACGACAAAATTATTGTCGAAATGTTATTAAAATATCTATTTTTGTTGTATTTCATAAGTGTAGATAGATTTATTTTTATTTGCAAAGTTACAAAAAATATTCTAATATTTGGTTTTTTTGTTTGAAAAAAATGACTATTAGTCTTTTTTTTATTATTAAAACGGTAATGTAATTTATTGGAATATAGTTTGTTATTATTATATGCCGTAGTGTTTTGTTGGGGCGTATTTGTTTTGCAGTAATTAAATAAGGGGTCTCTTTTCGTTTCTTATTGTCAAAAACATTATATTTGCAAAATAAAATTTGACTTGCTAGTCTAAATTTTCATTTTTCGGTTTAATATTTATTAAATTTATTGCGTATGAAACATTTTACTCTATTATCTCTATTTTTACTTTCATTTTTGCCATCTATCATGGCTTACGATGTTACTACTGAAGTTCAAAAAAAGAATATATTAATAGAAGAATTCACAGGCATCCATTGTGGTTATTGTCCTCAGGCACACATTATTTGTCATAATTTAGAGGAAATACATCAAGGTCGTATATTTTCAATCGCAGTACATTCTGGTTATTATGCAGTACCAGGCTCTGATCAGCCCGATTACAGAACTACAGATGGTGATTTAATAGATTCTATCCTCGGTACAGCCAATGAAGGTCGTCCTTGTGGAGTGATTAATCGACTTACTCACACTTATGAATCTGGTGCAACTTCTATGGTTTTAGGACGTTCTGCTTTTGGTAAAACTGCTATGGATATTATGGCGGAAGATGCTCCTGTCAATTTATTGATAAAAGCAGAATGTGACGTATTAACCCGAAAGTTAAATGTTACAATCGAAGGTTATTGCACTGCCGACGTGCCTTCTGAAAAAGCTTTTTTGAGTATTGTTATGACGCAAGATAATATTGTTGGTCCACAAAATGGTGCAGGCGTAGGCGATCAATATGTGCACCAAAGTATGCTCCGCGACTATTTGACTCCTGTATTAGGTGATGAAATCACTATCGCTAAAGACCAATACTTCTCAAAATCTTATACTTTCGAACTCCCTAAAGCTATAATAGCTCCCGAAACTAATAAAACCGTTGATCTTATATTACAAAATATTAATCTTATAGCTTTTGTTACTGAAGATGGTAAAAATAATATAATGAACGTAACTTCTGCGAAACCAACATTCTCTAATTTTAATTTACCTTTAGCTGCTGAATTATCAACTACTATCTTGGGTAAATCTAAAAAATATGGTTTCAACTTTTTTGAAGTTATTTTAACTAATAAATGCAATGAAACTCTAACTTCAGCACAATTTGATATAACGATTAATGGTAATACTCAAGCTTCATCATGGGAAGGCGAAGTTGCTCCTTTTGCAAAACAAGTTATAAGAATACCTTATCAAAAAGGTGAAGTTTTGAACAATAATACTTGGAAAATTACAATCACGAAACTTAATAATCAAGACGTAGAATCTTCTGAATTATCTGGCTCTTTTTCAGCCCCAACCACATCTACTCCAGAGTTGACTTTTGCCATTCAAACTGATTATTATGCTGAAGAGAATTTATTCCGCATTCTCGATGCAGATGGCAATGTCGTAGAGCAATTTGAATATGAGCCTGCAACACCTAAATTATATACAGAAACTATAAAACTTGATGTAGGCAAAATTTATTGTTTTGAAATAGTTGATATATGCGCTGATGGTATATATAAAGGATCATACAAAATAAATAATAATGATGGCAAAATGGTAGAGCAAAACTACTCAATACCTGATGTCGGTTGTCGTACATTTTTTGTGACATCTGCAACAACTCCTGTTGATAATATTGAATCTACTAATTTGGATTTCAATTTTGACACTAAAACTCGATTGATTACAATCTCTGAAGACGCACAAATAACTCTTTATTCTATTACTGGAGCCAAAGTTGTATCTACATTTGGACAATCTATATCTCTTGATAATGTAACTCCTGGAATATATTTTGTGCAAATTAATTCATCTCAAAAAAATATATTAGAAAAAATAATGGTTAAATAAATAATTTAGGAGGTATTATTATGAGAAAGATTTTTACTCTTTTATTTTCACTCGTTTCAGTTGCAATATTTGCTCAATGGAGTAGCAACCCACAAGAAAATACTAATGTTATAGCACCTTTAAAAGCAGTTTATGAATGGAAATTTGGCATTAATCCCGACAATTCTATTACAACTATCTTTTCTGCACCTAATGAGGGTAAAATCGAAATGTATTATAATATCCATAATGCAGAAGGTGTAAGTATATTACCTGAAGGTGCAAAACTATTAGCTTCTGAATCTACTATGACATGGACTGCCTTTGGTGCTATAGGTTTTCATGATAGTAAAGGTAATATGCTTGCTTTCTATCAGAATTATAGCAATGCCGAAAAATTAGGTAAATATGATGGATATCTTAATTATAATGTGTACAAGATTTCTCCAACAGGGGATGTCATTTGGACATTAGATCTTAATCGTGGTGGATATTCTGAGTATTTACAATATGGTTTGTCTGTTGCCGAACTCGAGGATGGTTCTTATATGGTTGCTTATTGTGATGTGGATATGACTCAAGTCGGACGTATTTATTATGACCGTATATCTGCCGATGGCAAACTGCTTTGGGACGAACCTATGTCTATTAGTGATCCGGTTGTGCCTCATTCTTACCCTTATCTTATAAATGCTGGAGATAACCAAGTCTTACTCCTTTATGTTAAAGGAACAAATCAAGATTTAATGTTGCGTAAACTCGACTTTGACGGATCTGCTGTGTGGACTAATGATGTTGTAGTGTATCGTGGAGGTTTCCCTCAAGTTCCTATTTGGACATTACTTTCTATTATCTCTGATGGCGAAGGAGGTGCCTTTATTAGTTGGCGTGACGACCGCTTCTTTACTAATTTCGAAAAATCTTATGTCTCTCACATCCTTTCGGATGGTTCTTACGGCTATGCATCAGGTGTCGATGGTGAAGCTGTTGGTTATACTGAAGGCTTGCGTAGTTTCGAACCTACAATGTTGTATGATAAAAAAGATAAATCACTTTATACATTACGCCGTGAAACTTCTTCTTCTCAAGCAACTCAACGTTTGATGATTCAAAAAATGGCTGATACTGGCGAATTGCTTTGGGGCCCAGAAGGTGTTGAATTAAGAGCTAATGATGGTTCTGCTGTTGCTTATTTTGACCTTCAATTTGCTGAAGATGGCAATGTCGTGGCATTCTATATGGTACAACATGATGGAGTTAGTGTATCTGCATTTGCTCAAAAGTTTAATAAAGAAACAGGTGAACTAATGTGGAACGAACCTCTTGAGTTTACTCCTCGCGAAAGATCTCGTTCTTCTTTAAAGGCTACTCCGCTTATTAATAACGAGTATTGGATTGTTATGTGGGAAGATCAGCGTTTGTTAGATGAAGACCAAAATGATGATCCTATGAATATTACGCGTTTATATATGCAACGCATAAATATTGATGGTACTCTTGGTGTGCAAACTTCTATTGATTTGGTGGAGAAACAAGAGTTTGATGTCCAAGTTGTAGATAATGCAATTATAGCTCCTGAAGGTTCTGAAATATACACTATTACAGGGCTTCGTGTTGATAACGATAATCTAGTTTCGGGCGTTTATATCGTTCGTTATGGAAAATCTTCAATAAAAGTATTTGTGAAATAATAAGTGTTATTGATTATGAAACGATTGTTAATTTTAATATTGTGCATTGTGCATTGTGCATTATGTATTGATGTAATGGCACAGTGGACATCTAATCCCAATCAAAATACTGATGTGGGAAAACCTCGTAGTAGGGTTTATGTTTGGGATTTTGGTGTCAACCCAGACAATTCTATTACTACCGCGTTCCTTTCTCCTGGTAATGGAAATATAGAAATGTGGTATAATGTTCACAATGCCGAAGGTGTCAGCATTTTTGACAATGGGGCTCGTTTAGCAGCTTCTAATACGACTTTGCTATACACCATGTTCAATTCGATGGCATACCATGATACCAAGGGTAATATGCTTATGATTTATCAAAGTAAAATAAATGCTGAATCTCAAGGTATTTATGGCGATAATCTTAATTACAATGTTTATAAATTATCTCCTAATGGTGAAATGCTTTGGTCTGAACCAGTCGACCTTAATCGTGGTAAATATAGTCAGGATGCTCAAGGTTCTATGACTGTTGCTGAACTTGATGATGGGTCTTATATTTTTGCTTTTGCTGATTATT
Source organism: Paludibacteraceae bacterium (assembly GCA_017467185.1). Taxonomy (GTDB): domain Bacteria; phylum Bacteroidota; class Bacteroidia; order Bacteroidales; family Paludibacteraceae; genus Aphodosoma. The sequence continues at coordinate 54,937 of JAFTSS010000067.1, read as the reverse complement.
ATCCTTTTGAAGAAACATATTCTTCTCGAATATGTCTAGAACGTGTATCTGCTGATGGACAACTTCTTTGGGATGCACCTCTTTATATTTCCGATCCTAATATCATGTATGCATATCCTTATTTAGTGAGTGCAGGTGATAATCAAGTTATACTCCTTTATGCTAAAGGTACAAATCAAGATTTGATGCTTCGCAAAATTGATTTTGAAGGGTCATCGGTATGGAAAGAAGATGTAAAAGTTTATCATGGTGGTTTCCCTCAAGTCCCTATTTGGACTTTCCTTTCTATCATCCCTGATGGCGAAGGTGGCGCTATTGTTGGTTGGCGCGACGATCGTTATTTCACAAATATTGAAAAGACATATGTTTCTCATATTTTGTCTGATGGTTCTTATGCTTATGCTTCAGGGGTCGATGGTGAAGCTGTTGGTTATACTGAAGGTATGCGTAGTTTTGAGCCTACAATGCTCTATGATAAAGAAGGTGATTGCCTCTATACAATTCGTCGTGAAACGAATGTGGGACAAGGTGAACAACGCCTAATGATTCAAAAAATGGCAAGTACCGGTGAGTTATTATGGGGTCCAGAAGGTGTTGAAATGCGTCCAAATGATGGGTCTTTAGTCGCTTTCTTCGACCTTGAATTTGCCGAAGATGGAAATGTTGTAGCCTTTTATATGGTCCAAGTAGGTGCTAATGATGTGGCTGCTTATGCCCATAAATTTAATGCGCAGACGGGTGAACCAATGTGGAATACTGATGTCCAATTTACACCTTCAATTGATATGCGTTCAGAATTAAAAGTTTCGCCTCTTGTAGATAATGCTTATTGGATTGCTATGTGGACTGATGAAAGAGTACTAAGTGAAGATGATACTGATGTTGATTGGACCGAGATGCCAAATCGACTTTATATGCAACGTATCAATATTGATGGTACACTTGGATTACCTACCGCCTTAGATTTCGTAGAAGAAAATGTTGATATTTTCGTAGAAGGAAATTCTATTGTAGCACCGCATAACGCTGAAATTTATACTTTAAATGGTATTCGTGTTAATGGAGAGGATTTATTGCCTGGCGTTTATGTTGTGCGTTGTGGAAACTTTATTACTAAATGTTTTGTAAAATAAAATATTGTTTAACTAAAAAATCTGTGATTATGAGTAAAAAATTATTTTTGATTCTTGTTGTCGCATTGACAGCATGGATATATGTAGATGCTCAACCTATCATGAGTTATGATTTTGCAAGTTCTCTCAGAACTTACACAGAAATTACCGATGGTACTAAACTAAAAACTATTATTGATGATTCTGAAAATGGAATAGAGTTCGATAATAATGTTTGGGTTACTACCGAAGCTACTAATAAAACAGTAACTGCTAATGGTTTTGAAATAGGTTTTGATTTTGTTTATAACAATCAAAAAATGAATCGTTTTGCCGTTTCTTCTCACCTTTCTGTCATTCTTGGTAAAGATGAAATGACAGTTAACCCTAATCGTAGTTGGTATTATTTGATGGATAATGACGAAGGAGATCAAGAAAACGTGATTACAGCTTCTCCAAATGCTGACGTTTTTGGTATGGCTAACACTGAAATTAGTTATAAACTTCTTGGCGAAGCTCCTAATCGAACTCTTGTTGTACAATTTAAGAATGTTTATGTTGGACTTAATTGGGATGGATCAGAAACAGCTCCTGTAAATTATCAAGTGCGTCTCAATGAAACAACAAATACTGTCGATATGGTTTTTGATGGTTGGCTTGATAATGTTGCCGACTACTCTAAAAATATTCGTGTAGGTATTAAGGGTAATAATGGCGATGTTCATGTGCGTGCTTATAATTGGGATTTAGATATACAAGATTGGCAAAACACAGTAAAAAGTACAGAAGATGAATCTTTGACTTGGAATAGCGAGTGTAATCTTGTTGATGGTTTGACTTATACATTTACGCCTTGTGCTGATTGTGTTGTTCCTACTACACAACCAACAAATCTTCAAGTCAATATTACTACTGATATTCTGAAAGGTTCATTTACTCCAGCCGAAGTTGCAGATCATTATCTCGTTCTTCTTTCAACAGAGGCACTTTCTACACTTCCTATAGATGGCTCATTCTATGCAACTGGAGATTCTATCGCTTCTGCTGTTGTTTTAGGTTATTACACAGATACTGTTTTTTCTAACCTTAACGAATATGAAGAAATAGGTATTGAAATTAAGCCAGAAACAAAATATTATATTACTATATTTGCGGCTAATTCATATTGTATGTATGGACCAAAATACAATACAACAAATCCTCTTGCACAAGAAGTTACTTCCCTTCCAGCGGCTCCGGCTTCTGTTAAATTAGTTCAAGCAACTGCAAATTCTATTGAAGTTTATGCAACAGCTAATGCAAGTGGTCATGATGTAGTTATTGCTTATACAGATGTTCCTTATACAAATGAATATGGAACTTATTTAGAATCTGGTCTTTTTGGTGTACCTACAGGCAATGTGGCTGTTGGTGATGAACTTGAAGGTGGTGGTAAAGTAATTTATGTTGGTAAAGCAGGTGTAAATGCTAAAGCCGAAAATCTTGAGCCTAATAAAGTTTATCACTTTGCAGCATTCAGTAAAGATGCTAATGGTAATTATTCTTCTTTATTCGCAGGTGTTGATGTTATTACAAATGGTGTACTTCCATATCAATTCTTGGTTGAAGAAATGTATAGAGGTAATACTTGTGGTCGTGAAATGGAAGGTGTTAGTGTAGATATGAATATTAATGGTTTCTATTTTGGCCCTGCAGTTCCAGAAACAGAGTATAAATTAACAACTCAATGGCTTAATATTGCCTCTGGCAATGTTCGTCTTGTTTTTGATATGAATATGTATATTTGGGGACGTTTTGGTTCAAATGCTTACAATGAATGGGTTGATGATGAAAAATTGTTATTTGAATATACTACTAATGAAACAGAATGGACTACATTTGCAACTATAGACAAAACAAATGCTCCTCAATATGCGACATTTGATGAATTTGTAAATCGTAGAGTTGAATTTGAAAAAACAGATGATGCACCTATCAAAATTCGTGTACGTTGGTTGCCTGTAACTGGACAAGTTCGTTTCTATTTGAAAGATTTACGTATCGAAGAGAAAAAAGAATGTGATTATCCTGTAGATCTTAAAGCAATTGATGTAGTTGGTGATCAAGCGACTCTTACATGGGAACAACAAGGTGCAGAAACACAATGGTTAATTAATTGGAAACTTCAAAGTGATTCTGTTTGGACTGAAGTTCTTGCCGATTCACGTTCTTATAAATTATCAGGTCTTCCTGGTCGTAGTGTAATCGAGGCTCGCGTTGCTGCTAAATGTTCTGCTGAGTCTCAAAGCGATTGGTCAAGTATTGTTTCGTTCACAAGTGGTTATGTATTGCCATTTACTGAAACGTTCGATGAAGCATCTCTTCCTGCAGGATGGGATCTTAAAGAGGGTGCTTTGACTGATTCTACTGAATTTACTGAAGGTGTAAATTGGGTATGGTTCTCTACATGGCGTATGAAAACTTTAATGCTCGAACCAACATCTCCTCTCGATTCTTGGGTATTGTTCCCTGCTGTTAATTTCACAGATGCTGCTGTTAATTATAATCTCAGCTTTACTATAACAAATGCAATGCAAGAAGATGGTGGTGATGAAGTAATTAAGATTGTTGTTTCTAAAGATGGTGGTAAAACATTTAAAGCCAGCGATGTAATTTATACTGTTGCTAATGCAGATCTTCCTGGTGATGGGGATACCAAAACTTATACAACTACACTTAAAGGTTTAGAGGGTAGTGTACGTATTGGTTTGCTTGTATCTGGTACAACAGGGGCTAAAACTTTGATGTTAGATGAGGTTTCTATTACCGAATCTTGCCCTAACGATGTCGTTGTTAAAGCTGAAGAAATTCTTGGCACTTCTGCAACTATCTCTTGGTCAGGTACAATCGACGAAGGTAAAGAATGGATGGTATTTATTCGTAAAGCAGGTGAAACTACAAAAGAATACAAAAATACCGTAGATACATTTATGGTATTTAACGACCTCGAAAATCGTACTGCGTATGAAGTTGGAGTAACTAAAGCTTGTGCTGATGACGATGTAGCTCGTCCAGTTATCTTTAAGTTTACTACAGCAGCAAATGATCCTTGCTACCCAGTTGAAACTATTATAGCTAAATCTACAGCATTGGATGTTACTTTAGAGTGGAGTGGTGAAGCTTATGCATATAATCTCCGTTATCGTCAAGCTACTGCGACTGATTGGACTGAAGTGAATGAGATTAAAGCAAATACTTATACAATCTCAAATCTTACTCCTGAAACAGAATATGTATATCAACTTCAAACATTGTGTAGTCTTGCAGAAGGTGACTATAGCGAATGGACAACAGAAGCAACAGTAACAACTCTTGCAGAAACTTGTTTTGTTCCAACAAATATAGTTGTTGTTCCAACTCACAATAAAGCTACTATTACTTGGGAAAGTAACGCTGATAAATATGCTGTTGAGTATCGTTTAGCAATAGCAGAAAAATGGACTGTTATTGAAGTTGCAGGTGCAAATACAGTAGTTGTTACAGATTTAACACCTGAAACAGCCTATCAACTTCGTATGCGTAGTATTTGTTCAGAAACAGATGCAAGTCGTTATTCTGAATATGTATTATTCTCTACTACTGCTATTCCTGAATGTGTTGCACCAACCAATCTTCGAGTTGAAAATATTACTGAAAATTCAGCAACATTGCTTTGGGATGCTGATGAAATTAATATTACTTGGGATATCAATTGGCGTGCAACAGATGTAACTTCTTGGACAGAAGTATTAGGATTGACAGAGCAAAGTTATGAACTTACTGAACTTGAAGCAAATACTCCTTATATTTGGCGTATTAAAGCATCTTGTGATGAAGGTCGTCAAAGTGGTTGGTCTGAACAAAATAAATTTAATACGTTGGAAAATGTAGCAGTAAATAATATTTCTGTAGATAATATTCTCGTGTTAGCTGAATCTGGTGTTATCAGTCTTATGAATACTGAAAATGTATTGATTAATACAATTTCTATTTATTCTGTAAATGGTATGATTTTGGCTACATTTGATGTTAATACAACAGACAATGTTATTATTCCAACTGACTTTGTTGATAATATTGTGTTAGTTAATATTCATTGTGGCGAACAAGTTGTTACAACAAAAGTAGTTTTGAAATAAAATAAAGTAGTATTTTTTAATAGAGGTTGTGCTTTTTACAGCACAACCTCTTTTTTATCATAGTCTAAAAAAATCAATATTGCATATCTCAATAATTTTTTGTAACTTTGTGCTTTGTTTTATGTTATTAAAAATGAAGTGAGGTGGAGAGTTTATTTGCTCGCTACTTGTTACTAAAAAACTACAAATAAATGGATAAAAACACCGTCATAGGCTTAGTCCTAATAATGGCCGTAATTTTCGGTTTCAGTTGGTTAAATCAACCAAGTAAAGAAGAGTTGGCTCGTCGCCAACATGTGCGTGATTCTATCGCTGCTGCTAACGAAGCCGCATATCTTGCTCAGTTAGAACTTGAACGTCAACAAGCTGTAGCCGACTCACTTGCTGCTATTGGTGAAGCTACTCTTGATTCAGCACGCCTTATAAAAACATATGGTTATTTTGCAACTGCAGGTGTTAGTGTAGAAGAGCAATTTAATGTAGAAAACGAAAAAATTCGCCTTACTTTCACTAACAAAGGTGGTCGTGTGTGCGCTGCAGAAGTGAAGAATTATACTCGCTACGACTCTCTTCCTTTGATGCTTTTTGCCGATGGCGATGCTTCTCTTGATTTCACACTCTTTACAAGCGATAATCGTATTATTAGCACAAAAAATCTCTATTTTCAACCAATAGTTAATAAAACTAACGATGCTCAAATTGTGACTATGCGCCTTGCCGTTGATGCTGATGCGCATATTGATTTTATTTATACCATTCCTAACGACGATTTTATGACTTCTATGGAGATTAAAGCTCACAATATGAGCCAATATCTCTCGCCAAATACATCGTCGCTCGATATGCAATGGCAATCACTTATTCGTCAAAACGAAAGAGGTCGTAAATTTGAATCTCGTTATGCTACACTTAATTATAAATATGTAGCTGATGAAATGGAGCGTCTTTCTGAAGTTAAATCTGATTCAGAAAAACTTGCAGGTAAAGTGCGTTGGGTTGCATTCAAAGACCATTTCTTTAGCACAATTATGATTGCTGACGAAGCATTTACTGCTACTGCTGTTGAAACAGAAGTTATGCCTGAACGCTCTGAATTTATCAAAAAACACTCGATGGAGGCAAGCGTGGCTTTCGACCCTAATGGTATTCGTCCTACAAAATTTCATACTTATTATGGACCAAACCAATATAAAGTGTTGAAATCTTACGACAAACACCTTGAAGGAGAAGATAAACTTCGTCTTCAACATATCATCCCTATGGGTTGGTCGCTTTTCCGTTGGATTACAACAGGTGTGATTATTCCAGTATTCAACTTTTTGGGTAAATATATCAGCAGTTATGGTTTGATTATTTTCTTATTGACTATCATTATTAAATTGGTGATACTTCCATTTACATTCAAATCATATATGTCATCGGCAAAAATGCGTGTTCTTCGTCCTCAAATTGACGAAATCAATGCTCGTATTCCAGCCGAGAAAGCAATGGAACGTCAGCAAGCAACAATGAATCTCTATCAAAAAGCAGGAGTAAGTCCAATGAGTGGCTGTCTTCCAATGTTGTTCCAAATGCCAATTTTGTTTGCAATGTTCAGCTTCTTCCCTACTGCATTCGAGCTTCGTGGACAATCATTCCTTTGGGCTGACGACCTTTCTTCTTATGATGCTATAGTATCTTGGGATGCATATATTCCACTAATCACTCCATATTTTGGTAATCATATATCATTGTTCTGTCTTTTGATGACAATAACAAACATTATCTACACTAAAATAAATATGGCGACAACAGGTGCTGGCGACCAACCAGGAGCTGGTATGATGAAATGGATGATGTATCTCATGCCAGTTATGTTCATGTTTATCTTTAATAACTATGCATCTGGTCTTTCATACTACTATTTCGTATCTCTTTTGATTACAATACTTCAAACTTACTTGTTCCGTCTTTTTGTTGACGACAAAAAAGTGCTTGCACAACTTGAGAAAAACAAAGCAAAACCACAAAAGAAATCAAGTTTTATGCAACGTCTTGAGGAGGCACAAAAAGCTCAACAACAAGCACTTCGTGAACAACAAGCAAAACAAATGAAGTCTAATAGCAAAGGACGCCATTGATAATTCACAATTCACAATGTAAAATGCACAATTATTTGTTTGATGCTGAATGGTAATTATGCATTATGAATTATGCATTATGATTTGTGCATTGAATAAGCCCTTGTAGTTCAACGGATAGAATAGCGGTTTCCTAAACCGTAGATTCGAGTTCGATTCTCGACGGGGGTACAAAAAATCCTGATGATTTAGTTCATCAGGATTTTTTGTATTATTACTGTTCATTAAAACATTTTTAATAATATTGGTATCCGCTAAAATAAAATCCCACCCCACTTCGTGGACTTTGACTTCGTCTTCTTCCTCCTTACAAGGCATAATGCAAACAAGTTTGCCTTCTACTCTTGCCATTCCCGACCTTCGGTCTCCTACCCGTAGCCTTTCGTTCGTCAGTTCGATATAAAAATCCGCATACATCTGTGTAATCTGTAGAATGAAAATTGCGAATAAGTGAGAGCAACGAAGTTTACTTCAATTGCCGAGCAAAAGCAATTTCAATGAAGTTATTTTTGCATAACAAAAGAACGAATTCTGCAAAAATCCTCCCAAATGTAGGGACACACGGCTCGTACATCCGCATTGGCATTTACGGGAAAATGAGTATCAATAAATACATTAAATGTAGGGACACAGCGTGCTGTGTCCTATCGGTCATCAGACCGAAAACCCAAATAACAAAGATCAAAGAACATCAGTTCCGTGTTTTTCCATAATATCCATGAGATATAAAAGTCATATCGAACTCACGTTTATTATCTTTCTCTACCCTACACCCAAGTCGGTATTATCAATCAACACCTCAATACGAGGGTCATTTTTTATCGTAGGATACACCTCGCGCACAAACCACTCCACAAGCTCTGGGTCGCGCTTAATGTTAGTAGTGTTATTGCAAAACACATTCACCGAAAAATACTCAAAATGCTTACGAGCCAACTCAATATCGTGCACTATTCGCTCGTGCGTCTCCCCCTCAGTGCAACACAATAGGCATACGCCCTGAAAATATTTCGCCACATCCTCTGCCGTTACCGCCTCTGGCATACCTTTGTTCCACCTCTTGCGCAACTCCCCATCAAACGTCTCTACCCCACAACGAAACTTTAGAGTGAGGAATGAGGAATGAGGAGTGAGAAGTGAATCCGTTTCACATTCTCGATCACTAGTAATCTTTAATCTGAACTCCTCAAGTCTATTACGATACATCCAGTGCATTTCGCACCAAAGTGTATGAATCTTTTTCTCTACAATCACGCGTCGAAGTAGTTCAATAGTTCGGTCGTCAAGTTCGAATGCCGACCCCGAATTTATCACATCCAGCACCCCATATTCGCCCGTCACCTGCTCTAGCACCCTCCTATTTACCTCAAACGGATCATCGCTCACATCGGTGTGATAGTCGCAAAACTCACACCGTCCCCACCTGCACCCAGTGCCCTGCAGCAACACAAACTCGCGTGGCATCTTATCACGTATAATCGAATATCTCTCCATTCTTTTCTTTTTTATTTCTATTTCAACATAAGTACAGAATTAACTTATAGGTTTACAAAGTCAAGAATTTTTGTTTAATTTAGTAAGGACAATCACTTTTTCAAGTACAAAAATTATGTACTTATATTAAAATAAGTTTTGTACTTCTGTTAAAAAAACAATCAATCAATTGTAACACCAACTCGCTCAAATTTATACTTAATCCACTTAATAACAGCATACGCCATTGGGGTACCAAACACCACCTCTATACTAAGTTTCATACCATACTGAAACAATATCATCATCAACAAATCGTGGGTCGATACTACACCAAGGAATGCAATCAGCACAAAAGGCAACGTATCAAACAGATACCCCACCGCCGAACTACCTATCGTGCGCACCCACAACCATCGGCCTTCAGTCAGCTTCTTGATGCGCTCCATAAGCCAAGCGTTCGACAATTCGCCTAACAAGAAACCCGTAAGCGAAGCAATCACAATACGAGGCACATACGAAAATACACTATTATATGCCGATGCCTCAGCCTGCAAATAGTCAGGCGAAGGCAACCACACGCCCACTTGCGTGCACAGCACCATCACTATATTGCACACAAATGTGAGCCAAATAATCTTTTTCGATGTGCGATAACCCCATATTTCAGTCAGCACATCGCCCAACATATAAGCAAAAGGGAAAGTAATTGTACCTGCGTCGAAATAGAACCACCCAGCAATGCTAATCACCTTCACTGCCATGATGTTCGACACCAAATAGAGAGTAACGAAAAGAGCCGTCACAGCCATCAAAGGCATAGTACTCGTTTTCTGTTGAGAGTTAAAAGTTGAGAGTTGAGAGTTTTTATTTTCGCAAAAATCACTCTCTCGTCGGTTTTTGAAAGGGTTTTCCGATACCTTATCCATAATTTCAATATTTTAGTAGCGAGTCTTTTCAATGCACAATGCATAATGCACAATTATCGACCATCGACTTTCGACTATTGACCATTGACATTTACTCTGCAAAGTTACTCATTTTAACTCATATTTTCGTATCTTTGCAAAAAAATTTATGATTTTGTGTAGTTTTTCTACCAACACATGCGTCTAACGAGTAAAAACACAAAATTTCTAACAACGATGAAAGAAAAAGAAAAAGAATTTGAAAAAATTGTTCGAGAGCATAAAAACACCATCTACACCGTATGTTTCATGTTCTCGAAAGACACCGATGAGGTCAACGACCTCTTCCAAGAAACGCTCATCAACCTATGGCGTGGGTTTGAGAATTTCAGAGGTGATAGTAGTGTCAAAACTTGGATATGGCGCGTGAGTTTAAACACTTGTATCTCGTCAGAACGAAAGAAAAACAGAAAAGACTCGGTGCCACTATCCATCGACATCAATCTCTACAAAGATACCGACGATGATTCGCGCCAAATTCAGATGCTATACCGACGCATCAACCGTCTCAAACCTTTCGATCGCGCCATCGTGCTGCTATGGTTGGACTGTGTGCCATACGACGAAATAGCCGCCATCGTCGGCATTTCGGTCAAAAATGTATCGGTGCGATTGGTACGAATCCGCGAAGAATTAAAAAATATGTCGAACGAATAAAATAGCCTTATTATTATGAACACAAATATAGAATTCAACGAAATGCAAGAGTTGAGAGAACAATTGACATTGCTAAACAACAAACTCAACCAACAAATCATCGTCAACGACCGCCTCATACGCCATTCGCTCCGCAATCACATCACGAGCATCAACCGCACAGGCATTTGGCTATGTATCTGCGTATTGATAGCCACGCCTATAGTAGCCTATAATTTCCATTACATACTCCACATCTCCCTAGCGCTCAATCTCTTTACCTGCATCTTTCTTATCATCTCTATCTTCTACACCATTTGGTCGCACGCTGGACTCAACGACAAGCTTTTGAATGGCGATTTAGTTACCGCTGCCACCACTATTCTACGCACTCGCCGTCGCTACCACCAATGGTACTATTTCAGTTATCCATGGTTTGCCGTATGGATTTGTTGGGTTGGTTACGAAATCTACACTAAGGTTGACACCCCCGAAATGCTCGTCGGTTGTATGGTAGGAGGCATCGTTGGTGGCATCATCGGAGGCATCTGGGGCATACGCCAACGCAACAAAATCTACCGCAACATCGACACCCTACTCCAACAAATCCAAGACCTCAAAGCCGAAGAGTAACCCCGTTCGGATATAATATTGCAATATCACCACCATTTCATACCCCATCAGGTATAACATCAAAATACTGGACTCTAAAAAGCCCACAATCAAATTCCACCTCAACGAGCAAAGCGAGTCCACAATGTAGGGACGCTCGGTTCGAGCGTCCGCCCCCGACCTCAACAAAGTCGCACAAAAATGCCCCTCAATCCACACACAAGATTGAGGGGCATTTCCATAACTATCCTACTTATTTAGTTCTACATCTATCTTTATCCTCGGTATCAGTTATCTTTCTTAAGTTTCTGCTATATGCATCTGCATAATATTCACCACCCTCTTTCAAATTATAACTACCGATGCAAAAATTAAATAAAATCTCACGTTTAACTTTTTTCTTACCAGTCATAACTACATGAGCACCCCATATAGCCACATTATCCACACCACGAAAATTATAAACACCATCTTCAGTCTTTTCCGTTACTTTGTTAATGTAATCCTTTTTCACTAAATGCTTAACTACATCTAATTCTTCTTTTGTAAAATTTCTTTTTTCCATAGTAATTAAATTTTATAAATTAACACTTCACCCAAATATCAGGCATTGTAGTTTTAAATTCAGGATCAATATTATGACATTGTTCTTTAATAATACCACGTCGATATATTGCAGGTTGTAAACAATACCTATCAAAATCACATCTATCAACATCTTCTAGTGTTCTCCAATGCGGAAATAACAATTTCATATAGGCCGTTGCTATCCTTTTTACTGCGGTAAAATCTCGCATATCTGCATCTTTCTGAAATTCCACCAATTGATCAAAAAGCAAACCATAAGAATTCTGAGTCCTCATAGCATGCAGTATTTCTGAAAAATACTCTACATTTATTGTCCAACCATTATATATCATATCTTTCTTTATACGAGGCATTTTCCATCCCTCTATAAAACAATGAAAACGGTCTAATAATGCAGACTCTTTAAAATTCTCTGGCAACGAATCAAAATATCTACGCGAAATTGGCAAATGATATTCATTTAATGGTATATTACCCATCAACATTAAACCACACTCCGATGTAAATTCATTTTGGTCAATAGTTGTTTTTCCACTTTCCAAATAAGATTTTAGTGCAGCTTGAATTTCTGCAGGTTCTTGAAATACAATAGTCTGAATTTCATCAAATGCAGTATAATCATGATTCTTAATTATACCATTTTGTTGTTTTGTTTTATCATAAAACAACTTCGCGCGTGTCACTTTACCCCCACTAACTAACCAACCATACTTAGACATATTACCAAAAACATACGATTTACCAGTTCCTTTGGGTGCCAATTCAATTGCATTTAATCTAGGCTCAACAAAAATCAACAAACGAGTTAAAAACTCTAATTTTTGCGTCATAAATTCAAATCCATCTGGTTCATATTCCATTGCTGACAAAAGCAGATCAATCCACTCTTCTGTTGTAAAATTCTTTCTTGCTTCAGCAAAATAATTTACATCAACCGAACTATATGGTTTAAATGGCTTATAATCTACCATTTGAACATGATATTTACGACCATCGTCATCTGGCAACAAACATAATTTAACAATACCCCATCTTTCTCCATCAACCAATTCACCAGCATGCTTAGAATAAACAAATTCAGGAATAATCCCTTCTCGCTGTTTTATCCCATAATCAGGTATTGAAAATTGTTTTTCGCCTTTAACCAAATCTATATAAATAATAAAACGAGCTAACAACAATACTTCCTTTCCCGAAATAATTTGTTCTTTAACTATACTCGCATTGGAAGGAACGACTCTATCCAAAAATTCATTCAACGACACAACATCTAACTCTCCTGTATTCACATCTAAATATTTCTTTATCAGAAAGTCCTTAACAAATGATGGCAAGTTTCTTCCTGCGAACACACTATTTGTCTTACTTCCATCTTTATAAATAGACATCGGAGAAAATGCATCTCTCAATTTGCTTAATATATCTTTATTCATAACATATTAATTTAAAAATCAAACAAATCATCAGTTTTAATACCCACATTAATAGAAATATTGTATTCATAAGGAACACCATTTACATATAGTGTTATTTTATTACAATCTTCTTTCACCCTCATTTTTTCTGATTCATAAACATCGTCATCTAAATGCCTCATTTTATAAATATTATCATCATATTTCAATGACAATTTATCTAAAGATGTCAAACCAGTTATTTGGATTTTTACGACAGGATTACTACCCTCAATTTCATGTGTTAATAACCTAATATTATAATTTGTATTATTAGGATTATCAGAAATAATAAAAATTGGCACCAACACTTCTTCTGGCGTACATCCACCATGAGCACCTTGTCCTATTGGCACTTTAGCACACAAAGAATTATGCTTTAATGCACATAATGTTTTATTGTCATCTAAAATAAAATAGTTATTATCACGAACAACATGATTTGCTGCAATAGCAACACGACCTGAGTGATCAGATTTCACGCCACTGAGATTCAAACCATCAACTAATTGGGATAAATGTGTCAAACCATGATCTGAAATTATAGCTATTTTCTTATCACTATATTTTGATAATATTTCATTAATTATATTTTTTACAACACTCAGTTCTTCAACTATAAAATCAGGATATTTATTTGTGTTTTTATGAGCTAAAGCATCTAAATCTCCAACCTTTTCTAATTTATTATCACACAATTTTTGTAAATCAAGTTTATTATTCTCTGTTTTAGTTGGTAACAAAGCTTTAGCAATTAATGTTTCATTCAAATAAACATTCTTCCCTTTATATTCAGATATTATCTGTTTTATATACGGAATCCATTCTATACCAAGACCATCTATCCAATAAAAAACATCTATATCTTTACGTGCCGACATCAACGACCTAACACTCTCAAAACATTGATACCACGTATCAAACGTAACACTTGATTCATTATATTTTGCCACCAAAGACTTAATCTCGTCGGAATAAATATTGTTTACTTTAGCAAATTTATATTTATTGATATAATCTATAGCCCAATCTTTTTTATCATCTCCCCAAAAATCCATATCTTGCAAATAATAATATAAGTCTGAATATACAAATTTTAACCTAGCGATAGATATATACTCTCGTCTCAACCAATTTATCAACAATATTTTTTCCTTCTTTGATATTAAGGTAAAATATTGTAAAGCAACATCATAACCTTTAGTTTTTGCAATATTACCCAATTTAACAAACAACTCTTCCTCCAAAGATTCAGGCAAACTTACACCCTTATTTAGTGCATAAGTCAAACATTTACGTCGTTTTTCTATGTCTTGCGACAACTCGGTCATTGTCAAAACTAGGTGCATTAATAATGAATTATCTGAATAATCTTCTATTTTAGAAAGAATATTCAACACATAACTATCTACATCTCTATTAATTGTATAATACAACTTCAACAACCATCTATCAAAATTACCACGATGTTCAAACCATATTCTTATAAAAAACTCACAACCTTCAAAACCTGAAACATTAAAATATCTTCTAATAAATCCAGACAAAGATTGGTCTTTATTAACATCGACTTGTTGTGCCAATAAAATCCAATTTTCCCTATCTCGAACATCATACTCTATACCTTCAAGACTCATTTCAAAAGCATCTCTCAAAAATTCAAAAGCATTATTTATTTGAATATATTCAAAAGCATTATCTGGTTGAGCATATTTTGCATTACTAAAAATAGCACGAGAATTACAAATAATATTTCTTTTAGAATGATATTGTGGCATTCTCCAAATATTCAACCACTCTTTAACAGAATTAACAAACAAAAATTTATCTTCTATACCCTTCATTCCGTAGCATTCACCATCTTCCACAAATATCAATTTATAATTCTGAACCTTATCCTCCGATTCCAATTTCCATAAGGTAATTTGACTATCTCCAATAAAACAATTCATCTTGCCCTCTAATCCAACAATAGGAATATATATGCGTTGTGATTTCTCACATGCTTCTAAAGTTGCCTCTATTGATTTTATTGTCTTTATAAGTGAATCAAAAGATTTTATTTCACCGTTATCATAAAAACGTGCCAACTCAGAGAATGGTGCTATAACACAATCCCCTCCATTCATACTCTTTATGCAGTTTTTTATATGGTCTGCCAATTCGATTTGAGTTATCAATAAATCTGGATAATTTTTATCAATCCAATCTTCAACGCTTACAACACGAATTCCCCTATGACTCTGTAAATAATCTACAAAATCAAAACAATCATCAAAGTTGTCAAATAACACAAATCTAATTGGATAACGATTTAATGTTATCGAATTTATACCATATGCTGATTTGTCATCACAAACACATTGATATAACTCTTCTCTACTATTGAATTTGTGATACATATTTTAATATTTCATCAATCAATAAACTATTATTTGCATTATTGCATATCACTTTTATAACCGATTTCAATTCTACAGGATTTATTTCATCTAGACGCTTATTCAACTTCTCTTTCTTATCTTCCAAC
Organism: Paludibacteraceae bacterium; assembly: GCA_017467185.1. Classification (GTDB taxonomy): domain Bacteria; phylum Bacteroidota; class Bacteroidia; order Bacteroidales; family Paludibacteraceae; genus Aphodosoma. The sequence continues at coordinate 39,287 of JAFTSS010000067.1, read as the reverse complement.
TCGTGTGTTGATACTCTCGCTGTGCTAGGCATTGGGTCAATAGGATTTGAATATGGTCCCGATGGTTCATTGGGTGTTATCGGCTTAGGATTTGGTGCTACGGTTGATAATTTCCAATCTTTAACCATATCCTTAACCTCCACTTCATTCCACAAACCAACTTCAGATTGAAGATGTTCTTTCAAATATTTCAACACATCTTCAATTTCATTATCTTTAACACTAACAACTTGAATAGATTTCAAAAAATTTCTAAATCCAAGATAGAAAGCATTTGCATTAGGCAACAACAAATTACCTAATTCAAACTTCATCATATCAATTTGTTTGGCTGTTTGTTTAAGCAAAGTTGTATCCTTAATTTTATCAGCATCCGAAACAATAACAAATATATCATCCACCAATTTTGAAAGTTCGGCACTTACACCTTCATAATATTTCAACGACCATAAAGGATAACCCTTTTGTACTGAATAATCATGACTTATAGCCCAACGAGCATCTTTCAAACTACTTACATCTGTATAATTTCTCAATTTATTTAACTGGAATATACCTATCAATGCATTACACAAAACCCGCGACTCAAGACTTTCAAACATACAATTCAGTTTGTTTGATGATTTCTGCATACCCCAATATTTAAACATCTCCACAATATCATCAACCAAATGTTGCGCAGTTTTTTCTTTACCCGTAACATCAAATAACTGATTAATATATTTTCGCATTGCAAAAGCCACCATAGCCATTGGTGCGTATGTTGCAAACAAACCAAACGGAGCTTTTGTCAAACCTATCAGTTTATCTCCTAAATTGAAAGCCTGATTGCGAGGAGTATGTCGAGGAGACAACATTTCATCAACATAATCACACACCTTTTTCAAAGGATGCTCTGGATCTATATCCGATTTCCAATCTAAATTCTCATCTACACTATTTTGCAACAACCATTCAGCATGTTTCGCTTGCCCTTGAATTTTTGCAATAATCTCTTGCTTCGTATTATAAGAAAGTATTGCATCTACGGTTGACTTTGCTGTTACAGGTTTCCAATATGTTGTAGTAGATCTTGTTCTAATCAAATCCAATGATTCTGGCCCTGAAGAGAATATCTCAGGTGATACAATACTATTAATTGTACTTGCTATTCTACTCACTAAAATTGTACTAAACATATCAGAAGCATTGCTTGCGAGTCTTAATATTGCATTCCCATTACGCATTCTACCAAACCAATCTTCAAGCATATCCTCTGCATTTTTATTGTAGGTTCGTTGCTGATCAGGCAAATTATGTCGCTGAGCACAAGCCGCATTTGCTTGATATTCAATAAATCTTTCGTAATTTTTATCCTCAAAAAGACTATCGATCAAAACAAAACAAACATTTTGAAATCTTGAATCTTTATAAGCCTTTTCCGAAATAGTATTTAATTCATCATACTCCATCTTATTTCGAGCAACCAAAAAAGCAATAAACACACACCAATCATTTGCTTTTCTTTTTTCATTTTCTATTTTACTTAAAAGTGTATGTTCATTAGCTTGTAACGAAAAGATTTTATATTCATAAAGACGATTACAACTACTAAACCATTTCATTATTGTTTTTGTTGCAACATTTACCAAAAGTCCAGCTCTAAAATTAGCGACTTGATCTGTATATAAAAATTGAGAACTTCTCAATTCAGCTTTCAACGTTTGTATTTCATTTGATGGTAATGCTGTAAATAATATTGAATAATTTCCATTAGGCTGACGCTGAATAATACTTTGTTCATTAAAATATTCCAAGACCTCAGGAACCGAATTCTCATATAATGTTCCTTCAAACAAACTACGAATATTCTCCTCACTTGGTGTAACTGTATCTGTATTTGCAATATTATTCAACGCATTCAAAAGCAATACCCCCTTAAATATAGCAATATAATCTAATCCTCTATTTTCCACATCTAAATGATGTGAATTATATCGTTCTGTCACCGCGCCAAAACGCGCACTGTCACTTTCAAAATACTCTTGCACATAATCCCAAAGGAAATCTGCCGTAACAGTCATAAGATTAGCATAGGCATTCTCATCATTAAAAAATTCACGCACTCTATCACAAGCCAAAAAATCAAATACACTACGAGAAGATGAACCTGCTTCACGAGCAAAATAAGTAGCAAGATTAGCTGTTGCAGGATGTAATGGGAATAAATTTCGCAAATTTCTTTTTGTCTCCTTACTTCCTTGTGCAAACTTATCTAAAATATGCTCCCTTGTATTATAATATTTCTCTTGTCTACGCGCATAAAGATAGTAATTCAAAATTTCAAACTTTTTAGTCATAATTTTGAATGCACTCACAGGTTCCATATTATAAGTTACATAATGATAACGACCCTTTGTTTTTTCACGTTCTTGATCATTCAACGAATTAAGAGCGGATGGATGAGAAATAAACAAGAAATAAGAGTCATTTTCGCGATTCATCATTGCTTCTGCTATCTCTTGTAATTGCACAAGCAATTTTGTACCAATTGCCGATGTCATTACTTCGGTAAATTCATCCCAAATCAACAACAAACCATCATACACTCCTTGTTTCTTCATCTCATTTTGCACTTCAAATATCCATTGTTGCAATTTCGAACTCTGCAAGCGAATATCAAAACCACCATCACGCAAAGCATTTACAATATAGCCATACACAATGGTATCAGCATTTTGAAGACGATTTTTTAACTTATTCAAATCAGGAGCAACACTTTGTAATTCAGCATTACGTTCAATCAATCTTTCCCAAAAATCCGCATCTCGCTCAATGTGATCTAAATAGGCATCAAAATCTGTTTTTACAGTCAACTCTATCCCTGCTACTTTTAATGCTTTTTTTATCTCGCTTTGCACTTGCAATGACAAATCTGCTTCATGCGCAATATTTTGTTGTCCATAAAGATTCACAGGGAACAAACGTTTTTCTTGTCGCAAATTAACTATCTGATTTTTTAACATCGCAAACTCCTCGTCTCTATATTCATCATCAATATATTTCTGTATTTCTAACAATTCATCACATAAAATATGCTTTAATACAGCCCCAGCATGACTTTTACCAGTTCCATACGTACCCACAACCCATATTGGTTTATGAGTATCTTGGTCATTATTACGAACTGCACTAACAACTTTTTTCAATAAACTATTAAACAAATCGTTAGTTATAAAAGTTTTCCAATCACCTAAACCCTCTTCTTTAATATTATAAGCAGGTCGCATCGAACGAAGTGTGATTATTTCATTATATCTTTCAGCCATGATATTTATTTTATATAAAAGTTGAATATTATTTCTTTCAATTTTTCTCTATATCCGCTATTTTGCAACAAAATCCACAATTCATCATCAAACTTAGCATATTTAATATTTTCAATAATAAATTTATTAGAAGGTGTTTTTATATCAAATGATTTATCACTCACTAAATGATAAAAATTATCATTCTTTAAATGAAAAAACGGTTTCCAAATAGGAGTTACATCTTGAATGTACTTTTTGTGTATTTGATAAAAACATTTATATGTTTCTTTTAACTCTTTATTATAAAATATTTTATTTTCTACAATTAAATTTCTATCAATACAATTTAATATAGCTAATACTAAAATCGGTTTAGCAATATAAATAATACCACCTTCCATCATAGAAACTCGCATAGAAAGAATTTTATCTTTATAGTACAAAAAAGAAGCATCTAGTTTATTATAATCCATTTTATAAGAAATCTTATTTATAAACTATTTATAATCGTTTCTAATGTAACATCATCACGTAACGTGATATTATCAAGACCCATATTTAAATTTGCAATTACATATTGATTTAAATCACTATTCAATGAACGAAGATGTTTTAATAAATCGCTTTTAGATATTCCAAACTCTCTATAAATACCCATTAAATTATATTCATCATAAAAATCTTCAACCCTAAAAGATTTTATTCCTTTTACATCTGAATACTTATATAAAGAATACAAAACTGTTTGTTTATCAATAACTTCAGAACAATCTTTTTTATATAATTGCTTATCTATATTTATTATTTGATAACTTTCTCCTATAGGACTTTCTCTGAATGTTCTAAATAAAGCATAAACAATATTATGTACCGTCTTAGGACTAACATCAGGATAATCATTCTTCACTAATTCTTCAATATCATTTTGTGTAAATTCTGTTCCCCACTTAACATTTTCTTTATACCACTTTGCAATAGGTGAATTATATGATAAATTAATCCATATTATTTGCCAAACAAGATCAGGCATATCCGTATACAAATCTGCCAATCGCATTCCTAAATTTGATATTTTTTTATCTTCGTCAATAAGACCTGCTTGCGATAACCATTTTACAAAACTAGGCAACTGCTCTTTAGGATGCAACCCATGTGTATTTTCCTCAAAATAAGATTCTCTACACATAAAAAAATATTCGACCCAATCGCCATTCATTCCAAAATTATTATAACTAATCAATTTCATATTATTATTTTTTAAATTATTACTTCCTGTAGTAGCTAACGATGCAGCAGAAATACACCCAAAATCATGAAATTCTAAACATTTATGACAATGTACACATTTATTCCTATTTATATTAGGTTCTGGCAATATTGTTAATGCCCCAGATGGACACTCTACTTCACAAACTTCACAATTAACACAATACGTTGCTTTATAAAAAACACGTTTCAATAAACCTTGTAAAATGGGTTCTAATTCTGTATTATAAAACTTAGCCCTATATGTTAAATCTTTTTTTTCTATTTCAAACGCATAAACCTTCTCTTTATATTTCAACTCTCCTCGTCTATTCCCATTAGTATCATTTATAACGCTATATTTACCTACTGCTGTCAACCATACCAATAAATCTTTCTGAGGATTAGATATTTCTAGAATCAAATCTGGTTTTGTTGATTTGATCAACAAATGAGAGGAAAATTTCATATCTCTACCTCCGGCCCGTCTTTTCCAATTACCTTCTTTAATATAAACATCCACATCTTTAACTCCAGAACTAACAACAGATTTTTCTATTCTTGTTAAAAATGGACTCAAACAGTCTTTATATCTTGTGTTAGATATCATATCATTCCAATCGGAAGAAAACGGACATATCAAACATCCTACTCGTGTCATACCTTGTCTATATGCAAGATTAATTGGTAATTTATATTTAAACAAATATAAGAATATTTCAATTGAATTCCAATTTAAAATAGGACTAGCATTTATTACAGTATCATGTTTAACTCCTTTTCCTATTCGATTATAACTTGACCTTCTAACACTTTCCTCTGCTCTAACACCATCAAACGTCAATACCCTAGCTTGTTTATTATCTTTTGTTTTCAACATTCGATATAGAGGTGCTGTTTTCATTACAGCACAACACCATCGATGCTTATCACTTGGGGTACCTATTTTATCCCAATAATTTAAAACTGAATCGTGATTACGTGCTGTTGAAAATTTTAAATCGGGAAAACGTTCTTTATAATATCGTTGAACCTCTTCATATAATTCTAACGATGGTGGCAATTCATAACCTGTATCAGAATAAATAACTTCAAATTCAGTAGATGGTATAGCGCGAGTACATAAATCTAAAACTACTTGAGAATCTTTACCCCCAGAAAAAGAAGCTAAAAATACATCTATTTTTGTTGTTTTATAAACTTTTTTTCCTTGTTTCTCCGCCTCTTCTAAAGGAACAATATCAAAAGATTCGCAATCTTCTTTAACGATTGCCATTTTCTTTTTTGTCTTTTTTTCTTGTCGCGCTACAATTGCTTCAAAATCTAATTCATTCGATTTTGCTACTTTTAATGCTTTACGAGCAGAAGCATATTGTAAATATGTATCATGAATAAATTCTATAGCTTCACTCTCAACAATAAACATTTCATTCTTGCAGCGTTCTAACATCAACTCCACATCAATAGGTTTTATTGATAAATTGTCTTTGCCTTCCTCCAACAACACAACTGGAGAATCATAAATATTTGCACCTTTTACTTCAAAAACCAACTCACCACGATAATAATATTTCTTATTACAAGCCCATAACAATGGTTCTTCCGAATGCGGATATACCCATCCAAAATCTACCATTTTCAACAAATCTAACTCCTCCCAAAAGACAGGACGAGGTGAAATTCCTAAAGTTTTATCTGTAATCCTCGAATTTAAACAAACACCTCCAGTTTCTGGATCCCATTCTATTTTATACATTATCAGTTATTTTTATTTACAATTAGATACAAAAAAAAGCGAGAACTTAACTTTCTCGCTGATTATAGGTATTTGGCGTGACCTTCGGTTTACGAATAAGTTAAGCTCACGCCGTTATATACACGAAACGTGAGCATTTTTCAACTTATCCTTTCAAACCTTAAAATCGCCAAATTTTATAATCAGAAAGAATAAAGCAAAAATGCTTTTACTAAATGACCAAGAACGCTACTCGGTCTATGTCAGTGCAAAGATAGTGATTTATTTTGATTGCACCATATTTTTTAGGGAATTTTTTATTAGAGAGTGCGTTTTGACAAGTTGTGTCGGAGAAACTTTGCGAACTTTGCAACTCGCTGGTGTGAGAGTGGTGGTTTTCTTCGGTGAAGGTTGCTGTGAGATAAGGATAGGAAAGAGATGTCTATATTTTTAGAAAATATGTCTATTTATTTAAGAAAATAACCCAAAATCTGTCTACTTTTTTAGGAAAAAATGCAACTCAACAGAACCAACTTTGCAAATTAAATTTACGAAGTGAGGCTACACCTCGGTAATCTAAAATAAATTTTGATTACGCTCGGTTTGCACTCACTTTGCAAGTGCTTATTTTTAGTAATTTTCCACTAATTAATATATCCGACAACCCTCAAAATGTTGATTATAAGCAAAAAACACAAAGTCCTAGTTCTAAACACAAAGCCATAAAAAACATAATCACATCCCTACCTCAAAAGCTTGTATTCCAAAAAAGTCTGGATATTTTTGGAATATAATCCAAAAAAGTCTAGACTTTTTTGGATTTCAACATAAAATGACTCATGGTACACCACAAAAAAAATCCGTTCTCGCAATTATGTGAGAACGGATTTTTTCAACCTTAATTATTCTTTACTTAACTTCGCTTCAATCTCTTCGATGGTTGGTATAGTACCCTCCACCTTCTCTGGATAGAATTTTTCAAGGTCGTATTCGGATATTCCCAAGGGTTGACTACTTGACTCTAACGCATATTGAGCTTGTACTCTATCTTTTTCTTTACATATAAGCAAACCAATTGTTGGGTTATCGCGGCCTTTTTTTCTAAGTTGGTGGTTGCACGCTACCACATAGCCACCCAATTGACCAATATCACTGAACTCAAACTTACCAATCTTCACTTCAATCACCACATAACACGAAAGATTAAGATTATAAAAAAGCAAGTCAATAAAGTTTTCTGTTTTACCGACTTGCAGGCGATATTCTTTACCTACATATGCAAACCCAGTTCCTAATTCTGTCAAAAAATGTGTGATATTATTTAGCAAAGCATCTTTAAGAATACGCTCATTGTATGGTTGAGTAATACCTGTAAATGCAAAATTATATGGATCTTTGGTCAGTTCTTGAGCCAATTCACTTGTAATCTCGGGCAACGTATTCTTGAAATTAGTTAATGCTTTACCTTCTCGTTCATATAAATTCGATTCCATATAGTTAAGCAACATATCACGACTCCATCCCTCTTCCATTGTTTTTCTCACATAGAAAAAAGCCTTTTCTGGATCATTACCATATTTATCCATTAGATAGCGATGATGCCCCCAAGGTATCGAAAAAAGAACATCGGTCAATTGTCCCACAGGCTGTGGGACTAGTTCAAAATTTTGTGCCACAACTTGTGGCACTTTTTCATTTTCAAATTGTGCCACAGCTTGTGGCACAATTGTAATATACTGTTTATAAAGAAGATAAAATTTTTTACTATAATAAATATTGCGTACAGAAAACCCTGTTGCATTTGGATTTATGTATTGCAAATCAGCAGAGAGATTTTTAATAACTTTTTCTCCCCATCACTCTTCGACATGCATCTCTTCAATATCACGACCAAGCTCCCAATAAAATTTCAACAATTCTTGATTTACTTTTACCGCAGCTCTAATTTGACTCTGGCGATATCGCACACTAAGGGTTTCTATCCACTGTGTGTAATCTTTATCAATAATGGTCAAATTTTTATTCATAGTTATTGTCTTTTAAATCTAACTTTGCCGAATTATTCTGATTTTCGATATATATAACTCGAACTATTTTGTTGGTCGGTCGAAAAATGGATTTTTGGATGAGGCGGAAATGGCTATGCCCATTGTGAGATGTACTTCCTCGCCTATCCAGCCGAGTTGCTCAACGGCGACACCAATGGAATACATCACGCGGGTGTCGAGACGGAGGTCGGCGGCAGTGGCGCATGCCGAGCCTATGGCTATGCCAACGTCGATGCTATTGAGAGAACAAGGGACTTCGGAGAGTTGAGGGTTATTAACCCCCTCCGGACGTTGTCCTCGTCCCCCTAAAACAGGGGGACAATATTGGGCTGACTCAGTTTCTTTATTATTTTTTAATTCAGAAGGACAATATATACCCCGTTCGCGTTCGGCACAGGTGGCGAAGCCACAATGGCCGCAGTTGAGTCCTAACGACTGATAGCGGGTGCCGATGGCTACGATACATTCGGCTTGCAACACGTTGCCGGCATCGCGAATAAAGGATGGGCGGTTGCGCTCGTTGCCTATTGCTACCATCGTGTCGGCTAAGATTTTGAGGTCGTCACCTTCGACTAATATGGCTTCGATGATGTCTACGCCTCGTGCTTTGGGCGCTGTGCGTGCTGCGATGAGCATCTGACGCGCTGAGGCTACGACTTGCTCGTGACGTTGGGTGCGTTCGTTGTATATCATGAAAGTTGAAAGTTATTTTTTTTTAGACAGAATGACAGAAGAACATATTTTTCTCTTTACATAATGGTCTCTATTTTACTCCGTAAAATCTCGACAACAAAGACAGATTTGATGAAAGTTGAAAGTTATTTTTTTAGACAAAATGACAGAAAAACATAATTTTCTCTTTACATAATGGTCTCTATTTTACCTTGTAAAATCTCGACAATAAAGACACATTTGAAGATACCTTTTACTTCCTATTCCTTATTCCCTGCTCCCTGTTCCTTATTCCTTATTTTAAAGCCACTTTTTGATGCGGAAATAGAGGAGGATGAGCACTACGGTGAGAACCATCAAGCCTATTGCAAATGGGTAACCATACGCCCACGAGAGTTCGGGCATTTGCTCGAAGTTCATACCATACATACTAGCTATAAGCGTAGGCGGAAGGAAGATTACGTTGACAACGGTGAAAATCTTGATGATTTTGTTCTGTTGGATGTTAACGAGACCGAGGAAGGTGTCTTGAAGATACTCGAGACGGTCGAACGAAAAACGGGTGTGCTCGATGAGTGAGTTGATGTCCTTGATGATGATTGAGAGCTTAGATTTTGCTTCTGACGGAAATAGTTCGCTCTTCAACATGTTGGAACAGACACGACTTTTATCGACTATATTCTCACGGATGAGCATCGTTTTTTCTTGCAACTCCTTGATGGCGATGAGGATGTCATCACTTACATCATCATCGTCTTTCAATTGGTTAGAGAGAACAGTTATCTCGCGTGTCATATCCTCGATGAGGTCAGCATCGTATTCAACTCGAGTTTCGAGTAGTGCCACAAGCACGTGGTGACCGCTCGGATAGTTGCGCGGATTGGCAAACATCTTCTTCACCGTTTCGTTGAACGAACGGAGGTGCTGATTGCGAACGGTTACGAGTATGTTGTTCTTGAGAATGAATGATACGGTCTCTTCCTCGAATGAGTCGAGAAGGAATTTTGAATTGGCAACGATGCTATCTTCGGTCTCCATATAGCGAGAAGAAATCTCAATTTCTTCCATCTCTTCTTCCTCTTGAATATAGATTTTGAGGAATTGCTCGAGTTCGCTCTCCACTTCGACTGTCACGTCGTTGAGGTCAATCCAAATAATTTCATTGAGCGACACATCTTTGAGTGTGTCCATTGTCTTGCCGATTTTGATCCGGCCATTATCGCGATAGAATATTCTTAGTTCAGACATTTAATAGACTTTTAGTAGCGAGTAGCGAGTAGCAAGACTATTGCTCTCGGCTTCGCCTCGTTGTTTTTTTTTAGATTTTTAGTAGCGAGTAACAAGACATCTGTTATCTGTTATCTGTAATCTGTAATCTATTAACACGATGGAGGCTGACTAAGAATCTGTTGCACGAGGTTGGTGAGGTCGATAAATTCAGCCACCGAAAGTTGTTCGGGTCGCTTGTTAAACACCTCTTCGTTCATGGCTCGTCCTTGCATCAATGGTTTCAACGAATTGCGCATAGTCTTACGACGCTGATTAAACGCCGTCTTAACCACACTGATAAACAGTTTTTCGTCGCAACCAAGACTCTGCTTAGCATTGCGGGTCATACGAATAACTGCCGATTTCACCTTTGGGGGTGGGTCGAACACATGCTCGTGAACTGTAAATAGATATTCTATATCGTAAAAAGCTTGTAAAAGCACTGATGTGATGCCGTAAGTTTTTGAGCCATGTGGCGCCGCTATACGCTCGGCTACCTCTTTCTGTATCATGCCTGAGCAGACTGGGATGCGGTCGCGATACTCTAGCACTTTGAAGAATATTTGGCTCGAAATGTTGTAAGGATAGTTGCCAATAACCATAAACGGTCCATCGCCAACAATGGTGTCGAGATTGAGACGAAGAAAATCGCCCTCAACAACATGCAATTGTGGATAATGCACTTTTAGATAATCAACCGACTCGGTGTCTATCTCGATGGCTGTCAAATCAATATCAGTATTTTGCAAAAGAAACTGAGTGAGCACACCCATACCTGGACCTATCTCGATGACTCGAGTACGCCCAGTCAAAGGCAACGATTCAGCTATTTGCTGCGCTACCTTCAAATCCTTAAGGAAATGCTGTCCTAAATATTTCTTTGCTCTTACTTCTGACATTTTTATTGATTTTCTTAGTAACGAGACTTTTTTAATATCTAATTATTCACCATTATTTTCACAAAACAAATTAACATAACAACAATTTTTTTGTATTTTCTAAAAAAATTATGAATTATGAATTAATTTAACTATCTTTGCAATTTCAATCTGCAAAGTTGATGCAAACCGAATGCAGAGCCAATTTATTGAGCTATGCTGAGGTGGAGCTCAACTTGGCTTATTTCAATTTGCAAAAGTAACTAATTTTAACCAAATGACCAAAGAAAAGACAAAAAAAATGCATCCCATCAATCGTTTTTTGCAAAAAATCATACTTGCAATCATCGATTTTGTATATATTCCGTTCAAAAAATACATTCCTTATCAACTCTTTCGCTATGGTTGTTCGGGTGGTGCCAATATGGTTTTCGATTGGGTATTATATTTCATTTTCTATAATTTCATCTTCTGCCACAACATTTTACACATCGGACCCATTGCCATCAGTGCCCACATTGCTTCGTTCATATTCACTTTCCCTATCACCTTTTTCAGTGGTTTCTGGCTAGGCAGATACATCAGCTTCAAAGAATCGGAAATGCGTGGTTGGACTCAACTCATCCGCTATCTATTCGTGGTCGGAATGTGCATACTTCTCAACTATGTCTGTCTAAAATTTTTCGTAGAAATGTGTGGTTTCTACCCTACTCCATCCAAAATGCTAACCACAGGCATCACTACTATATTCAGTTTCTTAATGCAAAAATACTTCACTTTTAAAGCATGAAACTAAAAACTATATATAAAATATTTGTCTGCATTATTGTTATAATTGCCTATTGTGTAATAATTTATAAATTGGCAACTTATGACAACTATAGCTCGCTATTCGACCAATTTATATCAAATATTTCAACAAATTGGATATATTTACTACTTTGCATTCTGTTGATGCCTTGCAATATACTAACAGAATCCGTAAAATGGCAATGCACTGTGTGGAGTATCGAAAAAATATCTTTCAAAAAAGCAATTATATCAACCCTTCGCGGACAAGTAGGAGGCATTGCAACACCCAACAAATTAGGCGATATTCCAACTCGCGCCTTATCGCTACAAGACGACAATAAAGCCTCAGGAATTATAATGGGATTCATCGCCGCATGGTCCCTATCAGCAGTTATTATCGCCATCGGAGCTTCGTCTTTTATCAAATATCTATCAATATACTACCCCGAAATGCTCAATGAAAACTTGCTTTCCTATGCAAACGAAAGTTGGATTGGACTAATAATTCTAACTTTTTTGCCTATTTCAAGTAGAATTATAAATACAAACAAAATTAAATCAACAAGAATAAAAAACACCATCGAATCAATCGCTCAAACAAAATTCAGACAGATGTTTTCTTTTGTCTTGTTATCTTTTCTACGATATACGATATTTTGCACTCAATTATTTCTAATGTTCCGCTTCTTCAACATAGATCTCACTATATCTCAGGCGATTATATCAATCCCAATAATATACCTACTTTCTACAGTAACACCCACACTACCTACATCTGAGGCTGCTACACGCAGTAGTTATGCCGTATTTGTATTGGCTCCATTCTGCACTTCGGCACCTACCATAACCCTCGCCACTTCTCTCCTATGGGTTCTCAACTGTGGATTCCCTATAATCCTAGGGTCGTTCCTTTTCAACAGAAGCAAAGAATAGTGTTAAAAAACCTACTCCTCAAAAACAAAATTTCACTTAAAAACTTACCATACAACTAAATTTAACCCCATAATACTATTAAAATTTACCTTAATAGTATTTTTTATGTTAAATTTTACAAATAAATATGCTATGTTAAAAAATAATGTCTTATCTTTGCATTGTTTTTTAACAATTTTCGCAAAAAATGAAAATTTTCAACAAAAAAAATTCAATTTGGCTCATAATTTTACTAATGGTAGTGGCTTTCTCTTTGTTGATATCACTACAATTTAGTTACGTTATACGCACAAAAAATATAATCCACAAACAATATTCAGATGCCGTACAACGCTGCCTCTATCGTACCGTAAAATCGATTGAAGAAGCCGAAGTGTTAACATACATAGACGAATCGTTCAAAAACGATACACCCGAAGCACGTAAAGCAAAAGAAGCCATCAAAAGAGCCAGTAGCGAAGACATACAGCACATCATCGAACAACACATTGACTCTATCGTAACAAACAACAACAATCTATTAAGTTCAACTCAACATAACACCTCAATATCTGCCGCTACCCAAAAATACAACGAAAAACAGTACAAACGTTTCATTCAAGCCAAAAGCTTGATGGAGATTGTAACAGCACGATTATTAAACGATTCACACAATCGCGACATAACCACTCGCATCGACCCCTACTATCTTCGCGACCAACTAAGCTACAACCTTGAACAAAACGGCATCACAAGCGAATTCAGTTTCGCCGTAGCCGACAAAAACAACAAAAACATATACCGTTTTAATGAAAAAACTTTCGATATAACATCTAAAGATTGTTTCAAACAACAACTATTCCCTTCCGACAAACACGCAAACAATCTATACTACCTATACATTTTCTTTCCCAACAAAAACAAAGAATTTATCCCCGATATAAAAATACTATACCCTCCATTTTTTGTTACTTTATTACTACTAATAACCTGTATAGTCACAATATGGTACATATTCCGCCAACAACGCTTAAACCAAATTAAAAACGACTTCATCAACAACATGACCCACGAACTCAAAACCCCCGTGGCGTCAATCTCTCTCGCATCACAGATGCTCAACGACCCCGCTGTCACAAAATCGCCTAAAATGCTCGAACACATCTCTAACATCATTAAAGATGAAACCAAACGTCTGACCTTCCAAGTTGACAAAGTATTGCAAATGTCGGTATTCGAGCGCGAAAACATAAAAATAGAACTACAAGAAAACAACATAAACGAAATTATACAAACTATTGCCGAAAATTATTCACTAAAAATACACTCTAAAGGAGGCAACCTATACACCGACCTTCAGGCTCACAACGCTTTTGTCAATATCGACGAAATGCACTTCGGCAACATTATATATAACCTCCTTGACAACGCAGTAAAATACTCACGCGAAGACACTCCTATAATTATCACTATCTCTACGTGGAACGATAATAAAGACAATCTATTCATTGCCATCGAAGACAACGGAATAGGCATAAAAAAAGAATATCAAAAACATATATTCGACAAATTCTATCGCGTACCAACGGGCAATCGACACGACATTAAAGGTTTCGGCCTCGGTTTGTCCTATGTAAAAAAAATAGTCCAACTACACAAAGGACAAATAAAAGTAGAGTCAGAACCAAACATTGGCACAAAATTCGTAATTGAACTTAAAACAATTGAAATATAAACTCAATTAGAGGTCATCGGTTAAAAAAAACACATCTTAACCTCTACCTCTAACCCTTAACTCTCAAAAATATGGAAAAAACAAGAATTCTCCTCTGCGAAGACGACGAAAACCTAGGCATGCTCCTTCGCGAATATCTTCAAGCTAAAGGCTATAACGTAACACTTGCTCCTGATGGAGAAGCAGGATACCAACTCTTCTCAAGTGAAAAATTCGACCTCTGCATCCTCGATGTAATGATGCCTAAAAAAGACGGTTTCACCCTTGCTCAAGACATCCGCAAAGTGAACGGCGTAATTCCTATCGTATTCCTTACCGCTAAATCACTCAAAGAAGATGTGCTCGAAGGCTTCCGCATTGGCGCCGACGACTACATAACAAAACCTTTCTCTATGGAAGAAATGCTACTCCGCATCGAAGCCATCATGCGACGCATTAGTGGCAAAAAAAGCAAAAGCGGTAGCGAATTCCAACTTGGAACTATGGTGTTCGATGCCCAAAAACAAACTCTCACTTCAGAAAAAGGTATCACCAAACTCACAACAAAAGAGTGTGAACTTTTGTCTCTTCTTGTGCAAAACGGCAATAGCATACTCGAACGTAACTACGCACTCAAAACTATCTGGGTCGAAGACAACTACTTCAACGCACGTAGCATGGACGTTTACATCACTAAACTCCGCAAACTCCTAAAAGACGACCCTAACGTAGAAATCATAAACATCCATGGTAAAGGCTACAAACTAATCATTCCCGAATAAAATAAAATCCCCAAAACAAAAAAGGGCAATCTATGCATAGATTGTCCTTTTTATTATTACTTCTATCCGATAAACAACTATAAATCATGAACCAAAGGTCATGAGCCGTTAGGCGAATAATTGTGAATTATGAATTACTCCCTTCGGTCGTGATTTTTGCTCCACTCGGCAATCTAAGCAAGCTTGATTGCTCTCGTTTATCGCAAAAATTGTGCATTACTAATGCGCCTCCAACCAATTCGCCCCAACACCAATATCAACCCTTAGTGGCACCGACAAACTAAACGCTCCCTCCATCTCTTCACGCACCAACGCTTTTACTCTATCCACCTCATCCAACGGAACATTAAAGTTCAACTCGTCATGCACTTGCAATAACATTTCTGTTTTCAACCCTTCGCGTTTCAATCTATCGGCAATCTTCACCATCGCTATTTTTATAATATCTGCTGCCGTACCCTGTATAGGTGCATTCACGGCATTGCGCTCGGCATAACCGCGCACATTAGCATTTCGAGAATTTATATCTGGTAAATATCTACGACGATGCAACAACGTCTCCACATAACCATCTCTACGCGCATTTTCTATTGTCGTGTCGATATAATCTTTCACTCCAGGGAAACTCATAAAATACCCATCTATCAACTCCTTCGCCTCTGCTCGCGACACTCCCAATCGCTCCGACAATCCGAAAATCGAAATACCATATATGATACCAAAATTCGCAGTCTTTGCCTTACGACGCATATCGCTCGTCACCGCCTCAATCGGCACTTTATAGATATTCGCTGCCGTTGCGGCATGAATATCGTGGTCGGCATTAAACGCTGCCAACATATTCTTGTCTTGCGACAAATGCGCCATCAATCGCAACTCCACCTGCGAATAGTCTGCCGACATAAACACTCTGCCCTCCGACGCTATAAACGCCTTACGTATCTCTTTTCCTTGCTCATCGCGGATAGGTATGTTCTGCAAATTCGGATTCGACGACGACAATCGTCCCGTAGCCGTAACGGTCTGATTAAACGACGTATGCACACGCCCCGTACGTGCATTTATCAATTTTGGCAACGCATCTATATAGGTGCTCAACAACTTCTTCACACCACGATACTCCAATATCTCGCCTACCACTGGATGTTTCGACCTCAAAGCCTCCAACGTCTCCTCATCCGTCACATATTGCCCTTTTGATGTTTTACGAGCCTTATCACTAATTTTCAACACATCAAACAACAATTCACCCACCTGTTTTGGGGAACTCAAATTGATATTCGCACCCGAAATTTCACGTATATTACGCTCTATACGTTGCATTTCGGCAGTCATAACACCCGACGATTGCGCCAACGCAAAGTCGTCAATCAACACCCCCGTGCGCTCCATTTCTGCCAACACCCACACAAGTGGCATCTCCACATCATAAAACAACTCCTGCAATCCCATCTCCTCTATTTGTGGCTCCAACACCTCGCGCAATCGCAACGTAATATCGGCATCTTCCGCTGCATAAATACTGATTTTCTCTAATGGCACATCACGCATCGAACCCTGATTCTTACCTTTCGCACCAATCAACTCATCAATATGTATAGTCTTATATTTCAACAAAATTTCTGCCAAATAATCCATACTATGACGCAACTCAGGCTGCAACAAATAGTGCGCTATTATCGTGTCAAACAATCGTCCTTTCAACTCCACACCATAATTTGCCAACACCATCAAGTCGTATTTAATATTATGTCCCGTCTTCTCAATCGCCTCATTCTCAAACACCGCACGGAACAAATCCACCGTCTTCTGAGCCTCCGCCCTATCTGCACTCACCGGCACATAATACGCTGTAGGGAATTGAGAATTATCCGACAAGTCCGAAATCTCGTGTCTCGTGTCTCGTATCTCGTGTCTATAAAAAATTGCAAACGACATTCCCACCAACTCCGCATCCAACGCATCCAACGACGTAGTCTCAGTATCAAACGCAAACATCTTCACTCCCAACAACCTATCCACCAACTCCCTCTGCTTCTCCTCCGTATCAACACACACATCAGTTGAAAGTTGAGATTTGAAAGTTGAAAGTTGAGCTCCTACCAACTGCTCCCCTAAGTCAGGAGAGCTGTCCGCAGGACTGAGGGGTATATCTAATTGTGAATTATGCATTGTGAATTGTGCATTATCAAACAGCGACCCCATCCCCGAATTATCAGATTGTGCATTGTGCATTGTAAATTGTGCATTGAGTTTTTTAATGTGGCTCCTAAACTCCAACTCCTCATAAATCGCCACCAACGCCTTAACATCGGGCTCCTCTATCACAAACCTCGCCTCATCAAACTCCACAGGCACATCGGTCTTTATCGTAGCCAAGAATTTCGAAAACCTAATCTGCTCCACATTAGCCTCAACCTTTGCCCTTAACGCACCTTTTATCTCATCCGTATGCTCCAACATATTATCTATACCACCAAACTGCTGCAACAACTTCACAGCAGTCTTCTCGCCCACACCCGGACAACCAGGAATATTGTCCGACGCATCACCCATCAATCCCAACAAATCAATCACCTGCGTCGTACTCTCCAACCCCCATTTCTCCAACACCTCCGCCACGCCGAGCGTATCAAATCCCGAACCGCCAAATCGCGGTTTATAAATCTTAATCCGCTCCGTAACCAACTGCCCATAATCCTTATCTGGCGTCATCATCAACACCTCAAACCCCTCTTTTTCTGCCAAACCCGCCAACGTACCAATCACATCATCAGCCTCATAACCCGGCACCTCAATCACAGGTATCCTATGCGCCACCACTATCTGCTTAATAATAGGCACAGCCAATTTAATATCCTCAGGCGTAGCCTCACGATTTGCCTTATATTGTTCATACGCCTCATGCCTAAACGTAGGACCCGACGGGTCAAACACCACCGCCAAATGCGAAGGCTTCTCCCTAGTCAACACATCATCCAACGTATTCACAAACCCAAATATCGCCGACGTATTCATCCCCTTCGAGTTAATTCTCGGCATACGCATAAACGCATAATAAGCCCTATAAATCAACGCATAAGCATCAAGCAAAAACAATCTTTTCATATTTTCAATATTTAATATCTTAATAAAAACAGCAAAATGTCACCATCCCACTATCAAGCATCAACCATCGACATTTCAACCACAAAATTAACAAAAAAAATCCAAACAACAAACAAAAAATACAACAAAACACACCCTCTTGCACATTTGCATTTTCGGTAATTTCACAATCCACTCTAAATATTAAGCTCATACAATTCACAATCTCAACCATAGAAAGCAATTCTCAATTCCAAACACCCACTCACAGTGTGTACCACCCTCACCGAACCCTCACCGAACCTGCACCGAAGCAAACAGTCAAGGAGCGAACGCAAAAATACACAACGAAAGTGTGTGTTTTTGCTAAGCGACGCAGACTGTTCACGACCAAAGGGAGTAAACCGTCAAAAAGCGAACGCAAAAATACACAACGAGAGTGTATGTTTTTGCTAAGCGACGCAGACTGTTCACGACCGAAGGGAGTAAACCGTCAAAAAGCGAGCGCAAAAATACACAATGAGAGTGTGTATTCCGCAATGTAGGGACGCTCGGCTCGAGCGTCCGCTCAACCAATGGGTAAAAAAAAACATAATCATTTGTCTCTAACGAGCCATAGGACGCACGAGCCGTGCGTCCCTACAATAAATTACCGAAAACGCAAAAACGCAACCCCTATAAAAAAATCCACCCACCCCTTGCACATCTCAAAACAAATCACTACCTTTGCGGTATATCTTGTCAGCCACTAAAGTAGGGACGTAGCGTGCTACGTCCTAACGAGCAGAGCGAGTACAAATACATATTTTTCAACCTATCGGTTGATAGGACGCAGCACGCTGCGTCCCTACTATCTATCCAAAATTAAAACTACAAAAACAATAAAACTATGAAAAAAACATTACTCCTCCTTGTTGCCCTCATCACCGCAACAATCGCATTTGCCAAAACCGAAATCAACGGCATCTACTACAACCTCAACAACTACAACCAAACCGCCGAGGTAACTTCTAATAGTAATGAATATTCTGGTGATATCATTATCCCCGAAAAAGTAACCTACAACTCTACCGAATATAGCGTTACTTCTATTGGAAGTTATGCATTTTCTGGTTGCTCATCTCTAACCTCAATCACAATCCCTAATAGCGTTACTTCTATTGGAGATGGTGCATTTTCTAATTGCAAATCTCTAACCTCAATCACAATCCCTAATAGCGTTACTTCTATTGGAGGTGGTGCATTTGCATCTTGCACATCTCTAACTTCTATCACAATCCCTAATAGCGTTACTTCTATTGGAAATTCTGCATTTGAAGGTTGCTCATCTCTTACATCTATCACAATCCCTAATAGCGTTACTTCTATTGGATATGAGGCATTTTATAATTGCTCACGTCTAACTTCTATCACATGCCTTGGTTCTACTCCTCCTAAAGCAAGTGATTTAGGTGCAAATACATCAACTTGTACTTTGATAGTTCCAAAAGTAGCATATAGTAGTTATTTACGCCATGCTTATTGGGGTCAATTCTTGAATATCGAAACCATTGATGTGGATTATAAAAAACTTACTGCCATTACAAACAACGATGAATGGGGTGTTGTAGAAGGTGGTGGTTATTACGACAATGGCGACGAAGCAACCCTCACTGCCACTGCCAACTCAGGCTACCGCTTCGTAAAATGGTCTGACGAAGTAACCGACAATCCTCGCACCGTGGTTGTTACTCAAGACTCTACTTTCACTGCTATCTTCGAGGCTAACACATTCGCTATCACAACTTCGGTAAACGATGACGCTATGGGCTCTGTAACCGAAGGTGGCGAATATACATACGGCGCCGAAATTACCCTCACTGCCACTGCCAACTCAGGTTATCGCTTCACTCAATGGTCTGACGGCAACACCGAAAACCCTCGCACCATAATAGTAACCGAAAACAAAACATATACTGCTGAATTTGAAGTTGAAACATTCACTATTACAACTGCCTCTGAAGTACCAAGTATGGGTGGAGTAAAAGTTACTCTTACAGCAGAACCTATCGAGGGCTTTGAATTCGTAGAATGGACCGATGGCAATACCGACAACCCTCGCATATTGACATTAACAGAAAATATTGAGGTTTATGCTCGCTTCCAAATAGCACAAGGTGGAAATCCTGTGGACCTCGAAACCTCAAAAATCTCATCTGCTAACATCTACACAACCAACGGCACCCTCCACATCGAAGGCGCAACCGAAAACTACCACATCCTCGATGCAGCAGGTCGCCTAATCTACTCTGGCAACGCTACTACTTTACAACTTCCACGAGGTATTTACCTCATCACAATGGATGGCGAAGTAGAAAAAATAGTTTTATAAACCCCTAATCCATAAAACCAAAGAGATACATCTCCCTCGTCGATGTATCTCTTTTTTTACATGAATAAACAACATGAAACCATCAAAACTGACTTAAACCACCAACACCATTACAAAATATCGTAACTTTGCACCAATATAAAGATGCTCAACTTGTGCGTCCTCGAATAGTAGAGACGCTGGTACATTACGTCTCCAACCCCCAAAAACGCACCAACCAAAGTAGAGACGCAATATATTGCGTCTCTACAGCGCGAAACTTACTCACTCAGTCGTCAGACTGAAAAATCTACATAGCGCAGCGTCTATAACCCCTAGAACATCTAGAAAAAATCCCCCACACCAAAAAACATATTTTAACCATGTTAAAAAAAATTATCAATAAACTATTGCCAATTACAAAAAAATCACTACCTTTGTATCTTGAAAAATTATATAGTAAAAAACTCACTAATAACTAGTAACTAGTAACTAATAACTAATCACTAAATATTATGGCTTTTACCAACAACGTAATGATTGTTCGCCACGGTCTTTTGGCGAAACTCGTAAAACTTTGGAAAGAAGACAAACTCGTTGAAGAAATCGACGAACTTCCTATCAAACTTTCTCCACGTCAATCTAAAGTTCGTGGCCGTTGCTGTATTCACAAAGAACGTGCAGTATGGAAATACAAAACTTTTCCACTTCTTGGCTTCGACATGTCAGACGAAGTAAGCGAAAACACACCTCTTTCTCACTATGCAAAAGAGGCTCTTGCTCGCCAAGAACGCACTAAAAAGAACATCATGTGCGTTATGGATGAAGCTTGTTCTTCTTGCGTTCACACTAACTACGAAATCTCTAACCTCTGCCGTGGTTGCGTAGCTCGCAGTTGCTACATGAACTGCCCTAAAAACGCAATTCACTTCAAATCTAACGGTCAAGCCGAAATCGACCACGACGTTTGTATCTCTTGCGGTATCTGTCACCAAAGCTGTCCTTACCACGCTATCATCTACGTGCCAGTACCTTGCGAAGAAGCTTGTCCAGTGAAAGCTATCTCTAAAGACGAATATGGCGTAGAGCACATCGACGAAAGCAAATGTATCTATTGCGGTAAATGCGTGAACGCTTGCCCATTCGGTGCTATCTTCGAAATATCTCAAGTATTCGACATCCTCGAAACAATCAAAAATCCTAACCAAAAAATCGTGGCAATGGTAGCTCCTGCCATCCTTTCGCAATTCAACACAACTCTCGAGAGCCTCTACGGCGCACTCAAAGAAATCGGCTTCGACGACGTTATCGAAGTTGCTCTCGGTGCCGACGAAACAACTCGCCGCGAAAGCCACGAACTCCTCGAAAAACTCGAAGAAGGTCAACCATTCATGACAACATCATGTTGTCCTTCATACATCCAACTCGTGAAGAAACACATTCCTGAAATGGAAAAATACGTATCTTCAACACGTTCACCAATGTACTACACATCAGCAATCGCTAAAGAAAAATACCCAGATTGCAAAACAGTATTCATTGGCCCATGTATCGCTAAACGTAAAGAAGCTGAATATAGCGAAAACGTTGACTACGTAATGACATTCGAAGAGCTTGGCTCAATTCTCGATGGTATGGAAATCAACCTCGAACAAGTTGCTCCATTCCACATCGACCAAGACGCCTACATTACTTCTCACGGCTACGGAGCTACAGGCGGTGTAACAAAAGCTGTTGTTGACCACCTCGGCGGACCAGAAGTTAATGCACTTCTTCTCAGCAACCTCAACAAGAAAAACATCGGTCTCCTCCGCGCATACGCTAAATCTGGCAAATGCCCTAACCAATTCATCGAAGTTATGGCTTGCGAAAACGGCTGTATCAGCGGTCCTGTAACTCGCATCGACAAAGCTACTGCTGCCAAAGTCTATACAAAAGAACTTGCCAAAATGGCGACTGAGAGAGCGAAAAAATAAGTTTACTTAATTTTTCAACAATAAAAATAGGCGGATATCCAATTGGATGTCCGCCTATTTTTATTAAACCTCATCTATAATTTTCTATATAGTAACTATAGTTGCTATAGTTTCTATAGCTTCTACAATTTAACTAACTTTTTCTTAACAATACCCATCAACGCCAAACACACAGCCACCGACGCTACCGACAAATACCAAGTATCACCCGTACCTATCAAATCAAAATTGATTGATGTATAACCATTATAAGCCAAAAACGCTGTTATCACAGCCGCTGCATTATTCGTAAAATGCGCTATTATAGATGCCCATAACGAACCTGTATAACAATACAAATAACCCAATGCTGCACCTATTATCATACGAGGTACAAAACCATAAAACTGAAAATGTATCGCCGAAAAAATAAATGCAGAAACCCATATTGCCACATGATAATTTAGCCTATTACCTAACACCCTTTGCAACCAACCTCTAAACATCATCTCCTCACACACCGCTGGCAACAATGCCATTACGAAGAGATTAACAATCATCATTCCAAATGATGATGTATTCAAAAACTTCTCTGTCATTGCCAAAGCCGATTCTTCCATCTGACGCATTATCTCTTCTACCGAAGCCAAAAACGATGGCAATTCCATACCTTTATTCCATTCTGCCAACATTGAAATTAAAGGCAATGCCGCCACAGCAAAAAAGAACGCTACCAAGCCCGGCTTCAACGACAATCCCCTATTAAGTGACATTTGATTAAACGGATTCACTCGCTCTATAAACCACACACCAACCAAAGCAGTAACACCAAACAACACGATAGTTTGAAACCCTTGTATAAACAACAACCCCTCGATCGAATTACTCCATTCAGGAGCCAATACCATTAGTGCTCCCATCAACACAACAAGCCCGATGAAAGCACCAAATATCAATAATAATGCAATAAGCAATTTTTTCATACTCTAAAATTTTAGCATCTAACAAGAAACCCTATTCCTTGTTCCTTGTTCCTTATTGCGCATCAGGAAGACGCGCAATAATAGTTTCATTACCACGAGTAGCCTCGCCTATTTCCACAAATATTTCACTACCTTCTGGTAAAAATAAATCAACACGCGAACCAAATTTAATAAAACCAAGATGCTCGTTTATATTGCATTTATGGTTAGGTGCAGCGTATGTAACAATACGACGAGCCAAAGCTCCTGCAATCTGACGCATCAAAATTTTATGTCCATTTTCGTTCTCAATAACCACTGTCGAACGTTCATTTTCGTGCGATGATTTAGGCAAAAATGCAGCCATGTGGCGACCATTATAGTGACGCACATAACGCACAATACCCGAAATTGGATACCAATTGGCATGCACCGAAAATACACTCATAAATATTGACACTTGTATCATCTTCTTACCATCAAAATACTCCCACTCCTCTGTTGGTTCTGTAACTACAATATGCCCATCGGCTGGAGCAATTACAAGATTTTCATCATCTATCTCTACCTCTCGTGTAGGATTACGGAAGAAATATAAGAAAAACGAAAATGTCAATATCGAAATCACTAAACAAACCACACTCAAAATACGATTTGGCGACTCAATAAACACAATAACATTAGTAACAACTAATAAAGTAAGCAACGAAAAAAGGATAGCATAACCCTCTTTATGCACTTTTAATCTTCTTTTCATATTATAGATTTTTAGTAGCGTATAGCGAGAAAAGAAACTCGCTCCATTCGCTCGTTTATGATTATAGATTTTTTAATCGCAAAATTACAATAAATACAAATAAAAAACAATCACTGGAGTAGCAAAAATCAAACTATCAAAACGGTCTAACCAGCCTCCATGCCCAGGTATAGCCATACCCGAATCTTTCACACCCAACGTACGTTTTAACAACGACTCCATCAAATCACCCAACGTACCAAATACCACAACTATTTGCGCAAATATAATCCATTGCCACCACAACAAGGTTGGTTCAATAAAAGACAAACCATATCCTGCTGCCAAAGCAAACAAATTACCCCCGATAAATCCTTCCCACGACTTTTTAGGCGACACTCGCTCAAACATTCTATGACGACCAAGCAAACTACCAGTCAAATAAGCAAATGAATCATTAACCCAAATAATTACAAACAGCGCCAACACCAACAACGGAGTAAATTTTCCATTAAAAAACACTATCATATTCAACATCGCAAATGGCACTGCAACAT
This sequence comes from Paludibacteraceae bacterium, assembly GCA_017467185.1. GTDB lineage: Bacteria > Bacteroidota > Bacteroidia > Bacteroidales > Paludibacteraceae > Aphodosoma. The sequence goes on along the minus strand of JAFTSS010000067.1, from coordinate 14,303 downwards.
ACAACTGACTAAATCCTATACGACACCACGCCTCAATAGGATTAGTCTTCGTATTCCATAGTTGACCCAACATCGCCACAATCAAACACATACCATACACGACCCACACTATTGTAGTCATCCTTTCAGAGAAAAACCCCGACATTTTTGCAAACATGGCTAAAAACAGTAAAGCCGACACACCGCCAAGATATGTCGTCTTCCCTGTTAGCAACTTCAACAATTCCTGAGTCGCCAACAAACTTATCAGCATAAAAACTATGCCAAAACTATAAGGTGTCCAAATAGTTGCCCCAATAATTATCGCAACCATCACTGCACCTGCCAATGTGCGTACTATCAAATTCCTAAAATCCATACTGTATTAATTAGTAGTTCTATCTACTATTATAGGGATACGCACGCCGTATCCTTTTCAAATTTCAACTTTCAACTTTCAACTTCTCCAAGTATTTCCTCCGCACGCGAAGCCCACTGACGTTTACCAAACACTTTCTCCAAATCCTCTGCAAACAACACCTCTTTGTCTATCAATATCTGAGCCACCTCATTGTGTCCATCTTTATATTGAAGAAGTATTTGTTTAGCTCGTTCATATTGCTCATCAATAATTCTTTGCACCTCACGGTCAATCAATTGGGCTGTTGCCTCTGAATATGGCTTACTGAAACCAAATTCACTCTGACCTGTCGAATCATAGTATGAAATATTTTTCAACTTATCGCTCATACCAAAATATGTAACCATTGCATACGCACGACGTGTTGCTTGTTCCAAATCCGACAATGCACCAGTATCTAATATGCCAAAGAATATCTCTTCTGCTGCACGACCGCCCAACAATGCACATATCTTATCCAATATATGTTGTTCCGATGTCAACTGACGCTCTTCTGGTAAGTACCATGATGCGCCAAGTGCTTGTCCACGAGGCACAATCGTAACTTTAACCAATGGATCAGCATATTGCAAATGCCAACTAATTGTAGCATGACCTGCTTCGTGATAAGCAATATTTTTCTTCTCTTCGGCTGTAATGATTTTCGATTTTTTCTCCAATCCACCGACAATTCTATCTACTGCATCCAAGAAATCTTGACGACCCACAGCCGTATGCTCTTTACGTGCTGCTATCAAAGCTGCCTCATTACATACGTTTGCAATATCAGCACCTGAAAAACCTGGTGTCTGACGAGCCAAGAACTCTACATCCACAGTCTCATCCAATTTCAATGGTTTCAAATGCACATTAAATATCGCTTTACGCTCATGAACATCTGGCAATTCCACTTGTATTTGGCGGTCAAAACGTCCCGCACGCAACAAAGCCTTATCCAATATCTCAGCACGGTTAGTTGCAGCCAAAATAATCACACCCGAATTTGAACCAAAACCATCCATTTCTGTAAGCAATTGGTTCAACGTATTTTCACGTTCATCGTTACCATTGTGATTTATATTTTTACCACGTGCGCGTCCAATTGCATCGATTTCATCGATAAATACTATACATGGAGCTTTCGCTTTCGCTTGTTGGAATAGGTCACGCACACGCGATGCTCCAACGCCTACAAACATCTCTACGAAGTCCGAACCAGACATCGAGAAGAATGGCACATCAGCCTCTCCAGCCACTGCTTTCGCCAACAATGTCTTACCTGTTCCCGGAGGGCCTACAAGCAATGCACCCTTCGGAATTTTACCGCCAAGCACAGTATATTTTTTAGGGTTTTTCAAAAAGTGTACAATCTCTTCCACCTCTTGTTTCGCGCCTTCCAATCCTGCCACATCTGCAAATGTAATCTTATGTTGAGGATTGTTTTTATCAAACATTTGAGCCTTCGATTTTCCTACATTGAATACTCCTCCAGGACCACCGCCACCCATCATCTTTCGGTTCATAAACACAAAGAATCCGATGAGTAACAACAAAGGTAACACCGAAAATAAGAACATATCAAAATAATCCTTACCCTCTGTATAGCGTACTTCACCATTAAAAACTTTATCGGTTTTCAACTCATTGAGCAACTTTGAAAACTCATCAATCGAAGGCACAATCGTCTCTACTCTAACAACTTCTTGTCCTTCTGCCTCAATGCCTGTTATATCTTTTGCGCATTTAGGATTGATTTCAGCAATAGCGCGTTGTTTCGATATCTCAATCGAAATCTTACTCACACATCCGTTTCGCAATCCATCCTCGAGTCGCGAATACGCAACTTCGCGTGATGATCCTCTCGGATTCCAAAACGACAACACAATAAAGAATATACCTATTGCTAAATATATCCAATAAAAATTAAATTTTGGTTTGTAGCCACCTTTCTGTGGTTTTTTCTCTTGTTGATTTGGTTTGTTATTAATTTCTTGTGACATACTACACTCTCCTATAATAAACACATAAATAGTTTACTATTTTCTTACTACTTTCTACTTATTACTTTCTACGTTTAAATCAATCCAAATCCGGAATCATTGTGATATTTGCATCTGCCCAAAGGTGCTCAATATCATAAAATTCACGAAATTCTGGTTGGAAAACATGAACAATTACACTTCCATAATCCATTGCAATCCACTGACAATTTTCGTAACCATCTGATGAAAAAGGCTTCTCTCCTGCATGTTCACGCACAAAATCTTTTGTCGTTGTCGCAACTGTCATAACGTGTGTACTCGAATCTCCCTCACATATAACAAAATATTGACATGGAGCCTCCAATTTGCTCATATCCACAATCGCAATCTTTTTTGCTTTTTTCTCTTGCATTCCCTCAACAATAGTCGAGATAAGTTTCTTTAATTCTGCCATTTATTTTTTAGATTTTTAGTAGCGAGTAGCGAGTAACAAGACGACTTCGCTTCGCTCGTTATTATTATTTTAAAATTCTTAGTAGCGAATAGCAACTTTCTCAATTCTCAATTCCCCATTCCTAATTCCTCATTCTCAATTCCCCATTCCTCATGCCTCATTCCTCATTCCTCATTACATTACCATCTGATTTGCTTCCATCCAAACCAAATATCTCACCAATTTTCCAACTGCCATAGATACAAGCACCACCCACCATCTGCATCTCAACAATCCTGCCGCCACTGCAATAAAATCACCCACACCTGGCAAGAACGAAAAAAACGCGAATCCATCGCCATATTTATGTATTTTATCCTTCCATTTTTCTGCCTTTTCTTGTGGTATTTTTAGCCATTTCTCAATCCACTCTATTTTACCCAAATACCCCAATCCATAACAAGTCATACCGCCAAGCGTATTACCTATCGTAGCCCATACAACTAACCAAACCGGGTCATAACCACCTATCAACAACCCCGTAAACACCACCTCACTACTAAAAGGCAATATCGTAGCCGCCAAAAACGCCGCTATCGCAATACCCAAATATCCTAATGACACCAAATCCATAAATCAATGCACAATTCACAATGCACAATGCATAATTATATTCTACTCTAACCCAAATCGCCCTCTAAATTCCTCCCCTGTTTTAGGGGAGGTGTCCGAAGGACGGAGGGGTTAAAATTCCTAACTCCTCATTCCTAACTCCTCATTCCACATTTTAACCGCATTCACCGCAATACCAGTATAAACCACATAAAGCCCCGCAGTCCAATACATCCCCACCATCAGGAATAGTCCTATATAAACCACATCCACCAACACCCATATCACCCAGTTATCTATCTTCTTCCGTGTCAGCAATATCTGTGCCACTATACTCGCTGTTGTCAATATGGCATCAACCATCGGATACTGAGGCTCCTGAATATTCTCTGGCAACAACCTCGCTCCATACTTCACACCCATCCCCCACAGCACTCCAGTCACCACAATCACCGCCACAATCGCCACTCTCTCTTTCACAGTCAACCACATCACTTTCAACCCTTTATCCACCTCTTTCTTAGGTTTTCTCCACGAATATAATCCATAAAGATTTATAGCAAAATAAATTCCCTGCAATATCATCCCCGAATACAACCCCTCTCTGCCAAACAATATGCCATACAGCACACAATTCACCAAACCAATGCCAAAATTAACCACCTCACCCTTAGATGCCAGCCATATAGCCACCACCCCAAACACCACCGCTATAATCTCTAACCAATTCACGAAAAACAAATTAAAAATTAATCATATCAGAAATTCATCACTTATCGCCTCCGCATTGACAAAGAAACGTAAATTAAAAATAATAATTATAAACAGAAGGTCATGAGCCGTTAGGCGAATAATTATGAATTACCCCACACTTCCCTCAAGAGATATTTGCAACAATTTTTGTGCTTCCACCGCAAACTCCATAGGCAATTTATTGATTACCTCTTTGGCATAACCTCCAATAATCAAACCCACTGCATCCTCAGTCGAAATACCACGTTGCGAGCAGTAGAACAATTGATCCTCAGATATTTTCGATGTAGTAGCCTCATGCTCAATAATCGCAGTCGGATTCTTCACATCAACGTATGGGAATGTATGAGCACCACATTTATCACCCAACAACAACGAGTCGCATTGCGAATAATTTCTTGCACCTGTCGCATTCGAACTCACTCTCACCAATCCACGATACGAATTCTGACTTTGACCAGCCGAAATACCTTTGCTTACGATACGCGAACGTGTATTTTTGCCCAAATGTATCATCTTCGTACCTGTATCAGCTTGTTGATAATTATTTGTCAACGCCACCGAATAAAACTCTCCCACCGAATTATCACCTTTCAATATACATGAAGGATATTTCCAAGTAATAGCCGAACCAGTCTCCACCTGTGTCCACGACACTTTCGAGTTATTACCCTTACATATTGCTCTCTTAGTCACAAAGTTATAGATACCACCTTTACCCTCTTTATCGCCAAGATACCAGTTTTGAACAGTCGAATATTTCACCTCTGCATTATTCATCACCACAATCTCTACAATCGCCGCATGCAACTGATTTTCATCGCGTTGCGGAGCAGTACAACCCTCCAAATACGACACGTATGCATCATCATCCGCCACTATCAACGTACGCTCAAACTGACCCGTACCCGCCGCATTTATACGGAAATATGTCGATAATTCCATCGGACAACGCACCCCTTTCGGAATATAAACAAACGACCCATCCGAGAACACAGCACAATTCAACGCCGCATAAAAATTATCTGTATAAGGCACAACCGAACCCAAATACTCACGCACCAAATCAGGATACTCCTTCACTGCCTCCGAAATCGAACAGAAAATAATCCCCTTTTCTGCCAATTTCTCACGAAACGTAGTCTTCACCGACACCGAGTCCATCACCGCATCCACCGCAATACCACTCAACACCTTCTGTTCCTCCAACGGAATACCCAATTTGTTAAACGTATCAAGTATCTCTGGATCAACCTCATCCAACGATTTTGGCGCATTCTTTCTCGGTGCAGCATAATACGATATTGCCTGAAAATCTATCTCAGGTATATTCAACAACGCCCAATCTGGCATAGGCATCGTCAACCAATGACGATAAGCTTTCAACCTAAACTCCAACAACCACTCTGGCTCTTCTTTCTTTGCTGAAATCAAGCGGATTACATCCTCCGACAATCCCTTTTGTATTGTCTCTGTATGAACATCAGTCGTAAAACCATATTCATACTCTTTTTGAGCCACTTGACTAATAAATTCGTTTGACTTATTCTCTGACATATATCTTGTTATATAAATTTCCCGTTAGACAACATTTAGCCTACAAAGATACAAATTTTATTCCACATACACAACCCCATAAAAATCAATAAAAAATTAGAGGCATATCCAATCAGATATACCTCTAAAATATTACATCCTATAACTATCTACGCCATAAAACCACACGCCCTCCAATCTCTTTCGACAATGCCTTTTTCTGCTCAATTATCATCTGCTTTTGTCGCATAAAATTCATGATTTCATCGAAATTTTTCGACTCCTGAGCCTGCTTAATTTTTCGATCTATTTCATGTTCACGATGCACAATTATTGCCGATTTATACTCATGAATTACGGTATTCACCTCACGAGCCAAATTCTCTTTTCTCTGTGTTTCCAACTTCACTTGATGCTCCCATTTTGCCTTCTCATTCGTAGGATCGCCTGTATATTCATCCTGCTTTGTGTGTATTTTCGACAATGTATATTTATCCGTCAACAATTCTGCCGCCTTTGCCGAAATATCAGGATCAACATGATTAGTAAAATATTTTGCAGTATCCACCCCTGCCGCAACCTCTCGCATCTCTTCTAACATACGTTGGTGCAATGGATTATGAAATATATTACCATCTTCACCCACAAGTTCCTCTAACGAATCCAAAACAAATCCTCCCACTGTCTGCAACGTACCATCTCCCAAAGGAAACAAATACTCACCCCCATATCGCACTAAATAATGCAAAATATTCATCTCTTCTTTATGATGTACATATTCTTTTTTTGCCAAATTAACAACTTCAGTTGAAATTGAAACATCTATAGCGTTAGGGTCTGTAGCATAATTATATGAAGAATTATCACCTTTTAATTTTCTGTCTAATTCTTTTTCACGTTTATCTTGCAAAATTTCATTAACTCTAGAAGTCAAATCATCCTCTTTTTGCAAATCAAGAATATTATAACAACTATGAATATATTCTCGGCGAGTTGATACATCAGGAATAAGAGCTATAGAGCGAGCTACATTTGATATCAATTGAGACCTTTTCAATGGGTCATCTCCAATATCACTAAGCAACAATTGTATCTTGAATCTTATGAAATCCACTTGATTTTTATCGATGAAATCGATGAAATCTGACGCATTATTGTTTTGTGCAAACGAGTCTGGGTCCTCTCCATCTGGCAACAAAACAACCTTCACATTCATCCCCTCTTCCAACAACAAATCAATACCTCTAATCGATGCCTTAATACCCGCCGCGTCGCCATCATACAACACCGTAATATTCGGCGTAAACCTATGAATTAATCGAATTTGACCAGGCGTAAGCGATGTCCCCGACGATGCCACAACATTCGTAATTCCAGCCTGATGCATACTTATCACATCAGTATAACCCTCAACTAAAAAGCATCTATCTTGCTTAACTATCGATTGTTTCGCAAAATAAATTCCATATAATTCATTACTTTTATGATATATCTCACTCTCTGGCGAATTAACATATTTAGCGGTTTTATCGTCTTTTTTCAACACACGACCACCAAATGCCACCACCTTACCCGACAACGTATGCACAGGAAATATCACCCTACCTCTAAATCTATCATACCAAGTACCATTATCACGCCTACTGCCCAAGCCACATTTCTCGATGAAATCGGCCTTATAGCCACTATGCAAGGCTGTCATTGTCATCGCATCCGACTTATCTAAACAATAACCCAATCCAAATTTTGCAATAGTTTCATCTGTAAATCCACGCGAACGAAAATACGACAACCCTATTGCTCTTCCATCCTCCGTATTATTCATCTGCTGCGTAAAATACGACTGAGCCCATGTATTCAAAGCAAACATAGCCTCTCTATCCGATTGCGACTGTTGCTCTTCTGGTGTCAACTCCTTCTCGACAACCTCAATATGATATTTTTTTGCCAAATATTTCAACGCTCCAGGATAGTCCAACTGCTCATGCTCCATAATGAAATGCACAGGACCACCACCCTTTCCACAGCCAAAACATTTAAAAATACCTTTAGCTGGAGAAACAGTAAACGAACCTGTCTTTTCATCATGAAACGGACACAAACCAATATAATTCACCCCACGCTTACGCAAAGTAACAAAATCACTAACGACATCAACAATCTGTGCCGCATCCAATATCTTATCTACAGTCTGTCTATCAATCATATTTTCAATCAGTAACAAATAATAAATAACAAGTAACAAGACTCTTACTCAAATCTATTTTCACCTCTAACTTTTCAGACTACGAAATTACAAATTATATTTGAATTCTCAAAACTTTTTAGTAACTTTGCAAACCTAAAACAACTAATTTGTCTAATTAGCCCTATTTGACTAATTTTTTATGAAATCCGAGATACGCAAAGCCATCCGAGCAGAAAAAAAACGCATAGGCAAAGAACAACTTCTCAAAATGTCATTACCTACAACCGAAAAGATAGAAGCAAACGAGCACTACCGCAATGCCAACATAGTCATGCTCTATCACCCACTTTGGGACGAAGTTAATGTACGCCCACTGTTCAACCGAGCTCTTGCCGATGGCAAACGCGTAATACTCCCTACTGTCAAAGGCGACGACATAATTCCAGTCGAAATAACACCAGAAACACAATGGATTGTAGGCGACTTCGACATCCTTGAACCTATTGCCGAGCCATATCAAGGCTCAATCGACCTCATAGTCATCCCTGGTGTTGCCTTCGACCATAATCTCAATCGTCTTGGACGTGGCAAAGGCTACTACGATCGTTTCCTCGTACATCATCCTAACGTCTACCGACTTGGGCTCTGTTTCCAATTTCAAATCGTACCTGAAGTCCCTACCGAACCTTTTGACCTCCCAATGAACGAAATAATAACAATTTGAAAAAGACACGAGACACGAGACACGAGATATGAGATATGAGACACCAACCAGATAGATTAAAATTTAATTGAAATTATAATAACTACATATTTTTGCCGTTTTATAATCACTATGATTAAACGACTATTACACATATTCATCATTTTATTATTGTCTACATCAATTAATGCACAGGCAGGTACAGGAATTTTTCAATTCTTGAATCTCCCTACGGGGGCACGCCAAGCTGCATTTGGAGGCACGAATATCACTCTATACGACAATGACCTCAATTTTGCATTTGCCAACCCAGCTTTGCTATCTGAAAAAACACACAATTTTCTTGGTCTTAACTATACCAACCTATTCAACGACGTAAACTTAGGCTCTGCCATATATGGTCGCAATTTCAGCGACAAAGACTTTATGGCATTTGGCGTACATTATGTAGATTATGGCACATTTCTCGAAACTAATGAATTCAACCAAGAACTTGGCACTTTCACAGCCAAAGACATTGCACTAACAGCCATGTATTGCCGGTGGTTATCGCCACGTTGGACCGTCGGAATCACGATGAAACCAGTATTTTCATTCTACGAACGCTATTTTAGTTCTGGATTAGGTTTCGACATCGGTTTTTCATATCACAACGAAAAAGCCCTCTTCTCCGCAGGCCTTGTTCTTCGCAATGTAGGTTTTCAATTCAACGGATATAATAGCCTTGACCCAAGCAAAAAGCAAGAGCTCCTACCTATTGATTTACAAATTGCTGTATCGCAAAAATTACCGAAAGCTCCATTACGCTTTCATTTCACACTCCATAACATGCAAACATGGGATTTAAGTTATGGTTTAGGAAACAATACTTTAGACAAAATGAATGGTAAAACCAAAGCTGCTGTTGGCGTTGACATGTTTTTCCGCCACACAATATGGGCTGTTGAAATCCTACCACACAAAAATTTCTATATAATAGCATCATACAATCACCGCAGACAACGCGAAATGGCAATTAAAGACAAACGTTCTATCGCCGGATTCGCCTTCGGAGCCGGCTTTCATGCCTATAAATTTAATGTCGGATTTTCAATCGTGCCTTATCAATCAGGCAGTTTAGGATATAATGTAACATTCTCAACTAACTTAACAGATTTTGGAATAAAATAAAAACATCCACTAAATCAAAGACAGAATAACATAAAAACATAATTTAATAAAAATATTATTTTATTTATGTTATTTCTGTTCTTATGTCTTCTTATATTATGAAAAAAATAGTAGTAGCAATCGACGGCTTTTCATCATGTGGCAAAAGCACCATGGCAAAAGCACTTGCAAAATATGCTGGTTATACATACGTTGACACAGGTGCAATGTATCGTGCAGTGGCACTTTATGCAATCGACCATAACCTAATTGATGCCGAAAATATCGATGAAATCGGCTTAAATCAAGCATTAAGCGACATTCAAATAACGTTCATAACAGTTGATGGTGTACAACACACAGTATTAAATGGCGTAGATGTAGAATCTCGCATCCGCACCCTCGAGGTTGCCAACGGAGCAAGCCGAGTATCTGCCATAGGCTTCGTTCGCCGTGCTTTAGTTGCCCTCCAACAACAAATGGGCAAAGAGGGTGGTATAGTTATGGACGGCCGCGACATTGCAACTGTAGTATTCCCAAATGCCGAACTCAAAGTATTCGTAACTGCATCTGCCGAAGTACGCGCTCAACGCCGTTACGACGAACTAAAAGCTAAAGGAGAAGAACAACCATATGCCGATGTATTAGCCAACGTACAAGAACGAGACTATCGCGACACCCATCGTGCCGAATCACCTCTCCGTCAAGCCGACGATGCTCATCTCCTCGATAATTCAAATATGACCCGTGAAGAACAATTCGAACTCCTCAAATCTTGGTTCAACGAAACTATCAACGCATAAGCAAATACCTTGATTATAAAAAAAGCAGTCTCACAAAATCGATGAGACTGCTTTTTTTATTATATGATTAGATTACCTTTTACTCTTTAATAAATTTAAGAGTTTGAGTAGAATTTGATGTTGTAATATTAACCACATAAACACCAGCATTCAAATTATGTGTTGCTATTTGACGAATAATATTATTCTCCGATGTTTCATTTACAATAGGCATTGAAGTAATCAAGGTACCATCTACAGAATAAACTTCAATCATAGCATTTTCTGGAGCACTTACATATACGAAATCAGTTGCAGGATTAGGCCATACAGAAACACCATCACCAACCACTTGATCAACATTTACAGTATTACCATAGCTACCCCAATAGATATTTTCAATATATATAATACCATCCATTGCATTTGCTGGGTGACCAGTTTTTTCTACAGCAAATGCCGACAAATACCATTTTTTACCATCTTCTGGAAGGTCTGCAACTTTTACATTATAGAATTTCCAGTTTAAACTATTAAGCACTACAAAATCAGTAACAACAGAATCTGTTGCATCCTCATTTACATATACTAATTGAAGATTATTATGTGAGAAATCGCCCTTCATAGGAATAGCCAAATCAACACCATTATTAACTTCTATACCTTCTTTCAAAGAATATTCTACGTAAGCTTCTTCAACATCTTTATTGAATGTATATGTCAATTTGTTAGATTTTTCAAACAACACCTCTTTTGAATCTACAGCCACCTTAACTTTACTTACTTCTGAACTTGTTGCCTCATTATATGTAAATGCTGCAGTCGAACAATCAAGCACTTTAGTTAACAAAGGTTCTGTCATATTAACTGGAGTGAAAGGAATCTCACGTTTTTCACGAATAGTAATACCATCTCTATTTTGAGTAAACTCATCAATGACTAATTTATAACTTTTACCAACTACAAGATTTTCTGTTACTTCAAATTTATATGTTCCATAATTACCAGCCTTATTCCACTCTTGAGTACGAGCCGGTTTTTCTAAAATATTACCTTTTTCATCTACAAGATAAATATATTCTCCATCTTTAGAAGAACTAAGTTTAGAATCAAACAATAATAAAATAGTTGGTTTCAAAGTGGTCTCCTCTCCTTCGGCTGGAGAAGTAGCTAATAATTTAAGTGTATCGTACGATTTTGTTAAGAATTTAGAAACATATTCCTCTTGAAGTGTATTTGTGTAACCCGTATCAGGATGAGCTGCAGTTGTTGCAATAGTTATAGTATAAACTGTATTACCAATAAATGGATGTGTCGGAGTAAATACCAAACGAGTACCATAATTTTCCCAGGTAAATGTACCCTCAATTGCAGGCTCTATTTTTATTGCATTTTCAGTAATCTCCCTCTCCATACTCCAATTCCAATCTATAATAATTTGGGTTCCACACTCAACAGAGTCAATTTCATTATTTGCAGGCATAAAAGAAATCACCTCTGGAGGTGTATTACGAACTGCTTGCATATCAACTGTTACGTATGTAGTTTCATCCGCATTCACCACGACATCTTGAATTTGTGTGTGATAACCTTCTTTTGAAATTGCAACTTGATAAGTACCTGCATTAAGATTGCCAAACAACCAGAAGCCATTGAAATATTGGTCAGTTTTATAAGTACGAAGAGTGTCTCCATTTTGCATAAGAGCAACATCTGCACCACATAAAGGCATCATTGCATCACGAGTACCAGGACGATAATATTTACCCTTACCCCCTAATTTTGCAGATTTATAGGCTTCAAATTCATCTACAGAAATATATTTATCACGAACGTCACCTGCGATATTACCTGTTTTGAGCGTACGTCCTTTATAATAGTGTACAAATGCGTGCAAGAAGTGCCAAGCTTCCAACCAACGATATTCGTGATTCATAAGACGATATGTTTCTGGAGCATAGTCGTGCATACGACCTTCTGAAATCAAACCAGGAGTTGTCAAGTCACGAAGCACACCATAACCATTACTCCATCCCATAATATCTCGAGCAAATGTTTTATCACCACGAAGTTGCATAGCATTAGTCCAAGGCACAAGAGTAACACCACGAATATTGTCACCAATCAATTTACTTACAGCACGGCTCTCTGCATTATTTACTTCTGTTACTTTATGCGAATAAGCATTCAAATCATCACCCTCATCAACTCCAGAATAAAGCATCAACGGATAATTTGCCGGATTACCTGCATTAGAGTGAATAGAGAGCATAAAATTTGAATTAAAGGCATTGCTTTCTTCCACAATTTCAGAAAGAAGACGGTCATCTTCAGTGCGATTTAAAGTACGAGAAATCATAAATTCCCAACCATCTTCGCCCGGAATTTGATTTAACGAGTCAAGCATATGATAAAGAATTAAACCTTTATCAAGGTTACTTGACGACTCCCAAAAGGCAAGTGTATCATACTTTGACTCAACCTTACCATACGGAGGCAATGCTACATAACGATCATCACTATCCCAACCACCATGACCAGGATTGATGTAGATTTTGGTTTTGCCTTGTGCAAATATTGCAAAAGAAGCAACAACCATTGCAAAAACAAGTAAAACTTTCTTCATAGTTATTAGTTATTAATTATTAGTTATTAATGCACAATGCACAATTCCTCATTATGTATAATTCTCAATTCTCAATTCTCAATTCTACTGTGTGTTTTTTATCATCTAAAGTAAAATATTCAATATATGGCTTATTTGCACACGGATAGAGGGCTATTCCCTCCTCTGTCTCAATTGGCATTTGCCTACCTGTCTTAATATCAATCATCACAAGGTCTGATTTAGTGAAATTGTCACCATCATCTTCATCTATCATGCCAACAATATATCTATTATTCCACCAATTAGTTGCTCTTGCAATCTTACCTAATTTATAAAGTATCTTACCCTTAAGATTTACAATAAAAACACCTTGATCTGAAGTAGAAAATAGCAACATCTTTCCATTTGGCGATAGTTCAGCCCAAATATACAACGAATTTCTATCAATATTAACTGGGTCAAAAGATGCTATAACTTTACCATCTTTCTTTACCTCAAAATATTTTAAATGATTTACGACCTCTATGTTTTTATGTATCAATTTACGCTCACAAGCTTGCGATGCATTTCCCAAATATGGTTCAGTTGTTTTTTGAACAACAACCACCTCTTTGGCAAAAGCGCAATGTGCAATACACAATACACAAAATATAGTTAGAAACTTTTTCATAAAAAATCAAATATAATTATTTTTATAGTTTCTATAGCATCTATAGTTATTATAGTCTCTATAGTTACTATAACTTATATTGTTATTATAGTCTCCATAGTTGCTATAGTTTCTATAAATTATTTAATTATCACCTTGCAAGATGCACTACCACTCTTCACAATATATGTCCCAGCAGGCAAAACAGAAGCATCAATTGTACATTTTTCGCTATCGCTCAAGACAGCTGGTTTTGCACTGTGCATTGTGCTCTGATATACACATTGTCCTTCCAAACTATAGATAGAAATTTCTCCTCCCTCAACACCTTCTACCACAATATAATCAGATGCTGGATTTGGATACACCATTAATTGATTAGTTCGTGTAATATCCTCAATTTCTACAATAAAGTCTTCACCATAAATCAACTGCAACGATTTTATATCAATCACATGTTCTATTTTCTCTATACTAGTATTAATATTAAATCTGATAGATGTCAACGATAATGGATAAATAGCAATAT